>CAZMRK010000030.1:0-51638 GCA_964568355.1 uncultured Solibacteraceae bacterium | reverse complement strand
TTCAACTTCAGCGCCAATCACCTGCTCCTACTCTCCCGGATGGAATACCGCACCTGTGCCGTCCTGCTCATGAGGGACGACTCGACACGCCGTGTTTATCGGCTGCATGACTTCACCAAATCCCACGCACCCGCATTGGGCCAATACTACTGCGTCTCAGGGAAGGTCAACAGCGCCGACAAACTCTACCTGGTTGTCGAGTCCATCAAGCCGGATACCAAGCACGGCCGATCTTCCACAGTTCCTGCTCCTGCTGACGGCGCGGGACAACCACATATGGTTTGATCGCCTCACGGCAGGGAATAAACTGGGCCCCAGGTCGCCGGACCGCTCGCCGGCGGCTGGCGCTGTCGTGTGCCCGCCGGCCGCCAGGGCCGGTGGTGGCAGCGCCAAAAGCGGCTAAAGTGGAGTCATTTTATTCCGGCGCTAACAATATTTAACCTATTGAAAATAAAAGGCGAATGTTGGCCGATAGGAAACGGGTAGTTGACAGCCGAGAGAGGCGGGAAATCGGTGGCGCCAAGGCCTGCTCTCGCAAGAAAAATGCTCCATTTCTTCTTGCAAGATGGCGGTTTGATCGGTCAATCAGCAAACCAGCGCATTTTCTAATCGGGGGCCTGCTGTGGCCCGTCGGGCCTCGTGATGGGATCCAGATGATCCGCGTACCAGCGCATCCATCGCAGCCAGCCATCGACGTGGCTGCCGCGTTCGATCGGTCCATCTTTGCTGAGGTACGCCTCGGCTGCGGCAGCGTATGCTCGGACGCGTTCCGCCTTACTCCACTGATCGACGTCATTTGTGAGCCGGTCGAACTTCTCCTGCTGCTCCCTCCATTGCCGTCGTTCGTGCTGCTCTTGTTCGATGCGCTTATTCAGCTGCGCTCGCCACTCCTCCTGCTCGCGTTCGCGTCGTGCTCGCTCATCACGCAGGCGTGGAAGGCGATTGATGAGTCGGTCGACCTTGTTGAGGAAGCTCTCGACGTCCTGCGCGTCCGTGACCGGCATTCTGCATTCGCCACCGATTTCGGGCACAACCGCAAACGAAAGGCGTCCCGTGGGGTGATAGGTGTTTGAGCGGTAGCTGTCGGTACTCGTTGTTTCACGGCGCTCACTATGTTCGCGCAACCGGATTCTGACCGCTTCACCCCTCCAGCGGATGACCGTCCCGTCCGTGACGGTTACCTCACCTCCGCGTTCGCGCACCTTGACCAAGAGCACGTGATACAACTGGAGCGCCAGGGGTAGCGACGGTGTACTGGCTGCCACCTCGAGCAGGCCGGACCCGGCAAGTGAGACCAGCCCGTCGAACCCAACCTGTTGTTTACCAATGCTGCGCGCGGTGCGCACTACCAGCGGATCAACGTCGCCCAAGGCCGACAGGAGTGCATTCGTGTGTACTTGCTTCCACACCCCTTGCAGGAGCGCATGCGGACTAACCTCGGGCAACCCCGGCACAATGATCGTCGGCCGGCGAGTTGTTGCGACACTAGTCGAGGAGCGCGCCTTTCCTGCGCGTGGGCGGCGAATGCCCTCAGTATCCGTGGTGGTGCTCGCCGAGCCACTGTATCGCTCACGCATGCGTGTGGCGCGGCGTTCCAATTCCTCGTTCCACATAACACACACCAGCATCCTCCCCTGCACAGCACGGGAGCAACCCCCAACCCCACCAGTGCTACCTATGCACCCTTCGTCCGCCAGCGGCAGAAGCCGGATCCTGAAATACCGCGCCACCCCTCAAAAGCCGCCGCGGCGTGCTCCGGGACCCGAGAGGCGATACAATTCGCTCGATGCGTAAGGAAGAGTTTGAACGTCGCGCCGCGGAGATGAAGGCACGCATGCTCGCGCAACGAAATCGACAAGCCGAAGAGCCGTCTGCCACGCCCGTTCGGAAATCGAGGACAAAAGGTCAGGACGATCGCCGAACCGCGACCCAATCACCGAATATCGAAGTTCAAGCCCTGCAGAAGAGGGTGAAGGAACTTGAGGCTGAGAATCTTCGGTTACGCCGACAGTTGGCTACGATGGCTAACCGGGTAACGCCGTCCTCACAGTCCTCGGCAGATTCCGTTCGGGAGCAGCAGCACAATTTCTTCAAATGCAGCAACGTCCGACGCTACTAATACCGTGAGCGCGATTGGGCTTTCTCCGCTGGGTGAACGCGCTCAGCCGGTATTCAAACCGGCTTGGAGTTCACTCGCTGCTCGATCTCGCGAATGTCCGAGAGGACGTCATCGAACGCCGGCGCTTCCCCGAAAAACATTTCCTGCATCTCCCGGTAGTCGCGGCGAACAGCCCGCTCCAGTTCGTCGCCAGGAACGATTTTCAGCGAGCCTGGCACTGCCAAATCGTATCTCGCCGCAGCCTCTCTGAAGAAGACACTCTTGTGCTTAACAACAGCTTCCAGCAAAGCCGGATCGGCCATCGCCTGGGGGCCGACATCGTGCCGGTACATTCGAGAGACATCATAGTAGTGGCGAGAAAGGCGTGGTGGCGTCTTGCCGGAATGCGTGACGGCGTGGAGCAGCGTGATTTTTTCCCAAAACTTCCGTTCGGGACGAAGCACGTGAACCGAGCATTCAGCCCATCCGAAAAGGTCCGGAAACTGCTCAGCTACGTAAGCTTGGATCGTGCGGTGCTCCGTCGGCCAGATATCTCCGCGGCATCCGAATTCGAGTCGGACGACGGGATGGATGTAACCTACCGCTCCATAGAGCCGTGGCTCGAGGCCAACGGGATATGCGAACAGAAGACTCTGACCATCCCGATCGGCAGGATCTGGAGTTATCGACCAACCCGCATTACCCAGTTCCGATTGGAAACGCTTCTGGAGCGCGTCGCGTACTGACCTTGGACAGTCTGCGAGCACGCGGCCGCGAGCTCGTCGAGGCGGCGGTTGCGTCGGTTTGTGCCGGTGATATTAATTGGGTCACCATCGCCTTCGAAGCCCAGCACATGTCGGTCGAGGACAATGTCGACGTCTTCTGAAAAGCGGGCGATGATTCCGTAGACCTTCGATAACGAGGTGCCGCCTTTGAATAATGGTCCGGGTAGCGAGTCGGCCGTGAAGATCTGGCCGAGCGTCCAGCATACCCAAAAGTCCTTTTCAACGATTGCTGGAGACCCAATCCCCATTCTCGCGGCAGTCTCCTGCAGGACGGCCGCCCGATCAGCAGCAGGGAGCAAAGCGAACTTGTTCATCTATGCGGTGATGGCGGCGATGACCGGCGCCGTCCATTGCGGAGCTTGGTGCATCAACTTGCGAAGGCCGTGTTTGGCATCGGACGGGAGCGTCGAACGGAGCTGCTGCACAACGCCGTCGTTTATGTGGTCTTTGCCAACTGCTCTCAACGCCTGAAGTGCGGCACCAGCCTGGGTGCCGGAGCCGAGCAGGGCACGCGGCCCCGCGTGCTTCAGATAGACCACCTGATTCCCGATCTTGATGCGTCGCGAACTGCCATCGGTCAGATATACCGCCTTCGCCGGCACCTGCGACGAAAGCCCAAACACGTTGGCAGCACGTGCGGGAGAAATCTGAAGACGGTGGCCGGCCTGCTCTGCGGCGGCAGCCGCCACGGCGTCTGGATTTGGCGAGAGCGGACCAAGGACGGGGTGGATTTTCGGCAAGTCGTAAAGCCCACGGGCCAGACGACGAATTCGACCGTCCTTGGCTAGGCGGCTGAGTGCCTGATCAATTGCCGCGCGGTCGCCGAGATCGGTTAAGTGCTTGGCAGAGAACACCCAACCGGCTCCGTGCCGCTTGGCTCGCGCGACGATCATTTTCGCAATGGTGTTCATGGTTTGTCAGAAAAATCATAGCATACTTCTGACAGATTATGCCTGTTCGCTTGTTCTCATAAGGATGCGCTTGGCCAGCCAAGAACGCATATATCAAAATCTGATTGACAGAGTGGCCTTTGTTGGCGGGCGCGTTAAGCGCGGCCCCCAAGATCCGTTCGCCCGGTGCGATCGCTCAGCTCAGAGGTAATTTGTTGATACGTAAGGTGATCTGCAATTAGTAGCACGAAAGCGAGCAGTCATAACACGCGGCGGGCCTGTCAACTGCCCGAACTGACAGGCTGTGGAAAAGGCCGTTTTGCACTCGCTTCCATGGGCGGCCACGTTGAACTTTGAGAAAAAACAACCTTCGGCGAATCAGGCACTTGCAGCCCTCAAGGCCTGTCAAACCATCTTGTCTAGGAAAATCCCCAAAAACATTGGAATAAAACCCTCTCGCAGATAAGCAAGTTGTTGAAAACAAACGGCGAACCGGTGGCGAAACCACGCGACGGTTGAAACCAAAGTTGACAGCGCCAGAGGCTATCTTTCCCGTACCTCAGGTACGGGAAAGTTTAATTTCTATTGAAACGGTCGGGTCGCCAGTGCTAACCTAGTCGTACCTGAAGTACGGGAAGATTAGCATGGCGCTACACCTCGTTGGCGAAACGATCGACAAGACCCGCAGCCACTACCGGGCCGAAACCGGGAAACTCGTTCAGCTCATGCGCGGCATCTACGTCGACGCGGAAGACGACATCGAAGTCACCGTCCTCCGGCACGCCGTCCGTATCGCCAAATATCTCTACCCCCAAGCTTACCTGTCGGCCGCGAGCGCCGTCCTGCTCGGGCCAACCCCGGACGGACGTCTTTTTCTGAGCGCCAGGCGCAAGCAACGCACCCGCATCCGTGCACTGGAAATCATCCAGAACGAGGCCCCAGCGCATCCATCCGTCGGCGAGGGCGTCATCGACGACGGCATGGGCGAGTTCCGGATTGCCGTCTCATCAATCCGCCAGCGCTTCCTTGAGGCATTCCGTCTGCGCAGTGAGCACGCGGCATCGATCAATGACGACATGCGGGGCTCGATTGCTGCGCGCCTGATCGAGGAATATGGCTCTGCACAAGGCGCGGCCGATGCGGTCTGGACACTGGCGCGCGAAAACGAGTGGTATCGCGAGGGGGAGGCGGCGGAGCGCTACCTGCTGCGACGGCCGAGCGCTGCGCCCGCAAAGAACGAGGCGGCGCTGGATCTCATCGTCGCCTGGCACGGCGTGCCTCTGGGGCGCCTGATTCACGACGGGTTCGAGTGGCGGTGGAAGCCGGGCGAGGTCGACGGGCCGCCGCTCATTCGGCAGACAACGCCCGGCAGACTGCCGCCGTTCATCGTCTCGCTGCTGCCGGAAGGCTGGCTGGAGCAGGTTCTCCAGGACAAGGACGAGCGCGCGCTGCTGCGGTCTGGGAAGCGCTACACGTCCAATATCACGATTGTTGAACAGGAGTCGGAGCTCAGGCAGCTACCGCAGGACGTCCTCCTGAGGCCGCTGGCCGGTTATACCAAAGGCGGCGTCTTTACCGGCGCCTACGAAGGACCCGGCCGGGGCGAAATCGAGAAGAACTTCGAGCGCACCCTCGCGCAGATTTACGCGCGCGCGGATACGCCGCGCCTCTCGGGCGTGCAGATCAAGGCGCCCATGTGCCTTGATGAAAAGGGCGTTCTCTCGCCCGCGACCGGAAAGCCGTTCACCCATATCCTCAAGCCCGCCGGGACCAGCGGCTATGATGCACTGCCGGTCGTGGAGTGGATGGCGATGGAACTCGGCCGGGCGGCCGGCTTCGAAGCGCCGGAGACCGCGCTTGTCGCCATGCCGGACAGGATGCCGCCGGCACTCCTTGTCGAGCGCTTCGATATTCGCGAGAGCAATGCCGACACGCGATTTCTGGCGCTGGAAGACATGTGCTCCGTTCTGGATCTGCCGACGAGCGCGAAGTACGACAGCACCATGGAGCGCGTCGCACGCGCCGTCCGCCCGCTGTCCACGGCCCCCGAAGAGGATCTGCTCATCATCGTGAAGCGCGCGGTCTTCGCCTGGCTGATCGCCGACGGGGACATGCATCTCAAAAACATGGCGCTGCTCAAGACCGCCGAGCCGGACGACAGGCAGTTCCGCACCGTGCGGCTTGCGCCGCTTTACGATGCCGTGACGACACGTGTCTTCCCGAAGCTGAGACATGACCGCCTCGCGCTTAAGCTCAACGGCAAGGATGATAACCTCCGTCGCGCTGACTTCGAGGCGTTGGCGACGACTGCTGGTCTGCGGGCCGGCGACGCGGAAGGCGCTGTGGATGAGGTTGTGCAGCGACTGCGCGGGGCGCTCGACGGGATCGCAGTTCCGAAGGCCATCCAGCTGAGCGATGAAACGCGGCAGATGACAGTGGAGGCGCTGGACCTCTGCCGCCGGCGCATCGAAGGCATGGCATAGACGATCTTGCGTTATCGACCTGGTATCTGCTGACGCCTCGCACCGAGTGACCTTCACAACCTATGCCTTAGGGTTGTCGTTTTTCGAGGCAATCGTCCTCGACAGGCTCATCCGTGGCGGCGGGCGGCAGGCGAGATCCGGAGTAACTCATTGGTGAGCGCGCGTGGTGCGCCCACCGGCGATGGTGCAGATGCAATACGATGCAGGCATGCTGGCGCAGTCGGACGACGAGAGAGTGGACATAACGGCGGGCTCGGACTCCGTTCCGGTGCGGCTAGGGCCGACCGAACCGAAGCCCCATGACCCGTGCAAACCTGGGGAGGAAGACACCGCACCTTTAAAACCCTCCGAGCCCTCCCCAGTCACAGATGAAAGTATTGACGACGGTGGCTGGCTCTGCATCTGAGCGTTGGGTTCTGCCACGATTCGCAAGTTGCTCGACAGATTTGAAAGCACGGAATTTCTAATCTTCTACTGTTTCAAACTGCCAGCAGACGTCCAAGCTTGGTGATATAATTCACACTCCTTAAACTTGGATTTCCCTATGCAGGAAGCGACGCCCGCTACCAGCTGCGATGCTGGCGGTTCGTGGATGAGTTCTGCTGGCGCAAAACCGACAACGGCGTGCCCGGCGGTTGGGGAAACAGGTTTAAGAACGCCTTCGAACCGATCTATCACTTCTGCTGGCGGCAGCAGATCAAGTTCCGGCCGCGGGCGGTCGGGCACGAGTCCGAGCACTGCTTTGACTACTCACCGAACAATCCCAAGTCGACATCCGGTAGTGGCCTTCTTGGTACCGGCGCTCGGGGTGCGGCCGCGGCACAGCCAGACGCAAGCGAGAGCGATGGCCGGTTCACCGGCATTGCCCGCCCGAGCAACGTAATCGAAGTCAAGTCGGAGAGCAGCCAGGGATCGCACTCCGCTCCATTCCCCCGCGCCCTAGTGGAATTCTTCGTGAAAGCGTTCACGGACGCCGGCGACGCGGTCTTCGACCCCTTCATGGGTTCAGGAACCACGATGGCTGCGGCCCACGTGCTCGGTCGGACCGGCTACGGCTGCGAGATTTCGCCGGCCTATTGCGATGTAATCCTGCGACGCATGGCGAACCTCGCTGGCGAAGGAGCAATCCTCGCGGACACTGGGCAGCCCATTTCAGAGGTCGCGGCCGCGCGCGGCGTACCGCAGGAGCAAGTCGACAATCCGCGACTTCGTGATTCACGCCGGATTCAGCAACACGGTCCGGCGCCCTTCTAGCACCCTGGCTGGACAGATGAAGGCGCTCGGGCCCGACGTGGTGGATCTCAAGCAGGACGAGGGCAATGCTTTCCAGGGTGAGTTGAAAGCCGTCGTCGGCCACCTGCGCGACATGGTGTCCTGGCTCAAGGACAACATCGGCCTGATCGAGAAGTTCGGCCGGATGGCGATCTGGCTGGCGGGAATCCTGGCGACCTACGCCATCGCCGCCAAGATCATGGGGATCGTGGCGGCGGTGCGCGCGTTGACGATTGCGCTCGCGGCCAACCCGTGGGCGTTGCTGGCCACGGGCGTCGTGGCGGCGGGCGCGATTATTTACAAAGACTACTCCGACATGCACGAGACCTGGGAGAGGCGCACCCAGGAGATGCAGACCAACGCGCTCCGGCAGGATCTCGTCAAGGGCAAGGTCAAGATTGACGACCTCCGGAAGCGCGGCATGACGGACGACCAGATCCGCCAACTGATTTCCGGCCGCAACCACCTCCGGTTGAAGCACCTGCCGCGGACGGACGTCTCGGGCATCACGTTGGCGTTCGATATCGAGTACGACCACGACCTCGACGGCGCGATGCGATTCGACGCCGCCAAGTACCCGTCCGTCGCGTGGGACGCGATCACATTCGTCTGCAATGACGGGCGCGGCCTGTACGACTGAGCCAGGATAGACGGCGGGCGTGAATGGAGAAGACGATCTCGATCCGCATCTCATCGAATTGGGACTCGGTAAGCGGGATGGTGATTTGAACGCGATCTACACGGTCTCCTCTTCCATCTGGGTCTCTGACGACGGCCTGCTCTATGTGGGTTCGGAAGCATTGCGGAAGAGTCTCGATGCCCTCGTTAGTGGCGCGCCCAGGCGCCGCCTGGATTCAATCAAACAGCAGCTCACGCTCGTCGCATACCAGCAGGATTTGGCGGCACGCCGCCTGGAGGCCGAGTTGAACCCGACGGCGGTGCCGCTGAGCTACGAAGACGCGATTTGCCTCTTCCTTGCGTACCTCACCGATCTCGCAGTGACGGAACTCGGGGCCTCCGGCAAGTCACGATACGTCAAACGGAGATTCACTATACCGTGCTGGCCCCCGGCACAGCGAAAGCTAAGCGCAAAAATCGCCTGCCGCCGCACTGCGCTCTGCAGCAGACTAGGCGGCGGGCGTGCCCTCGAAGCCCTCGAATGCTTCGCGGACAATGCCTTCGATCAACGCGACTTCATCATCGCGCAATGCCTTGAATTCGTGGTCGCGACGATTCTTGGACAGAGAACCGTCATTCTGACGGATGAACATGACTAGATTCTCTGCAATGCGGTCCGGCATCTCGACAGCGTCCATGATCCTATGGATTGCCTCGTCGTGGCGGCGCAGGTAGTCGATTTCGCGCGGCAAATCCTCTTCAACGGTTCGCCGCACGCACAAATAGAGAAACTCGGCTTCTTCGGTGCAGTCGAAATAGCGGTAGAGGTCGACTGTGTCGTTGAGGACTTCGACGTTCCGAGACAGGGTGGGACGCCATTCGATGAAGGGCATCAGTGGACCGGAATGGCCTTGTAGCGTCGCCCGGTAATGATCGATCCGGTCGAGCATGACGGATGAAACGGGAAACACCATGCCGGGCGGCGTAAACTTACGCTCGGCCAGGACGTGATGAATGAGGCAGCGGTGCATCCGTCCGTTGCCGTCCTCGAATGGGTGGATATAGACGAAGCCGAAGGCCGTGGCAGTCGCTTTGAGCACCGGGTCGATGCCATCCTCGCGCATGCGATCGTTCGCTTCCAACAGGCCAGCCATCAGATCCGTGAGATCTTGTGCCCTAGCCCCAATGAACTCCGGAAGCGGATCGCCGTGGTGGTCGCGTTCGCCGAGGAAAACTCCGTCCGGGCGCAAGCCCGCGCGAACGAACCGCGTGTCCTCGATGAGAACGCTTTGCAGGCGCAGGATCTCATCCAGGGTAAGAGGATTCTTGCCGGCCTGGAGGACAGCGCGTCCCCATCGCTCGAGTCGATTCCGCGGCGGTCGTTCCCCTTCGATCTCAAAACTGGCGCGGCTGTCAGCGAGGAGGAGGAAACTCGCGGCGCGTGCAACGAGGTGTGCGCCAGTCCTGCCAACCGTCTCGCGCGCTTTTGCGGCGAGATCAAGGGAGACAGAATTTTCCAGAGTCTTGGTTCTGCGTATCACCGGACAGAAACGCGCGGTCCCGAGAAGGTTATCGCGCACACGATGCCTGCGCGACGCGCGCGGTTTGCCGGTGAAGTAGATCTTCGGATCGAGGATGTCAATGGTAGCGGCTCGCGGTACGCCGGCGACATCGAGCGTGCGTCCGGTGAGGAACTCGTACAAATACCACGCGCGGCGAACTTGGACGGATGTCGACTCGCCACGAACCAGAGCCTCAAACTCTGCCGTCGGAACGGCGTCGAACACGCGCTTCAGGATTAGGAGGTCGAGGTCCTCATGACGAAGGGCAAAGAGGAGATGGTCTGAGAAGTTCTCACCCGGCCAGTAGCGCTTGTCGAAGACAACCCAGCCGCCCTCTTCGCGCCGGCTGCCACGGACGTACTGTTCAGAGACGCAGCTCGGATGCCGCACCGGAGCGGAGATGCCAAGTGCCTGCACGAGGGCCGACCACCCGGCGAGCCGGGTGACCGGCGGCAGGGATTTCTCTTGGAAGATAACGGGTGGTGCAAGATCGAGCTTCATACGTCGAAAAAGCTGAACGAGCGTCGAAAAATACCGTAATCCACGACTCGTCGTCGAAAATCAGCATAGCAGGATCGGTCGTCGAAATCCACTGTCGTCTGTCGAAAAGAGGCGGCAAAATGTTCTACGCGTCGAAATCTGATACTATAGAAACCGAGGCAGACGGCGCTGTCGATGTACTGCCCTGCGGATGCTTGTCCATCCGGAGTTTGCGATACTCTGCGCGAGGCGCTGGAAGTGATCTAAATCAAAGGACCTTTAATCGCGCGCTCCCTGCGGAGACTTGCCAGAGCGCTGTCGTTTCGATTGACGCAAGAGTCTGCGCGCATTTTCCCGATAGACTTTGCGCAACGCGGAATCAGGCAAGCCCAGCCCGTATGCCATCCATCGTCCCTGGCGGGAGGCATGCGACGGATACTCAAAATACTCGTCTTCCGTTTCCAGGAAGCGAAAAGACGAGCGGTAAACAGATTGATCCACCGGCAGATCGGTGCCAAACAGGATGCGGCCCGCGTACTTGATCAGGAAGCGACGGGCGGTGAATGGCTGCCGGCCGAGTTCGTTCACTCGCGCGCTAAGATCCACCGAAACGTTGGGATGGTCGTCGAGAAGCGCGGCCAGCGATGCGAGATTCTCGCTTTGCTCCGCCATGTGCGCGCACAAGAATTGAGTTTTGGGATGCCGTTGAAATACGCGGTTACGTTGCGCGAGGACCTGTTGCTGGGTGAGGGCAGATCCGCAAAATGACCAATCCGGATGTGCGACGAGTTCTTCGAAACGCTCATTGTAGCGGTCAACGGGCTGGAAAAATGCTTCAGGGTCCGCGGTGTGGAACATGACAAAGACGCCGAGTTCGGCGGCTTTGTCGAACAGGGGAGCAAGGCGCTCGTCGTCAATCCGGAGCAGGCCACCGCTGGAATCGCGGACCGACAGACCCAAGTCCTTCCATAGTTTTAGGCCGACGCCTCCGGCCTGCACGAACTGTTCCAGGCGCTGCACTGTACGGACCCAGAATCCGGGCACAGCGATATCCCTCCAGTCCATCCACATACAGGTATAGAAACGATCGGGCGCCGCATTGTGGAATCGCTTCAAGACCGCCAACCCATCGCTTCCGGGAGCGGTGGTAATGTTGAGCACGGCCTCGACGTTGCAGTCATCCATGATGCGCAGAACGGCGTCCGGCTCGAAGTCATCGAGGTGATTGTGGAAGTCGATCACGGGGAAGCGAGATCGGTCCACCTGATGAGAGGGCACACGCAGCATCGTGCGAGGCGCGAAATCGACGAGCCGAAGGTCGGATTCCGCCCGCATATCCATCAGGCGGGAGAAGTTAATGGCGTCTGATTGCATATAGATCACCGGGAGCACAATTCGCTGTCGAGCAGTTTCCAAGCACCATTTTGAAAGTCGAGCACAGATTCGCCACTTAGCGGCACGGGGGGTGGAAAAAGCGCGTCAAGCTTGACCTCATGTTCTTGGGGAAATTGCTGAACGGCACCTTGCAGAACATCGCGAAGCTGTTCCGGCCGCCGGCAGCCGACAACGACCGCCGCGACGGCAGGGCGTGAGAGGACCCACGCCGTGACGTATGGCACCAGGCCCATGCCAGCCTCGGCGGCGAGCGCCTCCAACGCTTCCAGCCTTTCAAAAAGACTATCCGCGATAGCCGGCATCCAGCCGGGCTTCTCGGCACCGCGAGATTGCGGGTCGGGCTGCTGCCCACGGCGGTACCGCCCGGCCAGGATCCCGCCTTGAAATGGCTGATACGTGACGAGGGCAATCCCGTTCTCCAGGGCGCAGGGGATGTGCTCCAGTTCGATGCCGCGGTTGAGGAGGTTGTACTTGGGAGAACTGACGGCAAGCGGCAGTCTGCCGGTGGCGCGATTTTGTTCCGCAAGCTGCGCCATGCGCCATACGGGCCAATTGGATGTGCCGACGCTGAGAACCTTTCCTGCCCTCACCCAGCGCTCGAATACCCGCGACACTTCGTCGACCGTGCATGCCATATCCCAGCGATGCGCCAGAACGATGTCGATATAGTCCGTCCGCAGACGCTTCAGGCTTTTGTCCAATTCTGCTTCAAGATGGCGGGCGGAGAGGCCGGCATCCAGAGGGCCGTGGCCGACGGGATTGGCGAATTTAGTGCAGATCACGGCCTGGTGCCTGCGACCTTCCAGCGACCGGCCGAGCAGCTCTTCCCCTAGTCCGCCGGGGGAGCCGAAGGACCTGTCATAGCCTTCATAGGCATTCGAAGTATCAAAAAAATTGACTCCTCGTTCCAGCGCCTCGCTGACGAGATATTGGCAGTCCGGCTCGCAGATCGGGTTGCCGAACGTCATGGTACCCAGGCAGACGCGCGAGACACGTAGTCCCGTGCGGCCAAGCGATTGATGAAGACTTTTTCGAATATCAGGCATGGATCTATCTCCGATTCCTCCGAGCAGGCAAGCCCAGACAGAAGTCTCGACACGCGGATCGAAGGAGAGATCGAGGAAGCGCAGTTTCCCGGCCGCCTCAGCGGCAGCGATGGCACCTGGAATGCCGCCGGGGATCGAACCCAGCGCGAGCACAAAGACGACCGCAAGGCCGGTAACGACGGTCGAGAATTGAATGACATCGGTCCAGATGACGGCCCGCATGCCGCCGAAGCTGGTGTAGGCCGTGGTGAGAAAGCCGATCAGGACAATGGACTCCCACAGTGACATGCCGGTGACGATCGTGAGTGCAATCGACGGAGCATAGATCGCGATGGCGACATGGGTGACGCGCAGGAGTTGGAATAGCAGGCTGGTGACTAGCCGGATGGCCAGGCTGAAGCGGCGCTCTAAATATTCGTACGCCGTGAACAGGTCCAAGCGGGAGTAGAACGGGATGAACAGAAAGATTACGATGGGGGCAGCCAGCGCGTAGCCGATGTTGAGCCAGGCCAGTTCCATGGAGTGCTGGTAACCCCAGGCCGGCGTACCCATCAGCGTGATCGCACTCGTATCCGCGGCGACGATGGAAATGCCGACCGGCAGCCAGGTCATGCGCTTCCCTCCGAGGAAGTACTCGCGGGACGTCGTCTTCCGCCGGTAAAACGACGCTCCCACGAGCACCACGGTCAGCAGATAAAGAGCCAGCACGACATAATCGATCGTCGCGAAACCTTTCACGGCAGATCTCCCAGGCTTTGAAATGAAGATCAGGCGCGTGCCGTGGCTGCTTTTCGCAGCCTGGCGACAGCAGCGAGGGTTGCATCTGCCATGTAGTCCAACGTCTCCCGCGGCATGCCGCACCACCAGGGATAGGAGTAGCTGGCAGGCCAGTAACGCTCCAGGTTGGGACAGTCCGCCTGTCCAAAGCCCATCTTCTGGAACAGCGGATAGCGATATAGCGGATAGTATTGGACGATCGCTTTGACGCCCTGTTCGGCGGTCAGAATGTCCAGCAAGTCATCCCGGGTTGCGGAAAGAGGCTCGCCGCCGAAAGCCACCACAAAGGCGTGCGCCACGTGATGCCGGGATGGCGCGGCAACGCGGAAATCGAGATACTCACAGGACCGGAGCTTTGCCTCCAGGTATTCATATTGTGCGCGCAGTTGATTGTTGACGGCATCCAGGCGCTTTAGCAGCATGCTGCCGAGAGCGCACTGCGCCTCAGTGAGGCAGAACTTCGTCGGCCAGACCGCTTCGAGATCCAGGTCCACGTTGCTCATTGCCGGAACCCAATAGCGTTCGCGATGGCCGGGGAAGCCGCGAACACCATTGTGGCGAAGCCCCTCGACTTTCTGGGCATCTTCCGCCTGCTTTACCGTGAGCATGCCGCCTTCGCCCATCCGATGCAACTGGCTCTCTCCGCAGACATCTATGTGGGCTGGCCGGTGACGCTGGAGCACGGAGATGCCCTTTATACCTCCTATGCCGTGACCTCATTCATGAACCAGCCGCCGGATCGTACGACTTGTGAGCTTGTCCGCTGGAGACTAGCCTGACATTCCCATTCAACGATAGGACGAACATGATCTCATACCCGGATAAAGAGCGAGCGCTGCAAGGCGTCGTTCCCGTACTTCCCATTCCTTTCACCGATGACGAGGAAATCGACGAGTCTGCCCTGCGCAGGCTGGTAGACTTTGCAGTGGAGTGCGGAGTCAGCGCCATCTGCCTTCCCGCCTATGGAAGCGAATTCTATAAATTATCGGAGGCCGAGCGCTATCGCGTTGTCGAAATCGCAGTGGAACAGGCTGGAGGGAGAACTCTGGTGGTAGCTCAGAGCAACCACGGCTCGGCCAAAATTGCGGCCTCGATTGCCCGCCGGAACGCCTCGCTCGGAGCAGACGTGGTCTCCGTTGCGATTCCACGTCAGTTTGCGCTGCCCGATGACGAACTGCTGCGCTTCCTTTCCACTGTGCTGCACGCCGTCGACGTGCCATGCCTGGTGCAGGACTTCAATCCCGGCGGCCCCACCGCCAGTGTCGACCTCATTGCGCGCGTTCACGCGGAATGCTCCAACTTTCGATATCTCAAGCTTGAAGAACCTCTACTGGCCGGGAAAGTCCAGGCTATGCGCAGCGCCACCTCGGATGCTGTTCGGATACTGGAGGGATGGGGCGGCTTGTTCATGATGGAGTTGATCCCCTTGGGCATTTGCGGTGTGATGCCGGGCCTGGGGATGGCCGACCTGCTCAATCAGGTGTTCTTCCGGCGTCTGGCGGGCGAGAGCGACGCCGCGTTCGATCTGTTTGGAAAACTGCTTCCTCACATCGTTTTTTCTCTGCAGAATATGGAACTGTATCTCTACTGCGAGAAACGCCTTCTGCAGGCACGCGGCCTTCTGAGCAATACCTGTTGCCGGACGGCGGCATATGTGCCCGATGCGGCAACGGTGGCATATGTCGACGAACTGAATCGGCGCCTCGTCGCGGCGGCCGCTGAGCTGCAGCCGGCGGTCTGCGGATCCACCCCGGAGCCGCCCGTGGGGAGAAACAGATAGGACAGGCGGCTTTATGCGAATCGCTTCGATCTCCGCTCACATCATGGGGGTGCCTGGCGCGGGAGGCCGTTCGCCGGCGCGGAACTGGCTGTTCGTGCGGGTGGACACCGACGAGGGCTTGACCGGAGTTGGCGAAGCCACAACGGAGTTTCACGAACTGGCTGTGGCGGCGATGGTGGAGCGGCACTTCGCCCCTCTGCTGATCGGGCGGGATCCGACGCGGATCCAGGATATCTGGGCCACCTTGCAGCGCTGCTTCTGGTGGCGTAACGGCGTAGTGGCAGCCAGCGCGTCCAGCGGCATTGAACAGGCACTTTGGGATATCACCGGCAAGGCCTACGGCCAACCTGTCCATCGCCTGCTCGGCGGCGCGGTTCGAGAGCGTATTCCCCTGTACGCCCGCGGCGATCTGGGCCTTCCCTCCCCTCTCGACGAACTTCAGGAAGCGCAACGGCAGGGCTACACTGCTTTCAAGTTCGGCCCGTTCTGGAAGGGCAATTTCGAGGAGCGCCGACTGGCTCAATCGCTCATCGACACCGGCCGGCAGTTGCGCTCCGCGGTGGGAGAAGATGTTTCGCTGATGATCGACTGCGGCGGAATCTTTTCCTTGAAAGAGGCTGTTCGCCTCCTTCGCGAGATGGAAGCAGTGCGACTGACGTTTGCGGAAGAGGTAGTGAACGCCGACTCGCCGGGTGACCTGGTAGCGCTGCGACAGGCTGTTCCGTCAGTGCC
This sequence comes from uncultured Solibacteraceae bacterium, assembly GCA_964568355.1. Lineage (GTDB taxonomy): Bacteria > Acidobacteriota > Terriglobia > Bryobacterales > Bryobacteraceae > JAJPJX01. The sequence goes on along the minus strand of CAZMRK010000030.1, from coordinate 35,720 downwards.
GATCGCCGCGGGAGAGCGTTTGGCGACGCGTTGGGCCTTTCGCGAATGGCTGGAGCGCGGCGCCGTAGATATCATTCAACCGGATGTGTGCCATTGCGGCGGTATCGGCGAGTTACTGCGGATTGCGGCCTACGCCGAGGTTCATAATGTCCGCGTCGCTCCCCACAATCCTTACGGTCCGGTGGCCTTCGCCGCCTGCACGCAGGCATGCGCGGTGATGCCGAACTTCCTGATGCTGGAGCATTGCCGCCATACGCCCTGGTCGGCGGGAGCAGCTCCGGCGGCAACCGAAATTCGCGCGGGATGCGCATATTGGAATGAACGTCCGGGCCTCGGAGTGGAAATCGACTGGGAATACGTCCAGGGCCATCCTCCGCTCGAATTGCCGGCCCCCTCTCCGCGCGATCCCTGGGGTGGAACGCCACCAATCTAGGATAGGAGAGACCCGCTGCCATACGATCTGCATCGCATTCTTCACATTCGGGGTGTGGACCACCCTGAATCGATCGCCGTAGGAGCCCGTGGAGAAGCTTACACCACCGGCACCGGCGGTCAGGTGTATCGTCTCGACCTGGAGACGAACAAGGCCCATCAGTATGCCTCGACCGCCCCGCGGCGGATGCTTGGGCAAGCGGCCGACGCCGCGGGAAATCTCTACTGCGCAGACTGCTCGGACGGGTATGTTGTTCGCATCTCTCCCTCGGGAGCCGAATCGCGCTATGCATGGAGCCCACGGGGAGAGCGTTTCCTCTGCCCGAACTATCCGGCGTTCGACAGCCGGGGTTTTCTGTACCTGTCCGATAGCGGCGACTGGTCGGGAGAGATCAATGGCCGAATCTACCGTATTCCCCCGGGCGGAGGAGCGGCCGAACTCTGGTATGCCGACGCGGTCGATACACCGAACGCCATCGCGCTGGATGCCGGAGAGCGCCATCTGTATTTCGTCGAAACCTTCGGAAGCGGGATCGGGCGGATCCCCGTCCTGCAGGATGGTTCGGCCGGGACCTTCGAGCGCGTGCTCCATATGCCGCGACATATTCCGGATGGAATTGCTTTTGATGAAGAGGGGCGCCTGTGGATCGCCTGCCACCGTCCCGATGCCATTTATGTCTTTGACCTCCGCTCGAAACGATTGGAACTGTTTGCCGAGGACTGGAGGGGCGAGGCGCTGAGGGGCCCGACCGACGTTGCCTTCGCCGGCTCGGGGCGTGACATACTGCTTGCCGCCTCTCTGGACAATCTCGTGGTTCACCGGTTCGATAACGTCGGAGTGCGGGGGCTACCCTTGCACTTCCCAAACCTCTAGCTATGCCCGATTCACGACTGCGATTTGCACTATCCGGAGCAGGCGCGTTTAGCCGCGTTTTTGCCCGTTACATTTGCGAAGTTGGCGAAATCGTTTCGGTTTGCGATCCCAGCGCGGAGTCGCTGGCGCTGTTCCGCGAACATACCGGCCTCGATATACCCGTCTACCGGGAGTTCGAGCCTATGCTGGACGAGATGGCAGTCGACGCCGTCGCCGTTCTTGGGCCAAACCACACGCACCGCGGCGTCACCGTATCGGCCGCACAGCGCGGAAAGCACGTGTACTGCGAAAAGCCAATGGCGACCACGGTGTCAGATTGCCGGGATATGGCGCAGGCCTGTGACGCGGCGGGGGTCAGGCTCATGGTGGGCCACAAACGCCGCCTTCGTCCGCCATGGGCCCGCATGATCGAGCTCCGCTCCGAACTCGGACCCGTTCACACCATGAATGTTTGCCTCTATCACGACGCCCGTCCCTACGATTTCCGCGGGTGGTGGACGCGCGCCGCCGAGTGCGGTGGCACGCTCGATATTGCAGGGGTGCACACCATCGACTGGATGCGGGCCATGTGCGGCGACGTGGCCACGGTATCTGCTATGGCTGGTCCGCAGATCGACCGCCGTTACGATTTCCCGGACAATCTGCACGTATCGCTGCAGTTCCATTCAGGGGCCGTCGCTGTGTTGACCGTTTCGCTGAGCTATCCCCTCCTGCGATTCCGCGAATCCAATGGGCCGCTGATCGTATACCAGCAAGGCGGCGTTCGTTTCCTTCCCCAGATGACGCACATTGATCTGTACTGGCAGAAGTTCTCGGATACCGGGAGCAGGCATGAGCGCTTTGACGATCTGGGGTTCGACCACGCATACCGCAAGGAACTGGGAGACTTTGTCCGATGGGTGACCGCCGGCGTGGAACCATGCCTGACGTGGCGAGAGGGCCTGCGGTGCGTGGAAGTGATCGAGGCAGCGCACACATCCGCGGCCCAAAATGGCAAGTGCATCACGTTGTCGAACCGGACTCCTCCCTGACCGCCTGGTCGTACTACGACCGAGTCACGGACCTGCCGGGCGGCGATCCAGAAGTCGCGGATTCTGAAACAGGCCCGAAACGGCGGACTCAGAAATCGAAACGCGCCGTAATTTGGACCCTGCGGCCAGTACCGGCCCCGGTAACCAGTCCGAAGCCCGAGCTCGTGATGTCAGTATTCGGAAGCTGAAAGTTCGGATGGTTGAATGCATTGAACAGCTCGCAGCGAATCTGTCCGCGGGCACGCTCTCCGAACAGGTAGAAGTTCTTGGCACCAGTGACGTTCCAGGTCACGGTTCCCGGTCCGGTAAGGATCATGCGGGCGGAGTTCCCGTAGGATCCTCTTCCCTCTGCCGGCACCGCAAACGCGGACTGGTCGAAGATGGCCTGATGAGTCTCGATGCGGTCCCGCATGGATCCAGAGAGGTTGCCGTCGCCTACGCGATCGGCGCGTCCGCCAAATTGATTGGTATTGGCTGGATCGACGCCGGTAAATAGGGCGGACGTGCGCGGCCCCGTCTGCATGGTGGTGATGCCGGCGAGCTGCCATCCCGACACGATCTGATTCAGAAGACCCGGGACATTGGAGAGCAGCGGCCTGCCCTTCCCGAACGGCAGTTCGTAAATGTAGCTGAATACCAAAACCTGCCTGCGGATGTTCGGATCATCGCCTCGCTCCAGCCGGCGGTTCCACTGGTTCTGGTCGAAGCCGGTCGCGTAGGAACGCAGATCTGCGTCCGTCAGCGCCTTGGCCCAGGTGTAGTTGACATTGAACGTCAGCCCGCGGCTCACTCTCCGGTCCGCCTTGATGGTCAATCCGTGATAGATCGACGAAGCGCCCGTCTGCGTATATCCGACGGAGCTGAAGAGCTGGTAAGGAAGATTGGCCGGATCGAAAGGAGTGGTACTTGGCTGCAGCAGATTGAGATCCTGGCTGAAGGGGATGTTTTTGGCCTTCGTCCCCACATAAGCGACATCGATGGCCGTCTTCCAGATCTGCCTGCCTACGGAGACATTCCACTGCTGGCTCCGTTCATGCGGAAACCTGGGGTCTAAAGCCGAGACGCTTTGCAGCCCGGAGTAGTCTGAAGTGGTCTTGAAGGGATCCGGCATCTGGATGGTCGGCTGGTTGCCGACAATGTAGAAGCTTCGCGTCGACTGCCAGGGTCCCCCCGTAGCGTTCAGAGCGAGCAAGCCGGGCCACATCGACGTAAAGAGCCCATAGCCCAGCCGCACTACGGTGCGGTCATTCCCGAACGGCCGAAGCGCCAGCCCAATTCGCGGACTCCAGTTGTTCTTGTCGGCGTACATCAGGCTTTGGGTGGGGAATCCGGCCTGGCTCGCCGAGGTGATCGGCAGAGTGGCCGCCACCGCCGGCACCAGGTCCGTGGGGACGCTGTTTCCGGCCGTGATCAGTTGGCCGGTCGCGGGGTTGAAGCTAAACATGCGGTTGAACTTCTCCACCCAGGTGGACTGATATTCGTACCGCAGCCCGTACGTCAAGGTCATCTTCTGGCTGAGCTTGAACTCGTCCTGAATGTAGTAACCTTGCTGCGTGCTGCGCGGGTAGGCGTTCGGACGGGCAACCGCCAGGCTCGCGGTGGAAGGGTAGCCCAGCAGAAAATTGGCGTAGGCAAAGCCGCTGAGCTGGTCATCGAAGTTGAACTGCCCGCGGATATTCTGCGGCTTCTGCTGGTCGTTGATCTGGTAGCGGCGGATATCCACGCCGGCCTTCAAATTGTGGCGGCCGCGGAACCAGGAGAGGTTATCCGTGATCTGGTAGGTATTCTGCGCCTGCGAATTGCCGTTGGCCCAGGTGCCGGTGCCCTGAAATCCGTTCGAACCGCCGAGTTCGAAATCGGGCATGCCCGAAAGAGACGGATCGTGGCTGGGATTGGCGATCCCCAGAAGTCCGATCTGTCCCACGATGTCGGGGCCGTAGTTGGGGTCGAACCAGTAACCGTAGTCGCGGCTGAACCCCAGTTTCGCCTCGTTCACGAGGGACGGCGTGAAGGTGTGGGTATCCGAAATCACCACGGAGCGCCCGGGATGGTTACCCTTCCAGCCGCCGTAGCCGCTCAGCAGCGGACCGGGCCAGGTGTCCTTATTGTTGATGGTAAGACCCACGCGCACGAACAGATCGTTTCGTGTGCCGATCTTCTGATCGATTCGCGCCGAATACACATCGGAGTCCCATCGGCCGCCGGGATCGGCATAGTAATTGTTGACCAGTCCCAGCGCGCCTTGGCCAAGCAAGTTTGGCGAAGGATAGATCAGGTCTTGCGCGGCACGCGAAACCGAACTGATTCGCGACGCCGGTAGTTTGTTGTCGGGAAACGGGTTGCCGGTAAGGGGATCGAGGATCGCGATCGAAGGCAGTAGCGAGGAGAAATCGCCCTGCCGGAAAGCCAACGGAGGAACGCTGATCTGCGTGCGCGACGCCGTCCGATAGGCAGCGCCGCTGTAGCTGAAGAAATAGAAAGTCTTGTTCTTCCCGTTATAGAGATGGGGGATGTACACCGGCCCGCCGTTGTTCACCATGTACTGATTGAAGTTTTCGAATCCGGGGCTGGTCGGATCCTGCCACGACCTTGCCGACGTGAACGAATTGTAGTTGCCCCAGTAGAAACTGCCGTGCATGGTGTTTTCGCCCGACTTACTGACGGCCGAAAACTGCGCCACCTGGGCATATTCCGCCGAATTGTTGGCGGTCATGACCTTCAGTTCCTTGAAGTTCTCGATATCTCCGGAAAAGCCGTTGGCAGTCTGCCGGCTGCTGATGATGTCATTCACGGAGACGCCGTCGCTGGTGAAATTGTTCGCGGTGTCGCGGGCGCCATTCACCTCGAAACCGCTGGAAGTCTGCACGCCCGCCACCACGTTGGTAACGTTCGACCAACCGCGGCCGTACACGCTCAACGGGAGTTCCGCATAGTCCCGCGCCGTCTTGACATTGGAAAGAGTCGCGGCTTCGGTCTCGATATGCGCGACACTTCCGCCTTCTACCGTGACGCTCGTGGTCACGTCGCCCACTTCCAGGGCCGCATCCACGCGTTTGATCTCGCTCACATTCACGGTAATGCCTTTGGTGATGTGGCCCCGAAATCCTGAAGCTTCGATCGACACACGGTAGGTGCCGGCCAGAATTCCCGAGAATCGGTAATCGCCGGATTCATCCGTGGTCTGTCGCCGCTCGTCGTTCGTGCCTTCATTGATGAGTTTGACCAGAGCACCCGGGACCGAAGTGCCTGCCGAATCGCGGACATTGCCCAGGATGCTGCTTTGCGTCGACTGCGCCTCCAGGCGGGAAAGAATGGGAGCCACGGCCGCGGCCGTCAGCCACAGGGCCAGTACACAGATCATGCGCCTCATCGATTGACTCCTTCGCGTTCGCGAGATCCAGAAGCCACCTGCGACCGTTGTGTTTTCGTGGCGGCGAACGCTGCGAGATAGTTTATTTACTGAGTCTATATATATGAGAAGCCTTCTCCCGAGTCAAGAAAAACGTGCAAAAAATCGCGAGCGTCCGAAACCAAGGGCGTCATCAGCATTCGCTAACAGCAATGTAATCTATTGATATCAAATGCATTATGGCAACACACAATGACTGTTACGAAATTCTGTAGAGACTCGGCCTACCGGGATCTCGGGCGAACTTCGGGCTGTCTTCGTCCTTGACAGATAATTTTTCTACTGAAATAATGCTCCTGTAGCCGCCCCTTGGCTACGCCCGTATACGATAGAGCACAATGCCTGCAGTTACCTTCACCACTGGCGGCGCTCTCCGCAAATCAGCCCTCCGACAGGCGAATGAGCGTTTGATCCTCAACGTGATCCGGCAGAATCCGTCCGTGTCGCGCGCCGACATCGTGCGGATTACCGGCCTTTCCCCGAGTTCCGTCACGTTCATCGTCAAACGCCTGAAACGGGAAAAAATCGTTTGGGAGGAGCGGCTGCCCAACCTCTCCCAGATTGGCCGCCACCCCACCGCCCTTCGGCTCCGCGGTGAGGCCCGGATCGCCATTGGCGTCGAGATCACGCCCTCCGGCGCCCGGATCGCCGTGTCGGATTTGAACGACAAAGACCTGGACCGGAAGACCGTCCCCTGGAGCCCCAACGCGGATGTCTTCTTCGAAAAGGTTCGTGCCGCCCTCCACACGCTCCTGCAGCCGCTCTCGCCTGGGCAGATCCTGGGAGTCGCGGTCGGCCTGCCGGGAACGATCGATCGGAGCGTCGGCAAGATCGTTGCCGCCGAGAACTTCGGCTGGTTTGACGTGGATGCTGGTGAGCGTCTGCGCCGCAATCTGAAGGTTCCGTTTTATTTCGAGAACGCCGCAAAACTTTCCGCCCTCGCCGAGATGTGGTCGTCCAACCGCGGCGCCAGTCCCCTGCGCAACTTCGTTTCCGTGATTGCTCGCGGAGGTGTAGGCACCGGCGTAGTCGTGAACGGGCAACTGCTGCACGGCGCGACCTCGGCCGCCGCTGAGTTTGGGCACATCTCCCTGTATCCGGATGGTCGAAAGTGTCCTTGCGGCAATATTGGGTGCTGGGAGCAGTATGCTTCCGACCTGGCCCTGGTCCGGACCTACGCCGAGGAGACGGAAGAAAAGAGCGCCAGCGAGGAAACAGTCGAGGGCATTATCAACAAGGCGCGCGAGGGAGAACCCGCCGCCCGGCGAGCGCTGCAGACCACTGCGCGATATGTCGGCATGGGGTTCGTCAATCTGGTTCTGGCACTGAATCCGCAAGCCATCATTGTCGGCGACTACCTGGCGCAGGCCTGGGATCTGATCGAAGAGGATGTTTGGGCTGTGCTACGCCGCAGGACACCCTCGTACTTTCTAGCCGCACTGCGGATCTTTCCCTCACTTCATGGAGCGGACTCCACGCTGCGAGGAGCGGTCGCACTGGCGCTCAATCGATTCTTTAATACGTTCGGGGACGGGCATCCGACCAAGCCCTCCTCCGCGGTCACCATGCAAGAGTTTGCTTGAGCAACAACCGAAATCGTAGAGGACCGTCATGACATCGCGCCTTCTATTGTGCGTACTGGCCTGTTGGGGCTTCGCCCTCGCGCAACAGCGGCATTCTCCCGAAGAGCGGTACCGGATGTTTGAGGCCTACCTGGCCCGGCGAGGCGCGGAGATCACCCGCAACGCCTTGGCCGATGTCCGCAATCTGGCCGACTGGAATCGCAAGCGGCCCGAAGTTTTGCGGCATATGCGATACTCGCTCGGCCTCGATCCGATGCCGGCCAAAACGCCCTTGCATCCGCGCGTCACCGGAGTGCTGGATCGTCCCGACTATCGCGTCGAGAAGATTGTGCTGGAAAGCATGCCGGGTCTGTTTGTCACCGGCAATCTCTACCTCCCCAAAGGACTATCCGCTCCGGCTCCCGCGATTATCTATGTGTCGGGACATTCGCCGGGCCCATGGGGTGCCAAAGTGCAATACCAGCATCACGGCATCTGGTTTGCGAGACACGGCTACGCAGCTTTCCTGCTGGATACGATCGAGTTCGGAGAGATCTCCGGGATTCATCACGGCACACACGACCTCGGGATGTGGTACTGGCTGTCGCTCGGCTATACGCCTGCCGGGCCGGAGGTGTGGAACGCCATCCGCGCGCTCGATTACCTGGAGACGCGCCCCGAAATCGACACCAAACGCGCGGCGATCACCGGGATCTCCGGAGGCGGAGCCATCACCTGGTACACCGCAGCGATGGATGAGCGGTTCCGCGCAGCCGCTTCCGTGTGCGCCACCTGGACCGTAGGCCAGCATATCGCTCTCGATGCGGTTCAAGAGAACTGCGATTGCATTTATTTTCCCAACGTCTTCCAATACGATCTTTCTGTTCTGGGAGCTCTGATCGCACCCCGGCCTTTTCAGATTCTGGGGGCGCTGCGCGACGTATCCTTTCCGCCCGCGGGATACCACGAGGCTTATGAGCGGGCACAGCGCTATTACGAGATCTACGGCGCGCGTGACAAACTCTCGCTGTTCGAGGCCGATTCGCAGCACGAAGACATACCGGCCTTCCGGAAAGGGGCAGACGAATGGATCAATCGATGGATACGAGAGGATTCCACCCCATTTAACGAAGGCACGATCAAGCGCGAGGCACCGGAAAATCTTACGGTCCTGCATGACCTTCCACCCCACTCGATCAACGGGCAGATCCATAAGCGGTTCATCAAGACCGCGGAGATGCGCCCCTGGAAAACACTCGAGCAGTGGCAGCATCGGCGCACGGAGTTGGTTGCCGAGATAAAAGACAAGGTCCTGCGGACCTTCCCGGCAACGAAGGTGCCCTTTGATGTCTGGAAGTCTCCGGAGGGAGGATGGACGTCCCGCTATGCCAAGTCCTTCCACGTGGAGTTCACAACGGAGGACGGCATTCGCGTCAACGGCGAACTCTTTGTCCCCAAAACAACCGGAAAGGCCGTTCCGGCGCTCGTCTACCTCAAAGGCACCGATGATGTCATTTATCCTGTGGATTACGATCCCCTGCTGCCGGTCCTCACAAACCATGTGGTCCTGGTGCTGCAACCCCGGCTGGTCGACTATCCCGGGATCACCAACTACAAGCTCTCCAACATTAAAATGAGTGCGGCGTTGATCGGCACGACGGTCGAATCCATGCAACTGTGGGATCTTCTCCGCTCGATTGACTACCTGGTCGATGGAGAAGGCCTCCAGATCAGCGAGATCTCGGTTTATGGCCGCAAGCAGATGGGCGCGCTTGCCCTTTACGCCGCGGCTCTCGATCCACGCATCACCCGCACCATTCTCGACGACCCGCCCGCCTCGCATTGGCAGGGGCCGGCGCTCCTCAATATTCTGCGGATCACCGACCTTCCCGAAGTGGCGGGAATGGTAGCTCCGCGTGAAATTGTCTCCCTGACGTCTGTACCGGAAGCCTATACCTATACGTCCGCGATTTACCGGCTGCACGGGCGGAAACAGGCGATCCGGATTGCAGGCGACCTGGGCGAAGCCTGCCGCGCGGGAGCAGACCCGCGAACGGAATAAGGGGCAAGGGGAAGCGCAATGGCTCGAACGATCTCTGCCGCGGTCCTGGCGATCTTCCGATGGGCTCCTCTCTGCTTCGCTGTGGCTTCCCTGCCCGGCCAGTCCAGCCCGGGGCGAGTACTCGTGCTGGAGGATTTCGAGAATCCGCAATCCACCGCAAGCTGGAACGGAATCGAGTTGTCGCGCCGGCACGCTTCCCACGGCGTGAGCGCCGCGTTCGTACAATTCGGTAGCCGGAAAGCGGAGATTCGTTCCACGGCCATCCCAAGCGACTGGCGCGGCTACGATCGGCTCCTGTTCGACGTCTACTCCGAACGAAACGGCATCGCGACGCTGACGCTGCGAATCTCCGACGACCCGCATATGCAGTCTGGACCGAAGGCCGCGCGCCGATACTACGAGGCCAGAAACAAGATCCTTCTGCAGCACGGCTGGAACCACGTGGACTTGTCGCTGGAAGCCTTGCCGACCGCATCGCGGGATCGCAACCTCGACAAGGAACGGATCCGCGGGCTCTCCCTGCTGGCCGAGCGCATTGGCTCTCCTCTCGCGCTCTATCTCGACAATTTCCGGCTGGTCGCGGGAGAGGAGCCCCGCGAAACCGCATCCAGGCTCCAGCCCCAGGATACCGTCACGCTGATCCGCGACCGCTTTTTCACGGTTCGCCAGGTCGCTCGGCCCGAGGAAGTTCCGGAAGCGGCCGACGTGACTGCCCTCCGGAAGGACGCTCAGGCAGAACAGGCGCTGTTGGCCAGGACGATCCAGGTGGCCCAGACACAGGGAATCGAAACCATCTACGCGGAACGCCACCTGGTCACGGCGGATCTGGGACTGCATATCCGCCCACGGCTGGCGTGGTTCAACAACGACGATTCCAAGCGGGCTATGTTTTCCTACGTCGCCCACCTCTGTCGGGGGGCCCGGCGTGGACTGGAAGACACTATCCAGGGAATCAAGCGGCTGCCGGAGGTCGACGACACCCAGGTAGGTGAACCCATCATCCGGCCGTTCGGCCCGCTCAAAGGCCGCCCGATCCGCGATTCCTTCTTCATCGATGATCGCGGCCAGCCGATGATGATCCTCTCGCTGCACTCGCCCAGCCGCTTGCTCCAGCGCTTTTTCGCCACACCGATGCAGCACATCGAAAGCTATTCGGTCGGCGGCGGCTCGCGATGGACCATCGACAGTTCACCGGTCTATTCCGTCTTTCAGAAAGACCCGGACAGCCATCGCGTCGGCTGGGACGGATGGTGCGGACATCTGGTCCGCGACCTCGACTCCATGGGCGTCAGCAAGATGGAAAACACGGTGATCTGCCTGGAGAGTCCCGCTATCCGGAAAGCCATCGAAGAGTACATCCGTCTGAACATCCCGAAGTTCCACGCCAGTCCGGAGCTGCTCTACAACATCATGGCGTACGAACTCATGTACATCTGCTACTGCGACCGGAGCCAGCAGATGTTCCGGAAATGGCTCCAGGCTAAGCACGGCACCATCGAGCAGGCCAACGACAAATGGGGCACGACGTACAAGCAGTTCGGTGACGTGACGGCTCCCCCGGTTCAGAATGCCAGACCGCTGCCCGGCACGAATCGCGCGCTGTGGTACGACTGGGCGCGCTTCAACCAGGACAGATTCACGGACCACCTGTTATGGGTGAAGAGCGTGATTCGCAAGATCGATCCGACTATGCCCCTGGCGGCCGGAGGCAGTTCCAGCATGCTCTCCGGACACACCGGAACGTCGGGCATTGACGAAGAGCGGATCGTGAACGAGGTGGACGATCTCATCATCCACGAAGGCGGCGGATCCACCATGGGCATGGATCTGCAGATGGCGCTCTCTGAAAAGAAGAAGCCCCTGGCCGATCCCGAGATGAGTCTCGGAGCCGTCAAATTTCTGCTGCCGCACGTCCTGCACGGGAAGTCGGTCCTGCAGCTTTGGCACTGGCCGGCGCAGCCTGCGAACGAATTCCACAGCAACAACGAATCATCTCTGGCCCATGGCTGGATGTACCCACTCCCGGACGTCGACGAACTGTTGCGGGCCGCGCTCGACGCACGGCGTCTGAACAACGAGATCGCGGCATTCGTCGATATGCCGGCTGAAGTCGCGATCCTGTATTCTCAGACAGCCACCCTGCAGTTGCCTCCCGAAATGCTCGCGTGGAACACGACTCCGTATCTCGCGGAACTGCAAAAGACCTATCGGGCGAGCCAGTTCCTCGATACCCGAGTCACCTTCGTCACGGAGCGGAAGATCCGAAAGGGATGGCTCGATCGTTACAAGCTTCTCCTGGTTCCGGGCGTACGCAATCTGCCTGCGGATGTGGTCGAGAAGATCTGGGACTACGCCGCGCGCGGCGGACACGTCCTGATCACCCCGGACTCGCTGTTGGGAGACGAATACAACCGACCCGCACCGTACTTGAGTGAGTTGGGCATTCGCGTCCAGGAAACGCAGATGCCGAAGGCGACCGGTGGGCAAACCCTGGTGCAAGGCTACGACCAGAGTTTTTCCCGTCACGTGGTGTTCGCGGATGACGCTCCACTGACGCTCGCCCCCGCCCCCGGTATAGCAATGGCCGGCGCCGTCGGGCCGCTTCGGACTCGCGGGGTCCGCCAGAGGATTCAAACTACCGGCAAAGCCGAACGCCTCTTCGCAAGCCCGGACGGCGGTGTTGCCATCGTCAGCATGGACCGCGGCAAAGGAGCAATTTACTACTCCGGCGCGTCGCTTGACCAGAGGGCATATGCCAGGCTCCTGAATGCCCTGTTCGATCAGGCAGGTGTGGCGAGGCCGGTGCGCCTGACCACACAGGACTCCGGCATCCCCGAAAACGTAGAGTTCCGCTTTGTCGAAACCGCGCATCGAAAGCTGATGTACGTGGTCAATCTCGGTTCGCAACCGGCGACCTTGCGAGTCAGGGCCGCCGCCGGGTTCTTTAGCAGGCTTCGGGAGCTAAGAAGCGAGACAACCACGGCCGGTGACACGATCTCGGTGGCTGCGGGTGAAACCAAAATCTGCGAGATGTTCTAGTCTGATCCGATGGAGAACCGAGCATGGCACGTATTTCGAATCCCGGCGTGATGTCCGCGCACGTTGCGGAGGCCCTGGATCGGGCATGCGCCGACCTGCGGCCGGAACTGGTACGGACGCTGCAGGACCTGGTGTGCATCCCCTCGGAGAACCTGCCTCCGGGAGGCAACGAGCGCCCCTGCCAGGTGTACGTGGCGGAGTGCATTCGCCGCTGCGGACTGCAGCCTGACCTGTACGACCTCGCGGAGGTCAGCAAGCTGTCATCCCATCCGGAGTACTGGCCGGGCCGCGAATACTCCGGCCGCCCGAATGTGAACGCCGTGCTCCAGGGCAGCGGCGGCGGCCGGTCGCTGATCCTCTCCGGCCACATCGATACGGTTCCTGCCGATACGCCGGTCCCTTGGGACTACCCGCCATTCGGCGGCGCGATTCGCGAAGGCCGGCTCTTCGGCCGTGGTGCGTGGGACATGAAGGCCGGTGTCGCGATGAATCTCACCGTGCTGCGGCTGATCGCTGGCCTGGGCTGGAAGCTCAAAGGCAACCTGATCTTCGAGACGGTAGTAGACGAGGAGTTCGGCGGCGTGAACGGCACTCTCGCCGCCAGGTTGCGGGGCTACCAGGCCGATGCCGCAGTCGTCGGGGAGCCCACGTCGCTGAACATCTGCCCGGCTCAGCGCGGCGGACGAACCATCCACATCCTGCTCTCGGGCGAAGGTGGTATCCTTCCTTCGGAAAAGCCTCCGGCCCGGGCCATCGACCAGCTCACCTACGTACTGGGACGATTACCCGAATTCGCCAGGAGGCGGGAGCAGCGCGTGGCCGTGGACGCCTACTATGCCAACTCCAAGGAGCCATTCGCCGTGTGGGTGACTAACGTCGCGACGGGCAAGTGGGGCTGGCAGCAGCCCATCGCCATTCCGGAGCGCTGCCGCGTCGAGATCTATTGGCAATCCATGCCGGATGAAACTCGTGAAGAGGTCGAGGGGGAATTCTTCACCTGGTGGCAGGAGACTCTGGATGCCCGGCCGGACCTGTTCCGGCAAAAACCCACGGTCGAGTTGCCCATGCGCTGGCTCCCCGGGTGCTCGATACCGCCACAATCTCCTCTGGTCACCACATTTGCCGAAACGGCAGCTTCGCTGGACGTAGGCGCCAGCGTGCAGGGGATGGACGCGCCGAGCGATATGTACATCTTCCAGCGCTGCTTCGATACTCCCGCGCTCATGTGGGGTCCGTCCGGAGCGAACGCGCATCAAGCGAACGAATTTGTCGAAATCGAGTCTCTCTGGCGCGCTACCCAGGTACTGGCTCATTTCGTGGTCCGCTGGTGCGGAATCGAAGCAGGAGGAGTGTGAGCCCGCAGCGCGAACCGGTCCAACTCAGAAAGGTCCTGACGCTTCCCGGGCTGGTCCTGTTCGGCATCACCTTTGTAGGTCCTACCGCGCCATTTCCCATGTTCGGCATCGTGAGCACGGTGTCCAGGGGGCACATGGCCCTGGCATACGTGCTGGCTATGGCCGCCATGGCGCTCACGGCCATCAGCTATGGCCGGATGGCGAGCGCGTTTCCCGCGGCCGGCTCCGCCTACACCTACGTTCGGAAAACCATGCACCCCATCGCCGGATTCTTGGTGGGCTGGACGATGCTGCTCGACTACGTGCTCATGCCGCTGATGAGCGTGATCTACATGTCGCTGACCGCGATGCGCTTCGTGCCGGAGGTGCCGTACTGGATCTGGGTGCTCTTTTTCGCGTCCGCCATCACGACCGTCAATCTCTTCGGCTTGAAGGTCACCAACCGCGCCAATTTCGCCATGACGGCCGTCATGGCGGGATCGGTGATCTGGTTCGTTTTCGCGGCGATCCGCGCCGTTCGCTCTGGTGTCGGAACAGGCGTCCTCCTCACGGTCAAGCCGTTCTACAACGAGCCGGAGTTCTCGTTCGCCGCGGTGATGGCGGCTACTTCAATCGCGGCATTCAGCTATCTGGGTTTTGACGGCATCAGTACCCTGGCCGAGGACGCATGCAACCCGCGGAAGGACATCGCCCGGGCGACTGTCCTGGTTTGTCTGATCTCCTGCGGACTTTTTGTCCTGCAAGCATACCTGGGACAGCTCGTCTGGCCGGACTTCACTACTTATCCCAGCGTCGAGACTGCCTTCCTGGATGTCTCCCGCCTGGTCGGAGGTCATGCGTTGTTCGTGGCGGTTTCGTTCGTCCTGCTGGTTGCCGGAGTGGCCAGTGCCGTCACCGGCCAAGCCAGTGCGTCGCGACTCCTCTTCGGAATGGGCCGCGATCGATTGCTGCCCGCGGCCATCTTCGCCTACGTTCATCCCAAGTACTCCACCCCCACCTACGGCATCCTCACCATTGGCGTACTTACCCTTTGCGGAGGTTTTTTGCTCTCTTTTCAGTTGGCCGCCGAAGCCATCAACTTCGGGGCACTGCTCGGATTCATGAGTGTGAACCTGAGCGTCATCATTCATTTCTTCCTGAAACAGAGCCAGCGCCGCAGGGCGGCGTTTCTTTGGAACCTTGTGCTTCCAGCGGCCGGCTTCCTTGCCTGCCTTTATGTATTCGGACACCTCTCCAACACTGCCAAGGTGATTGGCACCATTTGGTGCGCTGCGGGAGTGATCCACGCCGTCCGGCTCACGGGTGGTTTCCGGCGTAAACTCGGAGCGGCGCCGGAGATCAGCCCCGTCGAGTAGAATCGCGTCGTCTCCGGAGTCACGCCCGTACAACTTGCCCGATTTCGCCTTCCACCGTCACGCGATACGTCTTGAGCGGATCCACCGCAGGACCACGCAATACGGCGCCAGTGCACACATTGAACTGGGAGCCATGCCATGGACACGTCACGGTTGCTCCGTCGAACTTGCCTTCGCTCAACGGACGTTGCCTGTGCGGACAGTTGGCCTGCGTGGCACAGAAACCGTCCGCGGCATGGAACACCATCACGTCTCCGATCAGTACCGCCGAACCCGGAGGCACTGCGTTTACATGAAATTGGTTCTCTTTCAGAACCTCGGATTTGATGGGAGACATTGCTACGTCTGTTCGTTGCGAATTCGTCTGCATAATATGCCCTTCCATTTTGATAGCGGTGCCTAGAGTGTGCCCCTCGTCTTGGCTTTCGCTGCGGGTCGCATGGCCCTGCTTGTGGAGAAGCAGGGCCATTGTCTTGACTACCGTGCGGCCATCGCCGGGCTGAGCCACTCCTCGAAGCGGATCTTGCCGATGCTCGCATCGCCCGAGGCGACCAGGGTCAGTTCCCCTAGCTTCGCGCCGAAATATAGGGCATTCGGATCGACAACGACCTCGCGCGAATCATTGCGGGCGCGGAGACCCCGCCGGATAAACTCGTCGAACTGGAATCGCTCCGGCCCCGCCACTTCCACCATGCCGTTCAGTGGTGCGCCAACCACAACCTTCGCGACCGCCGTGGCTACGTCTTCGGCGGCGATGGGCTGGATGAACACGGGTGGCAGGCGAACCTGGCTGCCGGCGGTCGCCGTATCAGCGATGCTCTTCACGAATTCGAAGAACTGCGTTGCGTGAACGATCGAGTACGGAATCGCCGATTCCCTGATGAGCTTCTCCTGCGCGATCTTGGCGCGAATGTATGGGCTTTCTTGCAGACGATCTGTTCCTACCACCGACAGTGCGACGTGATGCCTCACACCCGCCTTGGCTTCATAGGAAAGCAGGTTGCGGGTAGAGGTCTGGAAAAACTCCATCACCGCCTTTTCCTCGAACGAGGGCGAATTCGAGACATCAACGACAACCGCGGCATTTTTGAGAACCTCCGCCAGCCCTTCGCCGGTGAGAGTGTTGACCCCTGTGCTGGGAGCAGCCGCGATAGCCTCGTGGCCGGCCGCCGTCAGCTTTCCGATAAGGTTTGAACCGATAAGGCCGGTTCCACCAATCACCACAATCTTCATACTCATTACGAACCTCCTTAGTTCGCTGCCATTTGGCTCTTATTTGGTAACCGTACGTAGTCGGCACAAAGGACTGTAGAGATCTTGTGCCGACCAATCATTCACCGACGCCCGGCGAATGTACTGCTATTCCTGCGTGGCCATTAAAAGGACGTCTATCTCCGATCGCGCCTTTGCAATAAGGACTTAAGGAACTGCGAGAAAGAGGGCCATCTGACTCCCTGACCCCAAACGTCGGACCAACTGACCGGATGCGAGGTGCCGCCAGTTGGCCATGAGCCGGCGTCCTCAGGCCATCCATCGTCGGCCGGCCGCTCGGAAAGGACAGTCATGCCCGCGTAGGTCTTTTTTGGTGCTTTCATGATTGCCCTTCATGGCCCTTTCAAATTCCGTAGCCGCCGTCCACCGTGATGCTCGCACCGGTTACAAAGGCCGCGCCGGCAGTGGATAAGTACGCTACCACCGACGCAACCTCTTCATCGGTGCCGTAGCGCCGCAGAAGAATCATCTTTTGCAGGGAATCTGCCTCAGGGCCGCTGACTGGATTGATCTCCGTAGCTATCGGGCCAGGCTGAACGTTGTTGACCGTGATCGCGCGCGGCGCCAGGTCGACCGCCAGTCCTCGCACGAGACCCTGAATGGCGGCCTTCGTCATGCTGTAGGCGCTGATTCCCGGAAACGCGATTCGATTGGCGGCGCTACTGCCAATCGTAATGACCCGCCCTCCATCCCTCATCTCCTTCACCGCTGCTTGAATGCCGACGAATACAGCGCGGACATTCATTGCTATGAGCCGATCCAGCTCTTCGAGGGGGAATTCATCAACAAGTCCCACTTTGAATATGCCGGCGTTACTCACGAAAATGTCGAGACCGCCGAGCATCTCTGCGGCGTTACGCACGGCTTCCCGCAACGTGGAATCGGACGAACTGTCTGCCTTTAGCGCCAGAGTTCGTCCGCCTAGCGCTTCGACTTCCTGCTCCAGTTGTCTCGCCTTCGCCTCCGACGCTGAGTAGGTAAAGGCAACTGCGGCTCCATCGCCGGCAAGGCGGCGCACGATTCCAGCACCGATCCCTCGAGATCCGCCGGTGATCAGAGCAGTCTTTCCGTCCAGTGGCCGCCTGTGGACACGGAGGTCTTCGCGACTGTTTCCTTCAAGTGTCTGCACAATATCCCCTTCGTGTGATCGAGTCCTGCTAAGCTAAGCTGCTAAACGATCGGAATTGGGGCAGATCAATCCGGGCGAGGGTTGTCTGCCCGCAACGTTTCAGGCCGCTTTCGAGCTATTGCCGTCCCTTTTCAGGAACTGCAGCAAGTCGCGGTTTACCTGATCCAGGTGGGTCGCTGTGATACCGTGGGGTGCGCCGGGATAGTAGATTGCATTCACATCCCGAATCAGCTTCGCCGCTTTCCTCGCCGAGTCCCCCACAGGAACGATCTGATCGTCTTCGCCGTGAAGTAGCAGCGTCGGGATATCGAACCTCTTGAGGTCCTCGGTGAAATCGGTTTCGGAGAATGCCTTGATGCATTCATAAACGTTCTGCACGCCGGCCTGCATGCTCAACAGCCAGATCTGATCGAGCAGGCCCTGCGAGACTTTGGCTCCCGGCCGGTTGGCGCCGTAGAAAAGAACGGCAAAGTCCTTGTAGAACTGCGAGGGATCCTTGGCAACACTGTCGCGCAAGCCATCGAAGACTTCTATCGGGAGCCCCTCCGGATTCGCGTCCGTTTTGACCATAATCGGTGGAACCGCGGAAATCAGAACCGCCTTGGCCACGCGTTTCGTTCCATGGCGGCCGATATAGCGGGTCACTTCGCCCCCGCCGGTAGAGTGGCCGACCAGCACGGCGTCCTTCACATCTAGCTGGTCCAGCACCGCCGCGAGGTCGTCGGCGTAACTGTTCATGTCGTTGTGAGTGGTGGTTTGAGTTGAGCGTCCGTGGCCCCGGCGGTCATGGGCGATCACGCGGTAGCCGCGCTGAGCGAAGAAAAGCATTTGTCCCGACCACGCATCCGACGACAAGGGCCAACCGTGGCTAAACACGATCGCCTGCCCCGCGCCCCAATCCTTGTAGTAGATCTCTGCTCCATCTTTGGTCCGTACTGTGTTCATTCGTGTCTCCTATTCAGCGGCCGCTGATGCGCTTTGGCTGCGACTCAGTTGCTGGCCACTAAGAAGAATGCACGCGCTTGTCCAATGCGGCCTCAAGCCTTCAAATCTTGCGATTGGCGCAGAGACAAAACACCTAACGTCGACACGCGGGAGAGCGCACGGATCAATGCAGACGCTATTTCGTGAACCACGAGGGCCTTGGTTCTGCTACCTGCGAAATAGCGTGACGGCGCAGCATCGCTTACGAAACAGCTTGAAGCGTACGCCGAATTCCCAGCCTGCTCATCAAACTGCGAAGGGTGTTCGGGTGAATGTCCAGAATGGCTCCTGCTCCGTTGGGTCCGCTTATCACCCAGCCGGTCCTGTTGAGCACTCGCAGAATATGCTGGCGTTGCACTTCTTCGAGTGAATCACCGGTGTTTGCCTCAGCGATCGCATCCGGCTCCACGCAGGTTTTGGGTTCCTCAATCGGCAGGAGATCCGCTCCGAGCTTGAGAACGGAGCCCTTGGAGAGAACAACACCCCGCTCGATCACGTTTTGAAGTTCGCGGATGTTCCCAGGCCAGGAGTAGTCCGCCAACAGCCTCATGGTCTCCTGTGAAACCGATTGGATCGATTTCCCTGTTCGTTTTGCCGATTGCTGAAGGCAGGCCATCACGATTTGAGGGATGTCCGTTCTGCGCTCCCGCAATGCCGGAACGCGTAACGGAATAACATTCAGACGGTAGTAAAGATCAGACCGGAACCCTCCGGATTGGACGGCCTTCTCGAGATCGCGGTTCGTGGCGGCAATAATCCGGACGTTCACCCGGATCGTATGATTGCTGCCCACTGGCTCGAATTCCTGCTCCTGTAAAACGCGAAGCAATTTCACCTGGGTTTCAAGCGGCAGTTCACCGACTTCGTCGAGAAATAGCGTTCCGTTGTTAGCCAATTCGAAGCGGCCGATGCGGCGTTCGGACGCGCTGGTGAAGGCCCCCTTGACGTGCCCGAAAAGCTCACTTTCAACCAGGCCCGACGGAATGGCGCCACAGTTTACCTTCACCAAAGGGCTGTTCCTGCGCGTGCTTCGGCTGTGAATCGCACGGGCAATGAGTTCCTTCCCACACCCCGTCTCGCCGATGATCAACACATTCGCATCAGTCGGGGCGGCGGATTCCACGCGGTCGAGCAGCTTGAGTAGTTGCGGACTATTCCCAATGATTTCGTCGAAGTTGTGCTCCTTGCGGATCTCCTCCTGCAGGTAGGTATTCTCTATTTCAAGTTTTGCCTTCAGGGAAGCAATCTCCTCGTAGGCCTTCAGGTTCTCCACCGCAAGCGACAGTTGCTTGGCAACTTCTAATAGGAACTCTGCTTCGGATGCAGAGTAAGCGGAAGGAATCTTGCTGGCTACCCTCAACACTCCTGTGCAATTCTCCCGGTTCAGCAGGGGTACAATCGCGTACGCGCGCATGCCCGCCGCGGCCATTTGGCGTTCATCCGTATACCGGAGTTCGACTTCGAGATCGGACCGGAGCAGGGGCTGACGATGCTCGAAGACCCAGCCGGCGCTGTTGCCCTCGCGCCCGGTTTCACGTTGAGGTTCGAAATTCTTGAGATCCTGCTCACCGTTTGTGCAAAGCGTCGTAAATACATCATCTTTCGCTTCGTACATCGCGAGGTCGGCCCACTCAACCATCATCACCCTGCGTAAGCCCTCGCATAGAGCATTGAATGCTGGGCAACAATAGGAGGGAGGGGAAAGCGTGTAGCGTGGACGGTGAGGAGGCTGGCTGGTAATTGCATTGCTGATTTCCAGCAGCGCCAGATTCTTTTCTTCCGCCTGCTTCAGTTCATTGATATCGGCGCACGTGCCAACAAAGCGAACAACGTTTCCATACCGATCATGAACGGGAACCGCGCGGTCCAGATGCCAGTGGTATTGGCCGTCGTCGCGATGGAAGAAAGGCGCTTCGAACGTCCACCCTCGCCCGGAGCGAATTCCATCCCAGAAAATCTTCCGGATGCGCTCTTTGTGGTCCGGATGGAGGCTCGCGAGAAAGGGCGGAAGACTGCTTCCGTCTCTGTTCCAAAGGTGAGGAGGAGCGGTACAATCTGCCAACTGTAGTCCCGTGGCGTCCAGATAGAACCGGTTGATGAAATCCATCTGGCCGTCCGGTGTTACCGTCCAAGCGACAGCTTGAATGTTCTGCAGGATTTCGATTTCAAGCGAAGCGTTCCGGCTCCGCCCTGCAATGTCGTCGACAAGACTTTCGGTAATCGTGGGCACCATAGATTTTTCTCCTCGCAATTTGGATGTTGTTCGATGCCGACAGGCGCCTCACCCGTCCGCGAACGCAGCAACAGCAATGACAAGCCAGGGGACGATTTTGTGACAGGTCCTCAAAATGTTCGAAAATGCACATTTGCGGCGCGGTTAGCCCACTGCAATCTGATGGATACCGACTATTCGACCATTAGCGCGACAGTGTGATCCCAGCAAGCTTGCTCGGCCGCATGATCCACATGATCTGCTCGATGCCGTGTTCCGACGCGTCGATAGTCGCGAGCGCAACGACAGCGCCATCGCGTGACATGAGCATGCATGCCTGCCCATTTGCTTCCACGAACGAAATAGTTACCCCGGTCCAGAAATGGGAAGAGAATGCGGAGATGAACTTCGCTACGCGCTCGCGGCCCATGACTGGGTACTGCGCCGCCCGTACCACTCCGCCCCCGTCCGAGTAGGAGACGACATCGGATGCCAGGAGACCCTCCAGTGCGGGGAGATCTCCTTTACGGGCGGCGGCGATAAACACGTCAAGAAGCCGCCGCTGCTCGGCGGAGTCCACTGGCCTGCGGCGCCCGTCCGTGATATGCTTCCGGGCGCGCGAAACAAGCTGCCGTGCGTTGTCCTCACTCAGATGAAGGACGTCCGCGATCTGCGCATAGGAATAGTCGAATGCTTCCCGCAGGATGTAGGCCGCCCGTTCTGAAGGAGCGAGCTTTTCCAGCAAGAGGAGGACCGCCAGTTCCAGGGCTTCGCTTCGTTCCGCTCCCAATCGGGGATCGTTGCTGGTATCGATTGGTTCCGGCAGCCAGGTTCCGACGTATGTTTCGCGGCGCGAGCGTGCGGACTGGGCGACGTTAATCGCTAGTCGCGTCGTGGTCGTTGCGAGGTACGCAGGTGGGTCCTGGACGGCACCGCGGTTCGTGGACTGCCATCGCAACCAGACATCCTGCACAAGATCATCGGCCTCGGCCACACTCCCGAGCATGCGGTAGGCGATGCCAAACAGCCGGGGGCGTACACTGAAAAAGGCTGAGAGGCCCTGGTCATAGGTTGCGGGTCCCACCAGACAATTCTACGAGATCCTACAAAATCTTCAAGGTAGGCTGCCGCGTCGTATGGGTAATTGTGCCGACCCTCCCAGGTAGTTCTTGAAGACGCTTTAACGTCTCTTCGAGAGTCGCGCGCAAGGGAAACGGCAAAAACCTTGCTACACGTTTGTTTTTCTAGCAGCAGCCCCTTTTCTGTCGCCGTTTGCCAACCTGCCGCCGTTCTCCTTCGGTTGGCAATACGCGATGGGAAACTACAAAACATCGCTACGGCACAACAACTCCCCGAACAGTTCTGCTTTGGTCTCCGACCCAGCCGGATACTGCGTTCGTGCGAAGCATAGCAGTCCGTTCAGTGCTCCACCACAGGATGCAATCTCATTGACCGCGCAGCTTCTGACGGCGCTTTCTGGCAATGCATGCAACCGGCCAATGCGCTCCAAACCAGCCGCCTCAACTGATTCACCTGGCGGCGAACCACTTAGCGGCACCCTTGAACGAGCGCACTGACAAGCCTTGACGCTATCTCGTAACCGCGGCGGAAGCGCACCACATCCTTCACGAAATAACGTACGGCGCTTTTGGTAACCCGCGATGCGGCAAAGAGCCTATTGCGGATGTCCACGGCCCTCCCTGAGAAACCGCCGGTAGAAGAGAAAGACTTTCTGCGCAAGGACTACGAACCGCTTTCAGATGCGTGGCACAGACTTGAGCGGCCGGTGGCCACCACTGGCGTCGACGCCCGATGGAAACACGCTTGCATTCACGGGGAGCCGGAAGGATTCACTCCATGAAAAACAAAACGCTGCTGTTACTTCTGGCAAGCCTTGTGGCCTATGCTGCGCTTGCACAGGAAGCCAAAGTCACCCCGCTCCTGTCGAGGGACCTTAAGGAGAGTCCTGGCAAGGAGGGATCGATGATCGTGGTGGACTACCCGCCTGGAGCTTCAGATCCAATCCACCGGCACAATGCGCATGGATTTATCTACATCCTGGAAGGTTCCGTGGTGATGCAAGTGAAGGGCGGGAAGCAACTGACGCTGACTCCAGGACAGGCTTTCTATGAGGGCCCCGACGATGTGCACGTCGTCGGACGGAACGCAAGCAGTACCCGGCCTGCAAAATTCGTGGTGTTCCTGGTGAAGGACAAAGGCGCTCCGGTACTCGTCCCCGCAAAATGACGCAGCAGCGGCGCGACGGCGTTGGGCAACCGTCCGCCGCCAACGTCACAAATTCAGGCTGCGGCTGCTCTCTCGTGGAGCGAAGCGCCGTGGCGTGCGCTTTAGCGCGCAGCGTCGACGCTCTCGTCGACGTTTTGGATGGTTTCAAAATCACCGGGACGCTCTACTAGTGCATCAACTGCGATCGGTCATTGGCATGAATAAGTTTGATTCAATATCCCTCATCGTCGCGGGACCTGAATCCGCGACTTCACCGGATTTTCTCAGAAAACTGCACTCGGGTCGAAGCAGGTCCTCAGCGACAGCGAATCCTCCACGACCCCTTTCGTTTCATTCACCGGCACAGGAGAACCCTCGATTACGGCACAATCCGCACCACGGCCAGTCGCCCATCGGTGCGAACGACATCACCCGTGCCGTTCCGGCTCTCTCGCGGGATCTCCGGACGGCTCAGATACAAGGGCGCGCTCGCCTGCCCCGTAAAACGTAGATCCCAAATCACCTTGAGGCGCTCCCGATCTGCTTCCGGATCGACCCGATGCGAAAACGTCCGTGCCTTACTCGAAAACTCGATTCCAATATCGTGAGTCGCAGCCGCAATCCAAACCGGCTTGCCATCCCAAACCTTGTCGGTGAACCAGATGCGGATGTGATGCCGCTTGGCAAACGTGTTGTTCTGCTTCTGAAAAACCAGGTCCGGTTCTCTTCCGCCGATCAGCAGCGTCGAAACCGGTGCGCTCTGATAGGCGTGATGCTCAGCGATTGCGAAGAATGTCTTCGTCTCCGTCCGCATCGATAACTGAGCGGCAGTGTGCCAACCTGCATTCTCAAATGCTTGCATCAGGTTTTCCCGACTGCCGAGAAATGCCAGGTTGACCCAGTCCGAAGGAATCGAAAGATGCTTCGCCTCAGTCCGGTTGGGCAGTTCATTCAACAGACGCGCCAGCCCTTTCGAAACCGGCAACTCCGCCTGCTGCAATCGCACCGGTGGCTGGACCACCAGACTTTCGACGGTGAGCGCCATGTCGGTCCCCGGCGGGTAGTGTACTTGCACGCGATCGACCTTGTGCACGACATACTTGGTGGTTTCCATCGACACCAGGAGGGCGGGATGCGCGTGAGCCGCGGCCAGCAGCACCATCTCGACCTTGCCCGGGCGCTTGCGGAGCGGATCGAGCCCAACAATCGTTCCGTCCGGCTCTACCTGCTCGCGCGCATTGTCGACCTCTCTCACGCGCGCCGCAAATGGTTGTTCCCTGCCGTCGATTGCGATGGAGTCAAAATGCAACCGGAGCGTGGCTTTGCGCTTTGTACCGCTCGTCACGACGCCCGCAACCCTGCTGCCAACCGGGATGTCGCTAGCTTTGCTGGAATATGGCTGCACCACGATCGCCTCCACACGGCTGCCCTCCGCAGAATGCGTAGAACTGATCGCGCTTTGTAACCGGACGCAGAGCGGTGTTCCTTCGATCACAGCGTCAGCAGACGCGCCGCCCGCTTCAACTGCCGGTGGCACGCAAGCCAGGCATGTGAAAAGCACCAGCACACATGAAAATTTCCGGATGGGATATCGCCACATCAGGCTAGTCGATCTCCATTGAATACCCCATCATATATTGCTCGCCGTATTTCTTGGCGGTTCCCACCCACGCGGCATCCGTAATATTCCAGACAGGAATTCCAGCCGGGCGTCAAAAATACAATTTCAACCGTGAAGGTGCAAGCCGAATCGTCATGGATTCAGTTCCTCTCTAATTCCCTGGGTCGATGCCACCGAAACAGCTCCTGCTTCAGCCGCTCTGCCACTGGCTGCCCCGCGCGATCGAGCGCCAGATTGTTCAGTTCATCGGGATCGTCTCGCAGGTTGTACAGCTCGGCGATATCGTGCGTCCAGAAGGTGTATTTGTAGTCGCCGTCGCGGATCATGTATTTGGCGTTGCGAGTCCCTAGGGCGTATTCGGAAAACACGGGCGCCTTGCGCGGCTGGGCGGGATTGCGTAGCTGCGCCGCAAAACCCGGTTCATCCACTGGCGTCGTGACCGGTACATTGCAGAGCTCTGCCAGCGTCGCGAGCAAGCCAACCTGGCTGATCGGAGCTCGGCACACGCCCGGCCCGATCATCCCCGGCGCTCTGACAATGAGCGGAATTCCGCAGGAACCTTCATAGAATTCGAACTTCTGCCATAGCCCGCGCTCTCCGAGCATCTCGCCGTGGTCCGACGTATACACGACGATGGTGTCCTTTTCGAGATTCAACTCGCGCAATGCGCGCAGTAGAGTGCCGGCGCAGTCGTCCATCTGCGCCAGGTTCGCATAGTAATACGCGATGCGCCGGCGAGCGGCATCCAAATTGCGTAGCTCCGGAGTCGGCGCGTTTCGCTGAATCGCCTGCCGCACCACGGCGGGGGCTTCCTTCAAGTTGACTTTGCCCCAGCTCGGCGGCAGGTGCATGTCGCCGGCCCGGAACATCTCCGCGAACCGCTGGGCAGGCATAAAAGGATCGTGTGGCTTCAGAAAGGAAGCCACCAGGAAAAACGGGTCGTCCTTACCGCCGTATCGCCTCAGAAATCGTACCGCCTCCCGCGCCACAAAACTCTCGAAATGATCCGCCTCGGCGAGCTTCGATACGCGGCCGACATGGACGAAGCCCTCGCGGTCGTCGAGATCACGTGCTCCCTTCCAGGGGTCGCCGGCATCGCGCCAGAGATCGTCGATCTGCGGCATACCGGAGCCCGAGTTGGCGCGGCTCAGCTCGTCGGCGTACAGCCTGGTCTTCGGCCCCAGATACTGATACCAATCGTTGAAGTCCAGCCGGTAGTCGAAGCCATGCGTCTGCGCATCGACGAAGTGCATTTTCCCGATAAGGGCGGTGAAATACCCGGCACGGCCAAAATGGTGAGCGATGGTCTTGTGTTCAGCCGGCCAAGGTGTCGCATTATTGAGCGCGCCGTGGTTGTGGGTATACAGACCCGTCAGAATCGAAGCGCGCGACGGGGTGCACACCGGATTGCTGCAATAAGCATCGGTAAAGCGGACGCCGCCGCGGGCAAGCGTGTCCAGATTGGGCGTCCGGGCGATGCCGTCTCCTGCCGCGCCGAGGCAGCTCCGCTTGTGCTGATCCGACATGAGAACCAACACGTTCTTTCGTTGTGCCGCGGCAGCCGCGCGCAGCGGAGCCAGGGCGCCAGCCAGAGCGGTGGAAAGCAGATTGCGCCGGGTCATCATAATCTACCGATCATAACCGCTGACGTGGCAATCGCTTGATTCGAAGGCGCTCCATCCGCTAACGTTGTCCTGGAGCACGCCCCTGGACATCTATCTGATTGACGGCACGTACGAACTGTTCCGGCACTACTATGCTCTGCCGTCCGCGCGGGACCAGAGCGGCTGTGAAGTCGCCGCGGTCCGCGGGGTGCTCGCGTCCGTGTTGGGCATGATCCGGAGCGGTGCGACACATCTGGCTGTCGCAACCGATCACGTCGTCGAGTCCTTCCGCAACGGTCTCTGGCCGGGCTATAAAACTGGAGACGGCGTCGAACCTGATCTGCTGGCTCAATTCCCGTTGCTCGAAGAGGTGCTCGCAGCGGCCGGCGTAGTGGTCTGGCCCATGGTAGAGTTCGAGGCCGATGACGCATTAGCAGCCGCCGCCCGGAAAGCCGCCGAGGATCCACGGGTACAGCGCGTCTGGATCTGCACGCCGGACAAAGATCTGGCTCAGTGCGTGCGCGGCACACGCGTCGTGCAAAGGAATCGCAGGACGCAGGTTACCCTCGACGAGCCGGGCATCGTACAGAAATTCGGCGTTAGGCCGGAATCGATTCCCGACTATCTGGCGTTGGTCGGCGATTCGGCCGATGGCTATCCCGGCCTCCCCGGCTGGGGCCCCAAATCTTCCGCGGCTGTTCTTGCCAGGTTCCTCCATCTGGAATGCATACCCGCGGACTGCCGCGACTGGCACGTGGATGCCGCCAACGCCGCAACGCTGGCTCATACGCTGGCGGCCCAACGTGACCTCGCTTTGCTGTTTCGGACGCTCGCTACTCTGCGGACCGACATCCCCCTGTTCACGGATGTAGATGAACTGCAATGGCGCGGCCCTCAGCCAGCCTTCGACACCTTGGGAGCGCGCCTCGACGCCGCCGTCACAGGACCCAAGCGGAAGACGGCGCGCCGTTCGCCCTGACGAGCGGGCATCATCGGAGATCAGAACAGAAAACGCAGCCCAAGTGTGATGCTGCGGGCGTACTGCACGCCGGTAATCGTTCCCGCCGCCAGGCTGCCGATCGCGGTATTCGGGGCCTGGAAGTTGGGGTGGTTGAATGCGTTGAAGAATTCGGCTCGAAACTGGATGTTAGTCGCTTCGTTGAGCGGAGTCCGGAAGTACGTGTTCTTGAACAGCGAAAGATCGGCTTGGCGAAAACTCGGCCGTCGCAGCACGTTGCGTCCGGAGTTGCCGAACGTGTAAGGTGCCGGAAGAGCGAACGCGCTGGTATCAAACCAGTGGCTAGGGGTCCTCTGGTCGGCGGGCAGGAACCCGTTTCCAATGCGGTCCGGCCGCTGGGAACCCCCAAGCGCGCCCGATTGGTTGATCGACACACCCGGGTTCAAAGGATGGCCTCCGTAAACGTGCGCCACTGCGTTCAGTTGCCAACCCCTGGTGAGATAGGTTCCGGCCCTGCCGCGGAGCCATTGCGGAATTTCATAGATCGCCGTCAGGTTGAAGTTCTGCGGCGTGTCGTGATCCGACAACGCCCACTCCCGCGTGAGATCGAACATGGTTTCATACGGAGCGCCGGCCCCTCCGCCGCCCGGGTCTGATGAAGTATTATCCATGGTCTTCGAAATCGTGTAATTGGCCATGAATACCAGACCGCTCGCCATACGCCGGTTCAGCGTCATCTGCAAGGCGTGATATTTGGAGGCGCCGCGGTTGTCGCGCAAGGTGATGTTCTGGAACTGCGGGAACGGACGATTGAGCTGTGCGTTGCCGGGGCCCAGCAGCACCGTGGGCACTTCATTGACATTGATCGGGAACCACAGGTGCGACCCGCGGCTGGCCACGTACGTCGCGTCCACGAACATCTTTCCCGGAAGCTCCCGCTGGATGCCGAAGCTCCACTGGTAGAGCGCCAGCGCTTTGCTGTGCGTCTGGATCCAGGTCACGTTCTGGTTGTTGGCAGCCGCGCCCGTAAGATTCAGAGCCGTGTTGAGCGGCGGTGGCCCGTTTTGCAGTTGTACCAGCGGCGTTACCTGGTCGGTGGTAGTCAAAATCTGCGTTGGGATGAAGCCGGTGTTTCCTGGCTGTATCTGGGAGATCGGATTGCCGTAGTAATTGATGGAGTAGCCTGCCCGGAAAACGGTCTTATTCTTCAGCGTATAGGCCAGGCCGATGCGAGGCGAGATCGTATTCGTCGGGTTGGAAAAAGTGGTCGGCGCGCCGTCTCGGCCTGCAAACACGACCGCTCCCGATGTGTTGGTCGCCGGGTTGATTGCGCTGGCGCTGAAATTCGTCATGAGATTGTTGATCTCGCTGACGCCCCAGGTACGATCGAAGCGCACCCCCAGGTTCATGGTCAGATTGCGGGCCAGCTTGATGTCGTCTCCAACAAACAACGCGAGGCTTGGCTGCCGATAGCCGAACTTCCGCCCCTCGGAGACCGTTGTGGCACTGGGTAGCCCCAGCAGAAAGTCGGCGAACCCCACCGCCGTCCCCGCCACCTGAGGCTGATTCGTGAAGATCCCACTGAACGCGAACTGTCCGGACGGGCGTCCCAGTGAATAGGGGTTGTATTGCCCCAGAATCACGTTTCCTCCGAACTTGAGGATGTGCTTGCCGCGAATGTAAGTCACGTTGTCATTCCACTGGAAGTTCTCCGTGATGTTATTGCTGTTCTGGTCCCTGGGACCGAGGTTCATCCCGATCAGGCCGGTTACGGAGACTACGGGAAACTCCAGGCCCGAGACATTATTCAAGCCGAGCGTCGAAGCAACGTCCTGGTTGTATGCCTTGGTGTGCTCGAAATTCCAGATATGGAAATAGCCGAAGCGGAACTCATTGACCATCCGCGGCGAAAAGCTTGCCGTATCGCCCAGCGTGACTACGTTCGAATGAGTTTGAACAAGCTGGCCCGTATAATCTCCCGGTCCCGGGTACGTGGCCTCGGCGGTATATCCACCGCCTTCATATTGGTACCGCACAAAGAGCTGATTGCGATCGGTAATCTTCTGATCGATCTTCACCGACGTATTCGGCAGCGTCTGGTCGAAATTCTGCCCGATAAGCTGGCTGTTGTAATTGTTGACCAGCGCTCCCTGAATATTCGGTTCCGGCCAGTAGGACATGATTTTGAGCGCTACCGGATCCATTCGCCCCTGCGGAATCTGATTACCCGGAAACGGATCGCGGACGTAGCCGGCTCCATTCGGATTCGCCCTGGTGGTGTTGGGGTCATAGATCGTTGCCACACCCTGGAAGTTACCGGCTTTGATCTGGTCCGTGGGAACCGTGACGATGGGGCTCTGCGGCTTGCTGCTCCAGTATCCGTCGTAAGACCAGGCGAAGAATGTGCGGTTCTTGAGAATCGGTCCGGACACTGTCCAGCCGCCCTCTTTCCGCGAGAAGTTGGGCACTGTCTTCTGAAAAAAGCTCCGCGCCGTGAAATCCTGATTTTCGTAATAGTAGAATCCGGTGCCGTGGAATTGATTGCTTCCGGAGACGGTGCCGAACTTCAAGGCCGCAAATCCGCTCGCATCGGGCGAGAACGTACCACTTTGCACCTGGATCTCCCGGACCTCCTCTACCGGTGGGCGGATCAGGTAATACATGTTACTTCCCGGAATCGCAATCGAAGCGCCGTCGACCGAGGTGGACGATGTGTTCTGCGGGCTGCCGTTGATGGAGTAGTTGCCGCTTTCGTATGGCTCGTTGCCGGAACTGGTAATACCGGCGCCCAACATCGCAAAATCCATAATGCTGCGCGCGCCGACAAAGGAAATCGGAAGCTCGGTAATCTGCTTGCGGTCGACGCTGCTGTTTACCGCCACGTTCTCCGTACTAATCAGCGGCGCCTCTTCCGTGACGGTAAGTTTCTCCGATGTGGTGCCTAGTGCCAGTGTCAGATCGATACGGGCCGTTTGATCGAGCGCCAGATGAATGCCCGCGCGTTCCAGGGTGCGAAATCCGGGCGCCTGGACGTTCAATGTGTATTCTCCCACCGGCAGCGCCGTCAGCACATAGTAACCTTCGGCGTTGCTCGTGGCCTTAAAGACCACCCCTGTGCCCACGTGTGTGCCGGCGATCTCCGCATTCGGCACCGTGGCGCCGCTCGGATCCGTCACGACACCGACGATCCGCGCCGTAAATCGTTGCCCTTGGATTTTTTCGGGAAAGGACAGAGTTACTGCCAATACCGAGAAGTACGAAACGAGGTAGCATCTCAGACGTTTGCGACTCATGAGCGTACGCTCCTGGTCCAGCGGCTCCGGATTGTATTTCACCGCCGGGCCGGAGGCAAGCCACCAGAATCGCGGTAAGTGCTACTGCGTACTTTTCGGATAGTGACTTATGCGGTAACCCGCCGCGCCCTATTCATCCTGCTGTACAACTCCGCCACCACCCGGACGGCCGCTTCCGCCTGTTGCCGGTCGGGCTGCTCATTGGAATCGTTGTAGCCGTCCATCTCGCCTTTTCCCCCGTCCTGCACCACGATTCCATCTCGCCGGGCAAGCACGTGAACATTCCGATAGCTCACCCCGTAGGTCACGTCCGGCTGCGGAATCAGCCAGGCGATCTGGCCGCGCACGGGCACAATCGATTCGTCCTTCCACAGCGCCTTGGCGCCGTAGCCGGTGGCATTGATGATCACCTTCTGAGGCAATTGGCTGAGTTCGGAGGGCGAGTGAAACTCGACGTGCTCGATCTTGCCTCCCTCGATCAGAAAGTCCGTGATGAGCTGCCTGGCGTAGCTCGCGACGTTGAAAGTAAGGCTCGAGGTCCGCCGCGCATATCGCGTGGGGAAAGGATGGCTTCCCGGAGGCAGGTCCTGAGAGCGCGGCGTCAGATCCGGAACGCGATCCTGATAGCGTGCGAAGTCCAGGGCATCCGGATCCCGCGGGCGCGTCCCTCCCGGGCCTTCATCCGACAGGTAGTAGCGATCGGTCCACTCCACCGGGTTGCCTGCCAGCCCCAGGTAGCTCCCATACATGTGGAAGGAGTAGCGGCACATCCTCTCCCAAAGCGCCGGGAAGTCGGGCGACACGGAATGAGTCAGCGCGATGCGGGAGTCCGGCGTCCACGATCCGGTCGCACGCACCGAACGCACATCCGGCGGGCGCTCCTTGGCATAAATCGTTACCTTGGCCCCCGCGCGCTGCAGCAGGATCGCCGAGGTCATTCCCAGCGCGCCGCATCCGATTACGGCCACCTCCCGCTCCCCGGCCGCCATGGCTTTCTCCACCGCGACACTGCTCGATCCCCACGAGAGCGACCATCCGCTTCCGCCGTGCCCATAGTTGTGAACCACGGTCTTATCGCCGACACGTTCCACCTCGAGTCGCGGCCCGGCTGCGCGGAAAGGCCGCAGGCACACCGTTACGCGAAAGATCCGGTCGAGCTCCGCCCGGATCGGCGTCAGCCTCGGCACCGGATCGTAAGCAGGCAAACTCGGAGGCTTCGTCGCTACTCGATGTGCGCAGCCGCTCAGGCTCGCCGCGGCCGCGCCGCCCAGAAAATGACGTCGGTTCATGAGGATCCTCTGAGAACTGGATTGGTGAGGTCCAAGTTCGGCTCGTCGGGGTGCCGGCTGCTTGGTACTCAACAGTATAGCTGGAGCAGGCTGCGTCTACGGGGCGCCAAAGGCCTGCACATTCTGCACGTGGAATGCTTCGCCATTGGAGAACGTGCCGTCGAAGCGCAGATAGCGGGCGTCCACCGGGGCAAAGGTGTCGGTTTGCCGCCCCCGCCAGGCGCCGTGCCGGCGGTCCGCCAGCCGGACCCAGTGCTCTCCGTCCATCGACGCCTCGACCACGTAGTGAGCGTAGGGAGCCGCATGCCGGTACCATCGCGGATCCTCGAAATCGAGGAAAGCGGGCAGATCGTATCGCAGGCTTCCGATGCGGACCGGCGCCTCCCAGCGGATCACGCCGGTCTGGCCCTGCCCGGGGGCCACCAGATTCCTGGCGCCTTTCGCGGGCCTGGGACCGTCCAGCAGGTAGTGCAGCGTCCGGCGATATAGTTCGCGAAACAATCCGTTCTGGCTTTGCTGGAGGATATTCGGAAAATTCTCCCCGCAGACCATGGCCAGGCGCAGATTCCGGTGGACGGCCAGCCCAATCCGGTGAAGCGGCGTTGGATCGTATGCGTCCACGCCGAATTCCCGCTCTTCCGGGGCCGCTCGATCGGAACGGATCAGGATGTCCCACGCCTGCGGTTCATACGCGTAATCCACTTCCCCGCCCCACGGGCCCGGCACCTCCTGTCCCAGCTTGAGATCCAGCCCTCGCACAATCGGATGCACGGTGTTGGCGATTACCGCTTTGCTGCCGGGAATCCAATAGCCCACGCTGGTGTGAAACACGTTCAGGTAGTCCACTGCATTTCCAGGTGTGGCCTCCAGGATGGGAGCGTCCGGAGGCGCGTTGGCAGGCAGCAGCGCGGGCGATTCAAAATTGCCCGGCTGGTCGCTCAAGTGCGTCCACACGTGGCCGCGCTGCCAGAGGTAGCGCGGCTCTTCCAGGCTCGGCAGGTACTCGACCATCACCGCAAACGAGTCTCCGCCGTGAATCAGGACGCTTCCGCCGTTCCCCAGGTACTCGGAGAAGCGGCGAAAGCTCTCCACCGTGGTGAACTCGCAATGGTTCCCGATGAGAACCAGGCGGTAGTCTTCCAGGTGGACCCGGCCCCGCGCCACGTCGAGCTGAGTGGCGTAGTCGATACCGAAGCCGTCTTGCGACGACAGCGCATCCAGGTAGCGGAAATGGTAGATGTCGTTGTAGCGCTCGTAAAGGCTGTAGAAAAAGTTATTGAGGCGGCGCTGGCGGCTGCTCATCACCGTCGGAGAGTAGCCGACGCTGCCATCGTAGCCGGTTCGCCACCCGTGATAATCGTGGCCGCCGTTCGTCGAATATGCCCACCACATATCCGTGGGCACCACGAACAGCACCGGCGCTTCGGCACGCCGGGGACGGACGATTACATTGGTCAGCTTGCGGTTCAGGTCGTTGACCGCCGGATCGACAGGCGCGCCGGGCGGCGCCACGATCAACCGGTAGAGACCCGTTTTCCACGGCCCCACATCCACCGGCACGCCGGTCACGGGCAGGCGGCAGGCGAACGGTATGCGCGCCACCACCTTTTGCCGGATATCATCGATCAGAACCAGCTCCCGCTTCGCCCCCGCCTCATCCGGGCCGGGGATCACCGAGACCACCTGCCGTTCACCGGGCTGCCAGCTTATCTCGTGCGCGCTGAGAATGGGAAAAAAGTTGCCGGGCAGGTTCGCATCGGAGCGGCTGCGAAGCTGATACCACTCCGCCCACCAGAAACGCTGGTCTTTGGGATGGTATGCAAACACGGTAAGGACCATCCCGGGATTGCCGGTCGTCGTCACCAATTGCAGGGTCGTGGACCCCGTGAAGCGGGAATGGCCGCGCCGCGCGTGCCGCGACATCTCCGCGCCGTCCAGTTGCGTGCCGACCGCCAGGTTGGCTCCGCGGTCATAGAACAGCGAGCCCCAGTTCGTGAATTGGTTGTCTGGGATCTTCCCGTCCGGCAAATAGAGAGGCTGGCCCTGCAGCGCGCCGGTATCGAGTGTCATCGACTCGTTGTAGCTGGAGGGAAATGTCCACGTGAAGCGGATCTGTTCTCCTCTTGGCTCCGCGCCGGGAGCGGGCCGCAGGCGGTAGAGGTCGATGCCCGCCTGGTTCTCGTGGCGCAATTCAAAAGAGGACGGAATGCCGGGGGCGCTCAGGCGCGCGGTATCCGCCCGGCCGCCTGCCTGTACCTCCATCCCCCGTCCGGCCATGAGCAGCTCGATGCCCGGAGCCGCCGGGCCCAGTAGCGGCTGGTCCTCGGGAGACCGGCGGAAGGCGCGTTGCAGAAAATTCCCGGAAGATTGGGCAGGCAACCCCTCTGCCGTTACGGCCAAACCGGCCAGGAGTACGCCAATCAGACGAGTGGCACAAAAGTCCATCTTGCTATGCTAGTGCACTGTCCGCTCCGCCACCGAACCGCGCGCGCCAGCAAGCGGACAAGCCGAATCACCCCAGTCGTCGCACGAGCCCCGGTATGTGCGCATACGAATTCATTTGACAACCCTTCGGACGGGGGAGTATCTTTTTCCAATCTCTTCGGAGGGCGGGTTAATGCATATCGATCGTGTGGGACGCTCCGCCGGGGCCTTGTCTCTGCGGATTCTGCTATTGCTGTTGGGCGTGGTGGGGCTGCAAGCGCAAACCTCCACGAGCACGATTCAGGGCATCGTCAAAGATAACTCCGGCGCGGTGGTTGCAGGCGCGCGCGTCCGGCTGACCGACCTCGGGACCAGCCAGGTGCGCGACCAGCTTTCCAACGCGGAAGGCTATTTCGAGTTCCGCGCCTTGCCCCGCGGCCAATACATGCTGGAGGCCGAACAGTCCGGCTTCAAAAAGCAGGTCGTCAGGAACATCGCGCTGGAAGTGGCACAGACGCAGACCGTGCCGGTCGCGCTCGAGATCGGCGGAGTCACCGAGTCGGTGGAAGTGCAAGCCACCGCCGGCCTTCTCCAGGCAGCGGAAGCCAGCCTTTCCCAGGTCATCGATCAGAAGCGCGTGGTCGATCTGCCGATCAACGGCCGCAATTTCATGCAACTGGTTGCCATCTCGCCCGGCGTAATCACGTCCGGACGCGCGGGCGCTACGGAACGGCAGGCCAACTACGGTCCCGGATTCTCCGTGAGCGGGCAGAGGGACTTCAGCTCCGTCGTACTGGTGGACGGCATGGAGATCAGCGGCATGGAGATCAGCAACTACCCCCTCGCCATTCCCTCTCTCGATTCGGTGGCCGAATTCCGCGTGCAAACCTCCAACTATTCCGCCGAATTCGGGGGCAACTCGGGCGCAATCGTCAACGTTGCTTCCAAGCGCGGCTCCAACGAGTTTCATGGGACCGCCTACGAATTCCTGCGCAATACAAACCTGGACGCGCGCAACTTTTTCAGCACCAGCGTCGCTCCGCTACAACGCAACCAGTTCGGCTTCACCCTGAGCGGGCCGATCCTGATTCCGAAACTCTACAACGGCAGGAACCGCACGTTCTGGATGTTCAGCTACGAGGTCACCCGGCAGCGGCAATCGATCAACAGCACCGCCCTGGTTCCGAGCCTTCCGGAGCGCGCGGGAGACTTCAGCGCCGTACAGAGCCCTGGACTGGCCATCGTCGATCCGTTCACGAAAGTGCCCTTCCCGAACAACGTCCTCCCGCAGAGCCGCATCAATCCAATCGGCCAGGCGCTGGCAAACCTCTATCCGGTTCCGAACAGCTCCGATCCCGCCCGGAACTATTACGGCACGCCTAAAGGACGCAACGATAACAACGTCCCCGCCCTCCGTGTCGATCACCAACTGACCTCCAAAGACAGCCTGTGGGGACGTTTTACACTGAACTCCCCGTTCAGCCAGGGAGTGGGACAGGCGCTCTCCGCGGCTTTCCCGGGATTCGATCAGATTCAGGATGACGCGAACGTGCAGGCGGCCATCGGCAACGTTCACATCTTCAGTCCCA
>CAZMRK010000029.1:0-30815 GCA_964568355.1 uncultured Solibacteraceae bacterium | reverse complement strand
AGCCATCGGGGGGGCTCTCACCACCAGCGGCGCGGGAAATTTAACCGGGCTGGTCTCCAACCCTGCTCGCAGCCTTGGGATTCAGGAAATCCACAATTTCAACCCGACCACAATTAACGAGTTTCGCGTGGCTTATGTGCGCGCCGGCAGCGACGCGACACAGCTCGGCTTCGGCGAGGACTACGCATCGCAGCTTGGAATCCCCAACGTCAACATCACCCCGGACAACTCCGGATTCCCGCAAATCGGCATCTCCGGATTCAGCACATTGGGCGACACCGCCTTCTTTCCCCTCATCGAACTGGAAAATATATATCAATGGCTGGACAACGTCACATTCATCCGGGGATCGCACACGTTCAAGGCGGGTGTGGATGTCAAAAAGGTTCAGCGCAATTTCACCCAGATCCTCGGGCCTCCCGCCGGATCCTTTAGCTTCGGGCCTAACTTCACCGCGGATCCGTCGAATCCCGGCAATACCGGCAACGCCTTTGGAGACTTCCTGCTCGGCGTTCCGACTTCCGGCAGCATTGTAACCACATCCGGTCTGGCCGGCATTCGAAGCACGGAATTCTCCGGCTATTTCCAGGACACCTGGAAGCTCAACTCGCGGCTGACGTTGAACTACGGCTTGCGTTACGACCTCTTCACCCCGCAGACCGAGGTATACGACCGTCAAAGCAACTTCGACCCCATCACCGGCAAGCTGGTGTTGCCTGGTCAAGGCGGCAGCAACGCGGGGTTCTCCACGCGCGCTCTGGTCACTACGAACAAGTTGAATTTCGCGCCGCGTTTCGGTCTGGCCTATCGGCTCGGCGACAGGGACGTGATTCGCGCCTCCTATGGCTTGTTTTTTATGCCGGAATCGCAAGCCGGCCAGCAGATGACCTTAAATCCGCCTTTCGTCGGTGGAAACAACTTTATCAACACGCCGCAGCCCCAGCAGATCAGCCGCACAATCGACCAGGGGCTGCCTCCTTCGAACGGGCTGATCCCCATTGACAATCCCAGGGGAGCAATCAACGGCCGCTTTCCGGAGAATCACACAGCCTACACACAGCAGTGGAGTTTCAGCCTGCAGCGCCAGGTTTCCTCCACACTGCTGCTGGAGGTCAACTATGTCGGAAATTTGTCGATCCACTTGCAGGATCAATTCAACCTCAATCAACCCTATCCGGGTGGAGGAAATGTACAAACACGCCGCCCTTACTACGCGGTTGCGCCGCTACTGACTGATTTTACGTACGTCGAGCAACGCGGCGCCGGCAACTACCATGGGCTGCAACTGAGCCTCAAGAAGCGATTCTCGCATGGCATCTCTTTCCTGACCGACTACACCTGGTCGAAGGCCATCGAGAATCCCGGAAGCAACTACGGCAACAGTGGCCACCAGAACGTGCGAAATCTGGACGCGGATCGTGGCCTGGCCGGCGTTGATCTGCGCCATCGCTGGGTCGGCAGCGTCATCTTTGAACTGCCTTTCGGCCGCGGCCGAGCCTTCGGATCGAACGTGAATGCCGTCACGAATCAACTGATCAATGGATGGCAACTCGGCGCGGTCAGCACCGTTCAAAGCGGTCTACCCTTCACTGTGGGCGGCGGCGCAGGGCGTCCGAACCGAGTCTGCAACGGCCAGACGCCTCCTGGCGGTCATCAATTGAATCGCTGGTTCGATACCACCTGCTTCGTGCTGCCGAACCCCGTGCCAGATCCGGTGAACGGAGGCGTTTACCTTCCCTTCGGCAACGCAGGGGCGAACGTCCTGACCGGACCGGGGCTCGTGAATATCGATCTCTCCGCCTTCAAGATGTTCCCCATCACGGAGCAGAAACGTGTGGAATTCCGCTCCGAATGGTTCAACGCTTTCAATCACGCGCAATTTTTTAACCCCTCGGCCTCTTACGGAACCGGCACTTTTGGTGTCATTCTGAACGCGCGGCCGTCGCGGCAGATTCAGATGGCGCTCAAATTCATTTTCTAGAGCCGCCCTCTCGCCTGCGCAGGCTTCACGTTAACCGCTGCTTCAACAGTTCTTCGCCGGCATTGCGCAACTGAACGGCGGTACGGTCTTTGTTTTTCTGAGCAAGAAACACGAACAGCGCGTCTACTATGGCCAGTTGCGTAATGCGGGACGCCAGCGGAGCCTGGAAATACTTGATCTCGCTCGGGGTGGCAAATAGGGCCAGGTCGGCCGTCTGCGTGATCGGCGACTTAACCGAATTGGTCAGGCAAATCGTCCGGGCGCCCCGGGAACGCGCGACTTCCAGGCACCGGACCGTTTCGCTCGTAGCGCCCGAACAGGAAATTCCGAATGCTACGTCTCCCCTGCGCAGTTGTGTCGCCGCGATCAATTGCATATGCGAATCAAACTGGGCGGATGCCGGCAATCCAATCAGGCGCAGCTTGCAGGATGCCAGATATGCGATCGGAAACGAAATGCCGATTGCAAACAATTCCACGCGATGCGCCCGCTCCAGCGCCTGAGCCGCCTGGCGCATCGTCTCCTGGCTGTTGATCTGCAACGTATCGGCCAGGCTCTGAGCGTGAAACTGAAATACCTTTTCGAATAGCGATCCGCTTTGGGCTGAGGCGCCATCCAACCCCAGAAAACCGCTTTGCGCCAGCTCCCGAGCCAACGCGATTTTGAACTCCGCGAACCCTTTCAGGCCGAGGCTACGGCAGAAGCCCACAATCGAGCCAACGCTTGCGCCAGAACCATCGCGCATTTCGGCGATGGACGAGGACAGGATGCGCTCCGGGTCCTGCAGCACATACTCCGCGATCAACCGCTCGGTGGGGTTCAGCGACGGCAACACCCCCTGCATGTAAACAAGAAGGGGCCGTCTGGCTTGTTCATCCGACATGGGTTACGTAAAGCCAGTATCGCAAAAAATTCAAGTATTCCGGACCGATTTTGAGGATAGTTCAAGCGGAAAGACACCCGAGTACGTCAATCGCCGACTTCCGGCGCGCGTGCAATGCGGGGGTCACGAAACCGATCCTGGTCGTCCGTGCTCCGCGTCGAAAATTCGGAGACAACCGCTCCTTCCTCGCCGGCCTGGAACCAATGCGGTGTATCGGGCATCAGCGTGTACTGGTCACCGGGCTTCAGAGTAATTTGCCGCGCCGCCCGATAGTAAGGCTCGGAACCCAGCGGAGGCTTCGCGGCCGGCGCCGCCGTACTGTCGCCTGGCACGTAGAGATAGACCGTTCCCCACCGGCAGCGAAAGGTTTCTTCTTTCCCCGCTACACCATTGATCGTAGGATGCCAATGCTCCGGACAGGTCTGGCCCGGAAACATGACAATTTCCTTCGCGCAGCACCGCTCCGTGTTGACGTAAGTAATGATTTCGAGTCCAGTCTTCTCCAGCTCTCCCAGCCCGAAATCGGCCACCTCAAAACGCGCCCGCTCCTCCTCCGTGATGACAATGCCTGCCCTTTCCAACATCGCCGTGGCCCGCGCCACCGCCTCGTTATACTGTTGAGCTGAAATCATAGGCGACTCTCCCGGCTGATCCGCAGATCTCCATTAACTCCCGGACTTTGCCCTGAACTGCCTCGCGCCCGGCGATCATGATATCCTCTTCCCCACCCATCCCGAGATAAGGATGCGGGTTCGAAGGCGGCGCGTAGCAATTCAGGCTTTTGCGTACGGCTTCCAGATACACTTGTTTCAAAACCGTCCCAAAATTAACCTTGGCGACGCCAAGCTCCACCATCCTGCGCAGGCTGCCTGCCGAGAGGCTGGTGCCGCCATGCGCCACCAGCGGTACGTCGACGACGGCTCGAATGCGCCTCAAGGCGTCCAGATCCGGCGAAGCCTTCCCGTGAGTCAGAACGTGCACGTTGCCGATCGACACTCCCAGCGCATCCACGCGAGTCTCTTTTACAAACGCGGCCGCCGTCTTCGGATCGGTCATTTCGCCAGTGGAATCGTGCGAATTGTATCCGGCGGGCAAGGTGCCGAGCTGGGCCTCCACCCAGACTCCGGCCCCGTGCGCAAGCGCCACCACTTCCTTCACCAGCCTGCGATAGTCCTCCAACTCCAGGCCTTCGTTTTCCGGCATCACGGCGTTGAAGCCCAGCCGGATGGCCTCCTCGATCTGCTCAAAGCTCGTGGATTCATTGAGCAGCAACGCGGCGGGCACCGCCGCCGATTCGAGCGCCAGGCGCAGCCCCGCGTACCAGGCCAGGTTTTCCGGCCGCCGCCGTGAAGGATGCTGGAGAAATCCGCCATTGAATCCGATGATGGCCGGTGAGTTGGCCGCTTCCGCGGCATCCAGGACCGCTTGCGCGGATTCCAGATTCCAGGATTCGCAGTAGGGAACGCCGTAGGTCCCATTGCGCGCGTGGCGCAGGATCTCGTGCAGCGAGGCGATTGACATTATCGTTCCATCCCCATGACTCCCGCGGTTTTTCCGTGCAAGTAAGCCACCGCCTCGTCGAATGTAAAAACGCCGGCAGAACAACCCAGCGCTCGTGTGCAGGAAGCCCCGACAGCCGCGGCAAAGGAAAGCGTATAGTCGAGTTCCCAGTTTTCCAGTAATCCCGTAATCAGGCCCGCCGTGAAAGCGTCGCCGGCGCCGGATTCATCGATGACTGTCATCGGAAAGGCCGGTGTGTCGACGATGCGTGTTTCCCGCCTGGCCAGGGAGCCACGCGGACCGCATGTGATCACAATTGTCGATGCCGGGCTTAGCATGCTCAGCCGCTCCGCCTGAGCGCGCGGATCGGAGCAGCCAGTCAAACGCGCGGCTTCATCCTGGTTCGGTAGAAAGTAGTCCACATAAGGCAGCGCGGCAGCGAGGTGCTCCAGGCCGAACGACGCGCCTGCCGGCATTACGACGTCGAGCACCGTCGTGATGTTGCGGCGCCTGGCCTCCTGGAAAAGCTCCGCCAGTTGCGCAGGCGTGAAGCCGGGCATCGCCAGATAGCCGCCCACGTATAACACACGCACGCCATCGAGCAGAGAACCATCCACGTCAGCAAGAGTGAAATCCGCATTCGCACCGATGCAATGGAGATAGCGCCGGTCTTCGCCTTCCACGGTGAAAATCACTGTCCCGGAAGTCGAATGCCGGGGTGTTCGCTGGACGTGGCGGGTCTCGATCCCGTGCCGTTCCAGATCGGCGATCACAAAATTCCCGAACATGTCGGTACCGACCTTGCCCGCAATCCTCACCGAACGGCCGAGAATCCGTAGCGCGACCGCGACATTCGCGGCGCAGCCTCCCACACTCGTCGCGAAGCCGGACGTGGTCGTCAACTCGCCTTCCGCCGGCAACCGCGGGATCGGGTTCGCGAACACATCCGCGACGAGAATGCCCACGCACGCCACTTCCGCCATACACACCTCAAAAGACATCGCGTACCGCCGCCACGATCCTATCGACCGACGGGATGTAGTATTGCTCCATCACCGGCGCAAACGGCACCGGAGTGTCGGGGGCCGCAACTCTCCGGATCGGCCCTTCCAGACTACCGATACACGCATCCGCGACCCGTGCGGCTACGTCCGCGCCCCAGCCGCCGGTCAGGTTATCTTCTTCGACCAGGATCAACCGTCCCGTCTTGCGCACGGACGCAAAAATCGTTTCCTCGTCGAGGGGAACCAGCGTCCGAACATCGATCACCTCGGCATCAATTCCATCCGTTTCGAGAACCCTGGCGGCCTGCAGCGAACGATGTACCATCAGCAAATTCGCAACAATTGTCACGTGGCTACCGGGCCGTGCGACCTTCGCCTGGCCAATCGGGATTAGATATTCGTCTTCTGGAACGTCCACAACCAGTTCGATGCCCCCCGCCTCCTTGCGCGCGCCCTTGCTGCCGTACAGCAATTTATGCTCGAAAAAAATGACCGGATTCGGATCGCGAATAGCGCTCTTCAGCAGACCTTTGCCGTCGTAAGGATTCGAGGGGCAGACTACTTTCAGCCCCGGCACGTGCATCAGAAATGCTTCCAGGGATTGACCATGCTGAGCGCCCCGCGTGGTCGCCCCCACAGGAGCACGGAAGACCATCGGCACCGTCAACTTCCCGCCGGACATGTAGCGCATCTTGGCGGCCTGGTTGGCCAACTGATCCATGGCGAGAAACAGGAAATCGCCATACTGCACATCCGCGACCGGGATCAACCCACCCATGGCCGCACCGGCCGCGACCCCGGCAATCGCTGCTTCCGAAATGGGAGTGTCAAGCACCCGCTCATGACCGAACTCCTGCTCGAGCCCCAGCGTTACCGTGAACGCGCCTCCAAAACCTCCCGGAATGCCGATGTCTTCTCCCAGAAGGATCACGCGCTCGTCGCGACGCATCTCTTCGCGAAGCGCTTCCCGCAGCGCTTCCACCATCGTAAGGCGGCGCTCGCCTTTGTTTTCCAGAGTGGCACTATGCGGCGTAGACATCGCTTAAGCAATCCTCCGGCTTGGGACTCGGGCTGGCTTCCGCGAATGCGACGGCGGCGTCCAGCTCTTTTTCGACCGACGCCTTCATCTCCGCCACGCCGGAAGCCGTGAGAATCTTTTCCTCCGTCAGAAACGTCTCGTATCGCGTGATGGGATCCCGCGCCTTCCAGTACGTGATTTCTTCTTTCGAACGATAATGCCCCGGATCACTTCGGGAATGACCCGCAAACCGGTATGTCTCGATTTCGAGCAGCGTTGGCCCGGCACCTTGGCGCGCACGCTGGCCAGCCTCTTTCATCGCGGAGTATACGGCCTCCACGTCGTTGCCATCAACCGTTTTGCCTGGAATGCCATAGGCCGCGGCGCGGTCGCTTAGCCTGGGCACGCGCGTCACCTTCTCGATTGCTGTGGAAGCTCCGTACTTATTGTTCTCGCAGAGAAACACCACGGGCAGGTCCCAGATAGCGGAAATGTTTACGCCCTCGTGGAACGACCCGATGTTAGTCGCTCCATCACCGAAAAAGCAGCCCACAATGTTGCCGGTCTTTCGATATTTGAACGCCAGAGCGTAACCGGCCGCCAACGGAATGCCGCCGCCCACGATCGCAATCGCCGGCAACATACCGAACTCGGCGTTCCCCACGTGCATGGAGCCGCCTTTGCCGCCGCAGCAGCCATCGACCTTTGCGAACAACTCGGCCATCAAGCTGTTGATCGGAACACCCCGCGCCACCGCGTGCTCATGCGGGCGGTGCGTGCTGGTGATCATATCGTCAGGATCCAGAGCCCAGCAAACCCCCACGGCAGAGGCCTCCTGCCCTTGCGCCTGATGGATCGTTCCCGGCATGCGGCCCTGCAGGAAAAGATAATAAACCCGGTCTTCAAACATCCGGCAGAGCAGCATCCGGCGAAACATCTGGATACGATCGGAATCCGAAAGCCCTGCCGCTTTTGTAATCCCCATTGCCGTCATAGTGAATTCAAATGAAACTGCATCCTTTCTAAGAAACGAGCAGCGGCGATGCCATCGATCACCCGATGGTCCGCCGAGAGCGTCACTGTCGCGATCTGTTCGATCGCGATCGCGCCGTTTCGCACGGTAGGAGCCTCGCGCACCGTGCCGATCGCCAGCACGGACGAGCATCCCGGCGGAATGATGGCTGCAAATTCTTTCACGCCATACATTCCCAGATTTGAAATCGCCAATAGCGGCGCGGCAGTTGGATTCCCCTGCCTCACCCCATTGCGTAACTGGTGAACCAGTTCCTTCCAGTCCAGTGCCCGCGGATCCGCCACCGGATGCAACAGCAACGCCGGGGCGCGCGCCACCACCAGCAGCACGTCCGCAGCCGAACGCTGCTCGAAGGCTCCGTCCCGATACGCGAGGTTCATTCGCGGCACGTCCGCCAAGGCTAGCGCCGCGCACCGTACAAAGACATCGTTGAAGGAAAGGCGCACGTCATTGTGGGCCTCGTTCCATTGGTTTCGCCAACGCGCCGCCGTACCGACCTCCAGGTCGCGAATAACGTAGAAGTGCGGGACATCACGCTTGCTGTTGGTGGTAATGACGGCCATCGCAGCCATCGCTCGCTGGAAAGCCGAAGTATCCACTGCTGAACGCCCGTCCGCAAACCTCTGCACATCGGCGCGCGTGATCAGACCCTTCGGCCCGGTGCCCTCCACCTGTGCCAGGTGGACACCCAGCTCTTTCGCAAGTATCCGAGCGGCCGGCGCCGCACCGGCTCCGCCCTGCCGCTTCGCCGGCGGAGGCGAGGCCGGCAAAACCGCTTCTTCCACCGGCACCGTTGGCGCTTGGCCACCTACCGGCTGATAGACCTCGTCAGGAGCGTCGGTCAGGATGGCGAGGGGAGCCAGCGCGCTGGCCATCGTCCCTTCCTCTACAAGCAATTCCCGGAGATAGCCGCTCTCGAACGCTTCCACCTCCATGTCGACCTTGTCCGTTCCGACTGCCAGAATCGGTTCTCCGCGCGCAACATATTCGCCCGGCTTCTTCAGCCATTGGACAATCTTCGCCTCACTGGTGGTCTGTCCGAGATCCGGAAGTATGATGTTGTGCTGCATCAGAAATTCATGCTCGTAAAATCGGGCAGCCGGCTGCTCATCGCGCGGCCCGGTTGCC
This sequence comes from uncultured Solibacteraceae bacterium, assembly GCA_964568355.1. Taxonomy (GTDB): domain Bacteria; phylum Acidobacteriota; class Terriglobia; order Bryobacterales; family Bryobacteraceae; genus JAJPJX01. Next base: position 22,268 of record CAZMRK010000029.1, on the reverse strand, counting down.
GCCGTTCACCGAATTTGCTCGCGTATGGAAGCGGAATGTGCGGATCTCGAAGGGCCGCAGGTCGAAGGTGAGACTATCACCGCTCGAAGTAATGGCAGCTCCGGCATCCTCAATCAGGTTGGCCTCATGAGCGTCCGCGAGGCCCGTGCGAATTCTCACGCGCACGCTCTGCGCAGGGCGGCCCCCGGCCTCATAGACTCGCAGGATCGTCGTTCCGTTCCGGCCGGGCTTTAATGCGGATGTCACCACGTTGTCGGCGGATACTTCCAGCATCCCCCAGCGATTCGGCAGCGTTCCCTGGTGAACGGCGGCCGTGCGCGCAATCAGCGGGTTGTTGAATTCCAGGCCGGCGCGCCAGAGGGCTGCTTCACGCCAGTCGCCGGCGTGCGGCAACAGCGCATAGTCCAGGGTGTACTTCCGGCCGATTCCGAGCGCGGTATCTGAACCCACACCGGGTTCCAAGCCACCGATATAACCATAGGAGATCAGGCGTGTCGAGCGCATCAGCGAAAGCATCATTTCGCCGCCGGCAACGTTATTGCCCGGCAGACCTCGATTCAGCACGGCGAGCCCTTTCGCGCCATCGCTCCAATCACTCCAGTTCTGCACCGGAAACTCGCTTCGCTCCGGACGCGCGATAGCCCCGAACGGAATCTCTCCGGTGGCCGTGCCCTTCGTGATCGAAGTCGGAAAGACCGCCCGGTATCGCACGAACTCTTCCTGGTTCACCAGCTCTGTGCGGATATCGATGCGCCGCACACCGTGATAGAGGCGAACGCGCGTGCCGAAGTGGTTTTTGCCGAAAGGATGCGAAATGTGGAACTCGGAGAATACGGGCCCCTCCGTAGTCGCGCCGTTTCCGCCCACAAAATCGTTGCTCCATTGCGTATAAGCCGGACGTGGCGGCGGAATTTCCTTCTTCATCGCGGTAAACCGTCCTCCGTTCAGCGTGCCGTAAAGCTCCCAGAAGTCGCCCCCGTCGTGCTCCCGCGCCACCACGTTGCCGGACCGGGCCAGCACCTCCCAATTTCTCTCCTTCAGCACCAGACTGGTCATCTCCCCGGTCCACAGATGAAAGGACGCACGATAAAACTCATTCTCAATGGAGGCGGAATCTTCGAGTCTGCTGTGGTGCGAAGAGCCCGGCGATGAGCCCGTAGAGCCAGGCGCGTTCGGCACTACGTGGTAAATCTCGTATCCCATGGCGGGAACATCCCGCGCGAGAAACGCAATGCGCGCTTGGCGAATTCCATCGTCATCATTGCGCAGCACGCTCAGCATCTGAACCGGAACAGGATGGCCGCCGGAGTCGCGCAAGACAAAGGTCCGAACGCCTGGGTCGGAGAACGATACATCCACTTCTACGACATCGGCGCGAGGCCAGCCCAACAGATTGAAAACCGCAACCGGCACTCCCTCCCCCGACGTATCCGCCCGGCCCAGGATATAGTCCAGGTTCACACGCACCACCTCCTCGGCAATCCGTTGCGCCTGGTTGTATCGTTGCATGGAGTCTTCGTAAACCTTATCCACCATTACGCCGGACGACAGATCATGCGCCTGGTTAAATAGAACAGGTTCCCAACCATCCTCAATCGTCTCCCGCTCGGCTCGCGCGCCCAGCGCGGCGGCGATTGCATTGAGCTTCTCCGCGCTGGTGAGCAGCCGCTCCAGGTTGCGCATGGCCTGCTTTACTTCGATTCGCGTGCTATAGATGCCTTGGAAGACCGGGTTCAGTTCGCCGGAAATCACGGGCGTGCCACCGCGCTTGGCCACCTCCGCTTCATAGTCGGCGGGCACCGCTAATCGCAGCGAGAACGGCGCCTGACCGGCATGATTGAACTTCGGCACCTGGATCGGCAGAAGTTCCTCGGGTTCCCAGACGTCGGCTCCCGCCATCAGTACGCGCTCATGACCTTTCGAGAACCGATCCAGCGCATGGAACCGTCCTTGTACCAGTGTTGCGAAAGCTGTCTCGCTGGATGGCAATGTGTTCAGCGCCGCATAGCTGATGGGCAGCCAGAACGCCGGGATCTTCGTGCCATCGAGTCCCTGCCACAGGAATTCACTCGGCGTGTCGATGCTCGGAACCCCTCGCTGAAACCAGTAGGACTTCATCCCCGCCAGTTTCAGGATCTGCGGCATCTGGGCGTTGTGACCGAACGTATCCAAGCCCCAGCCGGTCGTTACGTCATATCCCAGCGCATCCCGGAAATAGGATTTGCCCAGCAGGTACTGCCGCACAATGGATTCGCCCGACGGGATATTGTTGTCGTGCATCGTGTCCGTGCCGCCCGCGATCTGGAGCCGCCCCTGCGAAAGAAACTGGCGGAAGGCTGGGACTTCGGCCGGATATCGCTCCAGGAACGGCCGCACATAGCACATCTGATCCAGGACGAAGCGATAGTCCGGATACTTCTTCAGAAGGTACAGCGCTTTCACAATGTGCGGCAGCCCCATTTCCAGGTATTCCTCACGCGTCTTAAAGACAGCGCCCTCCCAGTGCGTATGGGGGATGACATACACTGTGTCGGCGGGCGCAGCCTTCACGGACGGCACATGCGGCAGCAAACCCGCCAAAACTACCAGGCACCCGGCAATGCAACGCAGCCTCTGCCGATCACGGCGCACCCGGAAATGAAATTGGTTCATTAACTACACCTTATTAGTGAATCTCAATCAGAAAAACAATATCCCAGCGGCGGGGACAAGTCAATAGCGGCATAGGAATGATTGGTGCTACGACCGGGTGATTCTGTTCGTCCGCTTGCTGGCGCGCGCGGTTCCGTTCCGCCACTGAACCGCGACTTTAAAGGGAGCGGACTTCACGGTCAGATCAATGCCCACGATCATTCGCCGCGAGGGAGTGGTTGAGGGCAGTAGCTTGGGGAATTCGGGCGGGCGGTATTCAGGAAGCGATCGGGCGAGGTGGGCGCTGAATTCGGGCCGTCATTGGCCGCACGACTCAGCGCCATCACCCGCGACTCGATGGAGAATGCTCCGCGATCAAAAGAGGTATTTCAAACCAAACTGCACGATGCGGCCCGGACCGGCCGAAGTAATCTTCCCGAGAAGCGCCGGAGCCGCCAGGCTTGCACTTGGATTCCCGAAGTTGGCGCGATTGAAAAAGTTGAAGAACTCGAAGCGCACCTGAAATTTCCCCCAACGCTCTGAGACCGGGAACTCTTTGTGGACCGAGAAATCGACGTTGGCCGTCCCCGGGCCAACCAGAACGTTGCGCCCGAAGTTTCCGAACGTCCCCACTGCGTTTGCAGCAAATGCGGCGGGATTGAAATACTGGGAAAGGTATTGGCTCTTGGAGCGATCGCCGGACAGATACGGATTCCCTACCAGGTTGGGCCGGTCGGCTCCGTAGCCGGTCCGAGAGTTGTCAACACCCGTAACCACATTGAACGGCGTGCCCGAGACCAGGGTCACAATCGTACTCAGGTCCCAGTGATCCAGCAGGCGGCTGGCGACGGGGTTGGATTTCACTCCCATCACCGCACTCAGCGCGGGAGTATTGTACACGACGCTCCCCACGAAACGATTGGACTGGTTGAATCCAGCCAGGCCCCGGCTCCCTTTCAGATCGGTCGGGTTCTGAGGCACATCCGTTGCCAGCCCGTTCTGTAAAAACACGGATGCGTAGTCAATCGCCTTCGAGAACGTATAAGAACCCAGCAGGTTCACGCCGTGCGAATAGCTTTTTCTCACCTCCACCTGCAGAGCGTGATAGTTGCTGTTCGTACCGGACTGTCCAAGAGACACCGCTCCGTAGCGATACGGCTGCCCGGCTGCCGGCGGATTCGCCATATTCAGAATGCGGCGCGCATTCACGTTTCCGACCGTGGACAGTGGATTTCCATTGGCATCGTTGCCGGGCAGATACACCGCCGGGTTGGCCGGCAAATAATACATAAGATGTGCCGTGGAGTTGCCGACCCATCCGGCTTGCACCGACACGCCTCCCGGCAACTGTTGCTGAACCGTAAAATTGAACTGCTGGATCATCGGATTCACCACGTGCGGATCAATTCCCTGGATCGTCAGGGGTTCATAGGGCAAGAAGCTCATATTCTTTCCGGTCGGCACGGGGAAAGCATTCACGAGCGCTTGTGGAATCGGATTCACCAGGCTCGGTGTCAGCGGAACGTTGAAGTTGATGAAGAACGGCGCACTGTAGGAAACAGGGGTGGTCTGATCGCCGTCCGGCGTCCCGTAGAAGATGCCATACGCAGCCCTGATGCTGGTCTTGCCGTTCCCGAACACGTCCCAGGCAATTCCCACACGCGGCCCGAGATTCTTTTTGTCGGTCTGCACCCCTGCATTCGGAACACCCGGGTCGCCCGGATACACCAGTCCTATCGGCGCGTTCACAAACACCGTCGACTGCTGGCCAAATAGAAACGTGGAAGTCGGCCGAGCCATCCCCCCGTCGACCAATGGAATGGTGGGCTCCGCGTACCACGGGTTTGCCACCTGATAACGCAGACCGAGATTCAGCACCAGATTGCGGGAGAGCCGGAAGTCGTCCTGAGCGTAAGCCGCGAACGTGTGCTGCCGGTAATCGCCGCCCAGAGGGTTGGAGACATAGAAATTCATCTGCCCCAACGCAAAGTCGGCCAGGGCATTCCCTGTCACGGCGCCGCTGGGCAGCAGCGCTCCATGCGCATTGCCGCTCGAAAGCGAAAGAAGCGCCGACCGGCGGACTTCCACGCCGAACTTCAGGTTGTGCCGGCCGCGAATGTAGTTCACGCTGTCGGAGAACTGGTAATCGTCGGAGGTGGCGAATACGTTGTTTCCGCCGAACACGCTGATTCGCCCGGGTACGCTGATCGTCGGCACATCGGCGTACGCCTGTTTCGGAAAGTTGCTGCCCAGATCCACCAGAGAAGGACCCCGCCCTACGTTGGATACGTTCCACTTCACGTGAACGTACGAAAAACGGAATTGGTTCACCAGGTTGGGCCGGAGCGTATAGGTGTGGCTGGCGATGGCGTCGCGAATATCGTTGTCGCTGCTTTTGTAGGATTGACCGCTGTAGTTTACAAATGGTGTCGTCAGACGCCCGAAATCCAGATCGGACTTGGAGAACGTCGAATCCTCGAACCAGGAGAGGGTCAGGCGGCTTCGATCGTTCATGTTGTAGTCACCCTTCACCAGATACTGATGGTTGTCCGCCGGTTCCGGGAAAGCGCCGATGAAGAGCCCGTTCGCGGTGTTCGGCAGCGGGATCAGGTTCATCAATTTCAGGGCCACCGGGTCCAGGCGGTCCTGGGGGATCACATTACCTGGGAACGGAGCACGAGTCAGAGGATCGTTGATCACCCCGCTTGCCGGAAAAATGCCCTGACGCTCCAGGGCCGTCGGCGGCGCCGTACTGCTGGTCGTGCGGCCTTGACGGACCTTGAACCACTGTGCCGAACCGAACAGAAACAACTTGTCCCGAATCGCCGGCGCCCCGGCGCTGAAACCGAACTGATTCTGATTGAGCGGCGCCACACTTGGAAGGAAGAAGTTCCTGGCGGCAAAGGTGCTGTTGCGGTTAAACTCCCACAAACTGCCGTGCAGGTCGTTGGTCCCAGACTTGGTCACTACGTTCATCACTCCGCCGGGATTCTTGCCGAACTCGGCGCTGTAGTTGTTCGTGATAAAGCGAAACTCCGCAATTGCGTCCGGGTTCGGATAGTTCATGCCGGTGTTCATACGCAGGCCCGCAAACTCTCCGCCGTCCAGGTTGTATTGCGTCATGTTAAAGCGATTGCCGTTGACGCTCATGTAGGACGCGTTGCGTTCGTCGGTGCCCACCAGGACCGTATGCACCTGGGCGCCGCTCACTCCGTTCACCAGCGTGGCAAGCTGGATGGGATTCCGGCTATTCAACGGCAGATCCACAATCTGCTGAGAGTTGATCAACTGCCCCACCTCTGTTGTCTGCGTGTTGACCAGCGGGGCTCCCGCCGTGACCTCGACCTTCTCTGCCACGGTTCCCAACTCCAGCTTGATGTTGATGCCGGCCACCTGGTTGGTGGTGAGGGCGATATTGGTCTGCTCGAAGCGTTTGAAGCCGGCAGCCTCCACGGTCAGGCGATATTCTCCAATCGGCAGCAGGGTGATCAGGTATCCCCCGTCCGCATCGGTCGTCGCGCCCACCGAAAGGTTGGTTCGGGTGTTGACCGCGGCTACGCGAGCGCCGGGCACAGCCGCGCCGGCAGGATCGGTCACCGTGCCGCGAATGCTGCCGGTAATCTGTCCCGGCAGGGGAAAACTGGCGATGAAGAAGAAGACGCCGCAGAGCAGGGCGCTCCGTGCGAACATGCTGCGCATATGCCCCTTTCTATTCTGTCGACAGTAGTCGATTTTGCGAAAGCGTAACATATCCTCACAAATTTGGTCAATAGGCAATTTTCCTCTGGGAGTTTTTGAGACATTGCTTCTGTCGACAGCCGATTTTTGTGATAACATCGAAAGCCCGACAGCCATGCGCAAGAGGGTCCTGTTTTCAACAGTTGATCTGCCAACACTGAAAGCGAAGGGCGTGGAGGTTCTCACCGAAGCTATCTTTTCCGGAAAAATCAAACCCGGCGAACGCCTCAACGAGAGCCAGCTCTCCCGGGAACTGCAAATCAGCCGCGCTCCGATTCGCGAGGCGTTGCAGCAGCTTCAGGAACAGGGGCTGGTCGCCAATCGCGCTCGTCGCGGCATGTTCGTCGTGGATCTCACTCCCAACGATGTCCAGAAAATCAACAACGTGCGGATTGTGCTGGAAGCGTACTGCCTGCGGTTGGCCAGAGCGCATCTGACCACGCAGACCGAAGCCCGGCTGCAGCAGATTCTGGAACGCCTCGAAAAATCGGAGTCGGCGCCGCCGGGCGTGCGCGTCCGCCTGGACTACGATTTTCATCGCACGATCTGGGCCAGCACGGGAAATGAGTACCTGGAGCGCACGCTGACCAGCCTTGCCGGCCCGCTGTTTGTGAATGGAGTGATCCGCGTCCTTCAAAGCGACACGATCCGGCACATCATCTACTCCCACCGGCCCTTGCTGCAATTCGTACAAGGGCTCTCGAAAGAGCCCGCGGAAAGCATCATGGCCGATCATCTGAAGGTCCCATGGAGCATGTTCTAACTTCGACAACAAGGAGACACTCGCATGCGCGCTCTTGAGCCGCTGACTCGCCGGGCTTGCCTGGGCCTGGGCGCCGGAGCCTTTCTCGCAAGCCGAACCGCGCGGGCATCGGCGACACCCGGGGATTTTCGGAACCGTCTGCGGGGACCCATCCTGTCGGTACCCACCGTCTACAATGCATCCTTCGACCTCGACCTGGACGGATTCCGCAAAATTGTCGATACCGGCATCCGCGCCGGCTGCCAGGCGATCGCTTTGACCGCCGGCAACAGCCAATACGACCGTCTCACATACGAAGAAATCAAACAGTTGACGCGCACGCTGATCCGCGCCGTCAACGGGCGCGGCCTCACTATCGCGGCTACCGGTCCCTGGTGGACCGGACAGGCAGTCGACTACGCACACTTCGCCGCCTCCGCCGGTGCAGACGCTTTGCAGGTCTTCGTCCCACAGTATGGCGACGAGGACATGCTCTTCCACCACTTTCGCCAGATCGCCGACGCTACCAAACTGGGCATCGTCCTGCACGGGCAGGTTTCCTGGCCGCTGCTGAAGCGCCTCGTAACGATCGATTCCATCGTGGCCTACAAAGAGGAATACCAGCCGGCCTATTCCGTGGAATTATTCGCCGGATACGGCAACCGGCTCAATATTTTCGCCGGCGGCCAGAAGTCCCGCTATCTGATGTTTCAGCCCTACGGAATGAAGGCGTACTACAGCACCTTCTCGACCTTTGCGCCGGAGGTCCCCAAACGATTCTGGAGCGCCTGTGAGAAGAACGATCTCGAAGCAGCCCGCCGCGTGGTGGTTGAGTGTGACATCCCCTTCTTCCATGCCTGGAGTCATCCGTTCTGGCGAGCCACACTCGAATTTTTCGGAGTCGCCAAGCGCTACGTACGGCCGCCGGATCGCAGTTTTACTCCAGAGCAAGTGCGACAACTGAAAACCTTATACGCTCCGATGGGGCTGGCATAGAGGCACGCTTATGAAACTTCTCTCTCCTGCAATCCTGGTCCTGGCCGCAGCCCTGATCTTCTCCGCCGAGGGGGCGCCTTCTGATCCCAAACAGATCTTCTTTGAAGGGCTGATGGGAATCCCGGTCCGGCTTCCAGACGGAACCCTGCTCGCACTGGCGGCCCAGGGGCGACCCCTCAAAGAGATGGCCAACGACGGTCCGGCGCAGCCCGTCTTCGCACGGAGTTCCCACGACGATGGCCAGACGTGGAGCGCCCCTGTGCAAGTATTTGCCTACCCGGCCGGACGCGGCTCTGTAACGCAACTGATCTATCCCCTGGTCGATAAAGACGGCCACCTCCACGCGTTCGGCCTCCGGTATTTCCGGCTGCCTTCAAAAGAAAATCGAGGCGCTGGAGAGTGCCAAATGCTGCACAACGTCTCACGCGACGGCGGCAAAACCTGGAGCCCGGCGCGCCCGGTCAACTTCGGGCATGCATACACCGGAGCAATCAATTCCATCATCCAGCTCAGCAGTGGGCGCCTGCTGGGAGCTCTCTCCTATGCCAGCGATAACTTTCTGGACAACGTGGGACAGATCGAGTTTCGCAGCCTGAGCTTCTATTCCGACGACGACGGGGAAACCTGGAAAATGGGCACAGACAACATCCGCGTGCCGTTCGGCCCCCAGATCACCCACCCTGGAGCCATCGAGCCTATCCTCATGGAGATGCGCGACCGACGAGTGTGGATGATCATCCGCACACAGACCTTGCGATTCTGGGAGATCTTCTCGCGCGACGGCGGCCAGACCTGGACGTCGCCTGTGGCCTCGCGTTTTATGGCGCCCGACTCACCGGGAGCCATTCATCGTCTCAAAGACGGGCGTCTGGTGCTGGTATGGAACGACATCATGTCCTATCCCAACGGGGTTACCGGGCACTATCGCCAGTATCTCTATGCCGCGCTATCCGGCGACGATGGAAAAACATGGACCAAGCCCCAACGCGTCGGACCGCTGGATCAGGCCGATAAAGAAAAGAGCCGCGGTGATTATCCATACTTATGTGAAACCACCAGCGGCAAGCTACTGCTCACTTATTATCGGTTTGGACTAGGGGAAAAAGCGTCTTATGAATACCCCTACCTGGAACTGGTTCGCATCGATCCCGACTGGCTGGCAGCTTCCCGTCATCCATGACCATTCAGCTCACGCGGCAGGCGAACCTGGAATATGCAGCCCATTCCGGGCAGAGTGATCAGTTGAATATCTCCGCCGTGCACCCGCACCGCCCACTGCGCAATGGATAGTCCCAGTCCGGCGCCTCCCGGATCGCGGGAACGGGATGCCTCCACGCGATAGAACCGGTCAAAGATCTTCGCGGCATGCTCGGAGCTGATTCCAGGACCGCTATCGGCAACCTCGAAACAAATACTTCCGCCGGGCTCATGGCACGTCCGGACCGAAATTGTCCCTCCTACGGGAGAATATTTCACGGCGTTATGGATGATATTCACCAGCGCTTGCCGCAAGAGGACCCGGTCACCGCTGACTGTGATGGCCTCGTCGCCCTCCACAGTGATCTGTTGATTCTTGTCTTCGATGAGCACTTCGAATAAAGCCGCGGCCTCCCGCGCCAGGTCCATGCCTGAGAACAGGCTGGGGTAAATCTGGATTCGCCCTGCATCTGCTCGCGAGATAGTAAGCAAATTGTCCACTAAAGCGGTGAGCCGGTTTACCTCTTCCAGCATGCTGCCGATCGTGTCCCGATACTCTTCGCGATTGCCGTCTTTTTGAAGAACCACTTCGCCGACACTTCGCATCGAGGTAAGCGGCGTGCGCAGCTCGTGCGAAGCATCCGAAGTAAACCGGCGAAGCTGCTCGAAAGACTGCTCCAGACGCGCAAGCAGGTTGTTAAATACGCGGGCCAGATGGCCAAGTTCGTCATCCGTCCCCGCGCTCTGCAACCGTTCATGCAGGCGCTCAGAGGTAATCTGTTCCGCGCGGCTCGCCATATCTTCCAGCGGCGCCAAGGCACGCCGTGCTGCCAGGTAGCCCGCAAAACCCGCTAGCACCAGGACGAATGGTGTTGCAAACAAAGAGGCGATCGCAAGCTCGTCGACACGTGCCCAGATCCGCTCCTCGCTGTACGCTACCCGGATGACCAGATCGAGCCCTTCCACCTTGTGCCTGCGACTCGCCATGCGGACGCGGAGCCCATCGGCCAGACGCATCGATCGAATCGAATATCCGCCTTCGCCTTCCCCGGGAAAGGGCACTCCACCCAGCGACTGGCTGCCCAACCTCTCGTTCCGATACAAGACCTCGCCATCAATCGAACGAACCTCCAGAAGCCGCTCTACCACTTGCTTCGATTCCGGATGGTTGTGAAAGTTTTCCCGGACCACCAGCCGTCCGCCGCTGTCGGAAAACAGCAGACCTTCGACCGTCTCGACATCCTGGACGATGTAGTGATCCAGCTGACCTCGCAGAAAAAAGAAGAGGAAGGAAGCGCTGAGACCCCAGGAAAAAGCCAGCACCAGCGCCAGTACGAACACGTACCAAAGAGTGAGGCGCGTTCGGAGGTGCTTGGGGCGCAGCTTGCCCATCAAATCAGCCCTATGATCCAGGGTTCAGCGAAGGCGGCAGTACCGGCTGCCATCGCATACTACACGATCTTCGCGCATCCATCTGGCGCGCGACAACTACTCCACACCTTCGCGAACAACGAATCCGACCCCGCGCACGGTGTGAACCAGTTTTTGATCGAACTGGTCGTCGACCTTTCGTCGCAGGCGCGCCATATGCACGTCGATGACGTTGTCGAGCGGCGTATGGCGTCCGGTTTCTTTCCAAACGTCGCGAGCCAGCATTTCGCGCGAGACGACGTGACCGCGATAGCGAACCAGGTATGCCAGTAGATCAAATTCGCGGGCTGTCAGATCCAGGCGGTACGCACCCCGGCTGACGGTTCGGCCGACCACATCTACTTCCAGGTCCGCCACCCGCAGCGGCGTGGTTGCCTCAGGCACACCCCTCCGGCCCAGCGCCCTCACCCTCGCCAGCAGTTCCGGGAAGGCGAACGGCTTAACCATGTAGTCATCGGCGCCGCTGTCGAGGCCCCGGACACGATCTTCAACGGCATCTCGGGCAGTCAGCATGAGGACCGGCGTCTTGAGCCCGTGCTGCCGCATGGTAGCCAGGATTTCCACCCCGCTTCTGCCCGGAAGCATGACATCGAGGATAATCAGATCGAAGGACTCGGTCTGAACGGAGTAAAATCCCTCTTCGCCCGTAGAAGCCAATGCTACGCTATGCTGCTCTGCCTGCAAGCCCTGCTGCAAAGCCATAGCCAGTTTCTGCTCGTCTTCAACTACCAGGATCCGCACCGGTTTCTTCCCTATTCTATCCGTATCTGGCCGGCTTCCACCTACTGAAGTTTCCCTGACAAGTTTCTAACGGGTGTGTCAGGAAGTCTTCAGGAACTCTTCAGTGGTATTTCTCCATAGCCACCGATAAAAATAGAGCGTATCCACAAGGACATCACGCAATGCTCGGTCGCGGTCCAGCGAAAAAAGTCATTATCTACTTCAACGAAGACACCAGTTCCCGGCACGATTTCCTAAGCCGGGAGATCCTGTCTTTGCTTCTGAAAGAGGGCGTAGCAGGTGCGACGCTCTTGCGGCCCGAAGCAGGCTTTGGATCGCATCACCGGATGCATAGTGCGGAAGGCGGTCTCAATACCGCCCACCATATGCCGCTCCGCATCGAGTCCATCGACACGGCGCAGAGCGTCGAATCATTGTTGCCGACACTCTGCGATCTGGTGACCGATGGCCTGATCGAGGCGCACGACACGACGATCCTCAAAATCGCCGTCGGAGATCAACCAAATGACCAGCCAGGCCGAACGGTTCGATGAAGATCAAATTCGTCCTCCTCTGGTTGTTGCTCGGGGCTGATGTGGCAAGCCGTGCTGTCTGGGCACAAACTCCAGCGGCATTGTCCCTCTCTCGGGCGCAGGAAATCGCGCTTCGAAACCATCCGCGCATCGGATCGGCGACGTTTACGGCGCAGGCCACCGCCTCCGTCGTAAATGAAGTAAAGTCGGCCTACTATCCCACGGTCTCCGCCAATTTCACAGGCGTGGGGGCAGAGCACGATTCCACGCTGACTGCCGGCGCCGTTACGACATCCAGCATCTATAGCCGCACCGGAACCGGCCTGGTCGCCAGCGAGTTGATTACCGACTTCGGCCGCACTTCCAGCCTTTCGCGAAGCGCGGTCCTGCGCAACGCCGCTCAGAATCAGAACGTGACCAATACGCGCGCCCAGGTCCTCAGCGAAGTGCAGCAGGCCTATTACCAGGCACTGTCTGCGGAGTCGGTGCTCAAGGTCGCCCGCGCAACGCTTGATCTGCGGCGCCTCACGCTGCGCCAAGTCACCGCATTGGCCCAGAACGCCTTGCGTTCAACCCTGGATCTCAGCTTCGCCCAAGTCAACGTCTCGCAGGCGGAACTGGACGTCTTCCGCGCCGAAAATGCGGCCAAGGCCAGCCACGCGCGTCTTTCTGCCGCGATCGGCTACGAACGGGATCAGCCTTTTTCGATCGTAGATGAACCGCTACCTGCGCCGCTCGATCCCGATGTCGATGCCCTGATCAGCGAGGCCATGCGCGAACGGCCGGACCTGGCCGCCCTGCGGCTGAACCATGACGCCCTGGCCAGTTTTGCGCAAGCCGAGAAGCGGTTGAGAAACCCCACCATCAGCGCTGCCATCGTCGGCGGTGCGACCCCGGCTCGGGACGACCGCCTGCGCAGCACCTACAGCGCGGCCGGCATCAATGTAAATATCCCGATTCTGAATGGCGGCTTGTTCAAAGCCAGGAGAGAAGAGGCAGAATCCCGCGCCGAAGCAGCGGGTAAGGACGTGATGGATCTTTCGGTGCAGATCGCCCGCGATGTGCGTGTGGCGTGGCTGGATGCCAACGACGCCTTTCGGAGAATGGATGTGGCAGGCCGCCTGGTTGCACAGGCTCGCGAATCGCTGCGGTTGGCGCAGGCGCGCTATGACACCGCACTGGGTAGCATCGTGGAATTGAACCAGGCACAACTGAACCAGACGTCGGCAGAGATTGAAGCCGCCTCCGCGAAATACGAATACCTCAGCCGGCGGGCGGCGCTCAATTATGCGATCGGCCTTTTGCGCTGATTGCGTGGCACTCGGAGGGGAAAGGAAGGATGCAGGGACTGTGCTACCGTACCCTGCTTTGTGGCAGGAACATGACACCAACCCGTGTACAGCTTTGGACGATCACAGGGCTCCTCTTTTTGACGGTCGAGGTGACCTCTTGCGCCCGCAAGGGCAGCGCAGAGATCCCCCGTCCCCTCGTGGACACTCCTACCGTCGCAGTCGTAAAGGCGGTGCGAAACGATCTTTCGAGCGATTGTGTCCTGACCGCTGAATTTGAGCCGTTCCAGGAGGTTGACGTCATGTCCAAGGTATCTGGGTACATACGTCAGATCCGGGTAGACATCGGCGATCGTGTCCGCGAAGGACAGATACTGGCCAGCCTTGAAGTCCCCGAGATGCAGGACGATCTCACGCGGGCGAAGGCCGCCGTCGAGGAGGCCGTCGCCGAGTTGGATACGGCGCGGGAAGAGTTGCGCCGGGCGGAGTCCTCTCACGCCATCGCGCACTTGTCGTACACCCGCATTCAGGATGTGTCGAAGCGCGAAGTCGGCCTCGTTCCTCAGCAGGAGGTCGATGAGGTTCACTCTCGTGACATGGTGGCGGAAGCGCAGGTTTCCGCTGCCAAGTCCCACGTGATCGCATGCGAGCAGCGCATTCATGTCGCCCGGGCCGCGGAGGCCCGGTTCAAGACCCTCTATCAATACGCGGTAATTACCGCACCCTTCGCCGGCGTCGTCACCAAGCGTTATGCCAATACAGGCTCGCTGATCCAAGCGGGAACCGCATCTCAAACCCAAGCCATGCCGGTAGTTCGCCTGTCCGAGAATGGCTTGCTGCGCCTGGCGCTGCCGGTTCCCGAGTCCATCGTGCCGATGGTCCACCTCGGAGAGCAGGTCGATGTCCGTGTTTTCGCCTTGAATCGCACTTTCCCTGGCCGTGTGGCACGCTTCGCCGATAAAGTGGACCAAGCCACGCGCACCATGAAGACCGAGGTCGACGTTCCTAATCCCTCCCTTGTCCTGGTCCCCGGCATGTATGCCAGAGTCAACCTGACTACCGCACAGCGAAAGAAGGTTTTGTCCGTGCCGGTAGAGGCTATCGATGGTAGCGGGACTTCCAGCCGCGTTTTCACAGTTCATCCTTCAGGATCCGTTCAGATTGTTCCGGTGCAGATTGGCATCGAAACAGCGCGCCTGGCCGAAATCCGCTCGGGCAGCCTCAAGGAAGGCGATAGCGTGATCGTCGGACCGCGATCCGGCCTGAAGAATGGCGATCGCGTGAAACCCAAAGAAATCACGTTAGCAGGCGATTCCACGCCTCGTTCCTAGCGAGAACTCCCGATGTCGCGATTTGCTATCAATACACCCTATCTGATCATCGTCGCCTGCCTGATCATCGCCATATTGGGAGTTGTAGGCGTCTCCCAGATGCCCGTGGACATGTTTCCGGCGATGAATATTCCGGTCGTCGTCGTCGCCACGTTCTACTCGGGCATGCCGCCGGAGCAAATCGAAGGCGACATCACCTACCACCTCGAGCGCTTTTTCACTCTGGCCAGTGGGATCGATCACATTGAGTCGCGCTCCCTCAATGGAGTTAGCATCATCCGCGTCTATTTCCAGCCCGGCACCAATGCCGATATCGACGCCGCCACCATCGCCAATCTGGCCGTCTCGGATATGAAAGACCTGCCGCCAGGGACACTCCCTCCGGTTGTACTCAAGTCAGACGCTTCCAGCCTTCCTGTGTGCCTGGTCACCATGAATGGCGAGGGAATGACCGACGGCAATCTGAAGGACATCGCGCAGAACTTTGTTCGCAATCAGTTGGCCGGCGTCCGTGGCGCATCCATCCCGCAGCCGTTCGGGGGGCCCTGGAGGCAGATCCAGTTCTATGTCGATCCGTACAAATTGGAAGCCCGGCAGATCAGCCCCATGGACGTGGTGCGTTCGCTCAATCAGGCGAACGTGATTCTGCCCGCCGGCGACGTGCAGATTGGCAATCTCGACTACAACATCTACTCCAACGCGCAATTCAACCTGAAGGATGCCGGCCAGTATCCCGTGAAGATGCACGGCGAAAACCCGGTACTGATGTCGGATATCGGGGAACTGAAAGACGCCCACGCGCTGCAATACAACGTGGTCCACGTAAACGGGCAGCGCTCCGTCTACCTCCCGGTTATGAAACAGGGCGGCGATTCGAATACCATCGCCGTGGTTGACGGAATTCGCAATACGGTGACCAAACTGGTCGACGTCCCTGCCGCAATGAAGACTGACGTCGTTTTCGATCAGTCCCGCTTCGTGCGGACCGCCATCGAGACCCTACTGCACGAAGGCGGCATCGGACTGTTCCTTACCTGCGTGATGATTCTCATCTTCCTGGGTAGCATGAGAGCCACGGTTGCGGTGTTCTTCTCCATTCCTTTGTCCATCTGCGCAACATTCTTTATCCTGCGGCTGGGCGGCTCGTCGGTAAACAGCATGGTGCTGGGAGGCTTGGCGCTGGCGCTCTCCCGCCTCATCGATAATTCAGTCGTCGTGCTGGAGAATATTTATCGTCATCTCGAATTGGGAGAACCGCCCCGCGTCGCCGCGGAAAGCGGTGGCAGGGAAGTTGCCCTCCCTGTACTGGCGTCTACCCTCACGACCGCGGTTGTCTTTTTCCCGGTCACCCTGCTGGCCGGCGTCAGCAAATTTCTCTTCTCGGCGATGGCGTTGGCAGTGGTCGTCTCTCTGGGAGCGTCCTACGTAGTCGCGCTGACCGTGGTTCCGCTGTTTTGCGCCCGTTATGTCAGCCGCCCAAGCCACGGGCATGAAGAGCACGGACACGAACGGAAATCCAGCCTCAGTTGGGGAACGCGCTTCAACTCCACGTTTAATGCGGGATTCACCCGGCTGCTGGCGGCGTACGAAGTGCTCGTACACCGCGCCCTTCGCGCGCCGGTGACCGTGCTTCTGCTGTTCTTTCTGGCCTTCGCCGCGAGCCTGTTGCTCTATACCAGGCTCGGGTTTGCGTATTTCCCCCAAACAGACGCCGGCCAGTTCGTCATCACCTTCAAAGCGCCGTCCGGAACCAAGCTCAGCGTCACCGAGAGCGAAGTTGCGCGTCTGGAGCGCCTCATCAAGGACACCGTCGCCCCGGAGGATCTCGGAACCATCGTAGACAATATCGGCGTGGATAATGGCTTCTCCGCCGTTTACACCACCAACGCGGCCATGCATACCGGTTTCGTCCAGGTGGGCTTACAGCCGGACCACCGAGTCGGCAGCTACGAGTACATCGATCGAATCAAGAAGCGCATGGCTCAGGACATGCCGGAACTGACAGCGTTCTTCTCCACCGGAAGTCTCGTAGATGCCGTGGTCAGCATGGGGGCGCCCGCGCCGATCGACATCCAGGTGGTGGGAGCAAATCTGGACGCGGACAACGAGGTGGCTCAGCGCATCGCGGCCAAACTTCGCCGCTCGCCGGAGATCGCGGATGTCTTCATCCCCCAGGATCTGGACTATCCGTCGCTGCGAGTCGATGTGGACCGGCTGCACGCAGCGAAGCTGGGCTTGACCGAAAGGGAAGTATTGACGAACGTCATTACCTCGCTCACCTCGAATCAGATGATCGCGCCGAATCTCTGGATCGATCCCAAGAACGGCAATAATTACTTCCTGACCGTGCAATACCCGGAGACACAAATACAATCGGTCCAGGATCTGAAGTCCATTCCCTTGCACGCCGATGGCTTCAAACAGCCTACGCGCCTCGACATGATCGCCAATATCGAGCGCATCAAGGCACCGACCGAAGTGGACCACTATCAGATTCGCCGGAAGATCGATATCTACGCCCGGCCGGCTAGCGAAGACCTGGGAGCAGCAGCCGACCATGTGCGCAATATCGTCGAGCACGAAACCGTACCTGCCAATGTGAACGTGGCGGTCCGCGGTAGCGCCGAAGCGATGAGCGATTCCTTTAAAAGCTTCGCTATTGGCCTTACTCTCTCGGTGGTGCTCCTTTATCTGATTCTGGTCGCTCAGTTCCGCTCATTTGTGGACCCGTTCATCATCCTGCTGGCGCTTCCGCCGGGGATCAGCGGCGTGCTCATCGTCCTGGTGGCGACCGGCACCACGCTCAACGTCATGTCCCTGATGGGGGTGGTGATGCTGGCCGGAGTAGCCATGTCCAACAGCATCCTGATTGTGGAATTTGCGCACCACCTGAGAGTTGAGGGGCGCGAAGTCGGGGAGGCCATCGTGGAATCGTGCCGGGTGCGCTTGCGCCCCATTCTCATGACTTCTCTTGCCACGATCATCGGCTTGCTGCCCATGGCCATGAAATTGGGCGAGGGGAGCGAGTCCTATGCGCCTTTAGCCCGGGCCCTGGTCGGCGGTCTCCTCGTATCGGTGGTGCTTACGGTATTTCTGGTTCCCGCCGGATTCCTGCTGGCCTATCGCAACCGTGCGGTCAATTAACCGGCTCGGTGTGCGGTCTTCATACTGAGGCTCTCGAGCAAGCGCCGCACACGTCCTATTTCGGGCTCCGGCAGGGCATCGATCAACCGGTGTAGCTCGATCTTCTTGATGGTGGCCGGGTCGGGGACTGAACACCAATCGAGGGCATAGCCGATGCCCCGTACGGAGCGAAGCAGCAGAGAACCAGGGCCGTTCAATTGTGCCTTTCGGCGCAGGCGCACTATATGGACATCGATCGCTCTGCACGCGGTTCGCGCTTCGCCGTCACGTGCGATCTTTTGCAATGCTTCCCGGGTCACCACCGTACCGACGTTCCGCATCAGGCATTCCAGCAGAAGAAACTCCGTGCGGGTCAGGAACACCTCCCGGCCCGCCACGCGGAAACGGCGGGAACCGAGGTTGAGTTCCAAATCGCCTAAAGCCAAAATGTCCCTGTATCTCATCGCAGATACCGCAGGATCCCAACGAGGGGCGCTGTCACACTTCCTATATAGGGGCAAATCGATGTGGGAACCTACTGAAGAGTTCCTGAAGACTTCCTGAAGGTTGCTTCAGCGACTCTTCAGAAAGCGGCTGGAGCTCGAAACATGCCATTGTAGAGAGAGAATCCATGATTAAACTCCTGGTTCTGCCTCTCCTGTGCAGTGCGGTCCTGAGCGGCGACTCGGATACCGCGGGAGCCCCGTCCGGCAAGGATGCACAGGCCATTCTGGCGATTGAGCGCGGCGCCTTCGAGCGCTGGGCCAAGGGCGATCCAAGCGGTTTCTTGGAAGCCTCCGATCCCGCCGTGGATTACTTCGACCCGTTTCTGGAAAACAAACTGGAGGGTCTGGATGCGCTCCGTGCGCTTTACAATCCGTTGCGAGGTCAAGTTCAGATCGACCGCTGGGAGATGGTCCGTCCCAGAGTGCTGGTCGAAGGCAATATGGGCGTGCTGACCTTCCAGTTTGTGAGTCACAGCAAGGGCCACACCGAAAAATGGAACACTACGGAAGTCTACCGCCGCAAAAACGGCCGGTGGAAGATCATTCATACGCACTGGTCCCTCACGAAGCCGGAACTGAAGAACTTCCCGGCCGCCGGTATGTGAAATCCGGCCGGAGAAAATCTTCGCGAAAGCCGGAACATCTTCCCAGGATTTTCGTCTAACCGGCATGGAAACATTCCTGCAGGACATCCGGCACTCGTTGCGGCTGTTCCGCCAGAGCCCGGGCTTCACGGCCACCGCCGTGGCTGCCTTGACCCTGGGAATCGGCGCCAACACGGCGATCTTCTCCATCGTGAACTCCGTGCTCCTGAAGCCGGCCCCGTTCCCGGAACCCGAGCGGATTGTGATGTTCCTCAATACATCCCCCCAGGGTTCGGGACCCGGAGCATCACCGGTTAAATTCCAGCATTGGCGGGAACAGACCAGCGTCGTGCAGGACGTTTCCGCCTTTCGCATTGGGGTGGCCAACCTCACGGGCGCCGGTTTCCCGGAGCAACTCCAGTCTGCACAGGTCAGCGCCGATTATTTCCGCCTGTTTGGAGCTACGCCTTTCATCGGCCGGACCTTCACGCCACAGGAGGATCTGCCGCATAGCAACAAGGTGGCGGTGCTTAGTTACGGTTTCTGGAAACGACGGTTTGCAGGCGATCCCCTCCTGATCGGCAAGACCATCTCGCTCGGTGGCGATCCCTATACGGTGATCGGCGTGCTCGCCGAAAACTTCGACTTTCGCGATTTCGGCAGCCCTCCGGACGTTTGGGTGCCGTTTCAATTGGATCCCAATCCCACCGACCAGGGGCATTACTTCCTGGCGGCCGGCCGCCTGAAGCCCGGAGTCACTTTGAAACAGGCCGACGCACGGTTGCATGTTTCCGGCTCGGATTTCCGCAGGAAGTATCCCAGCGCGTTGCGGCCCCAGGACAGCTTCGGCGTCCAACCGATTCGCGAAGCCATGGTGAGCGGGGCGCGCTCCTCGCTGCTGGTGCTACTGGGCGCGGTGAGCTTCGTTTTGCTGATTGCGTGTGCCAATGTGGCGAATCTGCTTTTGGCGCGCGCGGTGGGCCGCCGCCGCGAGATCGCCATTCGAGCGGCCATCGGCGCCGGGCGCGGCCGAATTATCCGGCAACTGCTCACTGAAAGCGTCCTGCTCGCCTCGGCCGGCTCCCTGGCCGGGATGGTCCTCGGCATTCTGGGGATGCGTGCGCTGCTGAGTGTCAACACCGCCGGACTCCCTCGCGTGGGGATGGATGGCTCACTGGTCGGGCTCGATTGGCGGGTCTTGACGTTTACAATCCTGGCCGGCCTGGTAACCGGCATTCTCTTCGGGCTGATCCCGGCACTGCAAAGCTCTCGCCCGGATTTGAGCGCAACACTCAAAGAGAGCGGCGGTCGCGCTGGAACCGGTCTCAAACACAATAAGGCGCGCACCCTGCTGGTTGTCACGGAGGTCGCTCTGTCAGTGGTGCTGCTCGTTGGCTCTATCCTGTTAATCCGCACTTCCATGGCGCTGGCGGGCGTGAAGCCTGGATTTGATTCCAAAAATGTGCTCACTATGCGTATGTCGATCAACGGTCCGCAGTATGCCAAATCCGCCGCCGTGGACCAGATGCTGCACGATGGCATCGAGCGGATCAACGCCATTCCTGGCGTAGTGATGGCGACGGCCTCCTGTTGCGTGCCGCTCGAAGGAGGTTACGGACTTCCCTTCCGGATAATGGGGCGCCCCCTCACCGAAGGGCCGTTTCATGGGGGCGGCAATTGGCTGACGGTTTCCCCAGGCTATTTTGAGGTGTTCAAAATTCCTGTGTTGCGCGGACGTACCTTCACCGATCGCGACAACGGCGCCTCGCCTCCGGTCGTCATCATCAACCAGGCCATGGCGCGTCGTTTTTGGCCGAAATCGGACCCTATGAGCGACAAGATTCTGATCGGGAAAGGGCTGATGCCCCAGCTCGCCAGCGAACTCCCGCGGCAAGTGATCGCCATCGTAGGAGACATCCGGGGAAACGGACTCAATAACGATCCCGGGCCCGCCATGTACATCCCCCAGGCCCAGGTCCCCGACGCCATCAATGCGCTCAATACCGGGCTCACTCCGATGAAGTGGATTGTGCGCACACAGCGGGATCCGATGGCGCTCAGCGCCCCCATCCAGGAGCAGCTTCGCCAGTCGACCGGCTTACCCGTCTCCGATGTTCGTACCATGGATGAAGTGATTTCACGGTCGACCTCGCGCCAGCGCTTTAACATGCTGCTGATGACCGTCTTCGGAGCCGTGGCGCTCTTCCTGGCCGCCATCGGCATCTATGGCTTGATGGCCTATTCGGTGCAGCAGCGGACCCAGGAGATCGGCATCCGCCTGGCACTGGGCGCGGGAAGCGGAAGCGTACAGAAGATGGTAGTGTTTCAGGGCATGCGGCTCGCCCTGGCAGGAGTAGTACTGGGCCTGGGGGCAGCGCTGGGGCTGACCCGCCTGATTGCCGCCTTCCTGTTCGGCGTCAAAGCCAACGATCCCGCAGTCTTCACCAGTGTCGCCGCCCTGCTCACCATGGTCTCTTTCCTGGCGGTCTGGATCCCCGCTCGCCGCGCCACGCGCATCGACCCTGTCGTCGCGCTGCGGTACGAATGATCTGCCGAAGCTGACCGCCGCCTCAGCGGCCCGGTCAGAACGACGACTGCACGAAATAGGAGACCACGGTCGGAGGCAGCTCCGAGCCGCGGACGGCACGCCACAGGATCTCGTTCAGCTCATCGTCATCGGCAAGGTCCGGCTGCGACCAGTCGATGCGTGCGCTGCGAGCCGCGTCCCGCGCAGATGGTGGATTGCGCTCGTCGAGCGGCACACGCGGAGGCTCCGCCTGATAGGGCGTCAGATCCGGTTCGGCCTGAAAACACCACAGCATGGGGAGTGCCCGGGCATCGTAATGTGTCATCGCCGGCAGCTCCAGGATCATCTCCAGCGTACGAAGCAAAGACGTCGTGGTATAGAGATGGCTGTCGACATAGTGCCTCCGCGTGTATGGGCTGATGACATACGCCAGTGAGCGGTGCGAGTCCACATGATCCGGCCCGTTCTGAGCATCGTCTTCCACCACCAGGATGGCGGTCTGCGGCCAGAATCGGCTGTGGCTCACTGTTTCCACCAACAGCCCGAGCGCATGGTCGTTGTCGGCCATTGATGCGAAGGGAGTGGGTTTCTCCGGCGCGGTCCCCCACGTGTGATCATTGGGCAGCACCATCGTGACCAGTCGTGGCATTTCGCCTTTGCCCTCCCATTCCGCCAATTACTAGCGAAATGCCCTGATTGTCTCGATGTAGGGAAAGGCCGGATCAAAGCCGGCATACTTGCGGTTGGTGTAGGGCAGCAGCGCCGGGTCGGTGACTCCCGCCACCACATCTTCCCCGGGCTTCGCGCCTTGCCGGTTGGAAACGAAGAAGCCGAAGTTCCGAAACGTCAGGCCGGCCCGTAGCGCCTGGGTCCAGAGAAAGCCCGCCGAGGGGCGCGAAGCCCGGTCCTCCACCACTTCA
>CAZMRK010000028.1:0-6718 GCA_964568355.1 uncultured Solibacteraceae bacterium | reverse complement strand
TGACACAGGGTTGTTTGTTGGCTGGCGCGTTACCGTTCCGCGTCCGGATGGGAGGGGTGGCCGCATTTTTTTCAACAGGCGCCTAGGGAAATCCACTGGTCGTAAAGGTCCTTGAACGGTACCGAGTAAGTTAGGCATTGACTTGGTATCAAACCAGCCCAATAATAAACCGATAAAGGAGTCTTTAACGGGCGTCAAACGGGTGAGTTCGCATCTTTGTGTCTTAACTGAATAGTCTTCCGCTTGGCCTTTGCCTGGCCAAGCCCGTCCGGAAGGTTGGCTTCGGTGTTATCGGAGCCTCTACCGTGGAGTGGCCGCGGTCCAGGACGGCTGGAATTGGGGCTCAAAATACCGAGAGCCGGTCCCGCAAGTAGTTTCTGACGAGCGGCCGGCAGCGGAAAAGGGGCGGAAACCATTCGCCGATAAGGCTTTGGTTCGTCCCGGAGTGGGGTACGTGTGCAAATTCGCAAGGAGATATACAGCCGCAGCAACAGAAGTATGATCGATGAATTTCCTGGAGGGAGGTCCTGTGAGTAAGTCAAAGGTATTGGTTCTTGGGGCTCTGGTCAGTCTTCTGGCCGGCCAGGCATTGGCACAGACCGTCACAGCCAACATCACGGGTACGGTAACCGATCCAAGCGGCGCGGTAGTGCCTAACGTCAAGGTTACCGCCACTAACGTTGCAACCAACGTCTCTCACCCCGCCACGACCAATGAGGCGGGGGTTTACAATTTGCTGTTTCTGCCGATCGGGCAGTATAACGTCACGACCGAGGCCCAGGGTTTTAAGAAAGTCGTTCTCGGTCCATTTACGCTCGAGGTGAACCAGATCGCGCGTGTCGATGTGAAACTCGAAGTCGGCGAGGCGACTCAATCGATCGAAATTAAAGACTTTGCACCGATTCTTCAGACCGAATCGACCGCTACCGGCGACGCTCTTACCGCTACTAAGCTAAGCTCGGTGCCGCTGAACGGCCGCAATTTCGCCAGCCTGACGCAATTGATTCCCGGCGCGATCTCCACCAGTCCGAATGCAATGAATACATCCGGCCGTATACAAGGGTCGGGCAGCCGTCCGCAGGTGAACGGCAATCGGGAACAGACCAATAACTTCCTGCTCGACGGAATCGATGCTAACGATTCCATCGACAATCGCATCGGATATCAACCGAATGTCGACGCGCTCGAAGAGGTTAAGGTAATCACCGGAAATGGATCATCGGAATTCGGCAACGTGGGCGGTGCAATTGTAAACGCCACCTTGAAGAGCGGCACGAACCAGTTTCACGGCAATGTGTTCGAGTTCCTCCGCAATGACAAGCTGGATGCGAATGGCTATTTCAATAACCGCAACCGCCTGGCCAAGCGGGCTTTCCGCCGCAACATCTTCGGCGGCACTTTGGGCGGTCCAATCAAGAAGAATAAGGCCTTCTTCTTTATCGACTATGAGGGTACGCGGCAGCGCGACTCCGGTCCGTCAGCCGCGAGCGTCGCCCCGGACGCATGGCGTACGGGTAATCTCTCCGACTTTCTGACCAAATCTAACCAGGTCGTGAAAGACCCCCTGACTGGCCCGGACGTTCCCTCGCGCCAAGCCTTCCCAGGCAATATCATTCCGGCTTCGCGCATCACCAATCCGGCGGCCAAGGTCCTGTTCGGCGGCGGTGGTTACTACCCGCTTCCAAACAACGTGGGAACCGGGGTGCTGGCGATCACGAACAATTATGCATCGTCGGCGGCCAACACGCTCAACAACAACCAGGCGGATGTCAAAGGCGACTTCCGTCCCACCGACAGTGACGGAATCTCGGCACGCTGGTCGATCAGCCGGTATGAGCAATACGGGAGCCAGGCGGCGCTTCCGGTTCTGATGACGAGCGGCAACTTCGCTCCGACGCAGAGCGCCGTAGTATCCTGGACGCGAACGATCTCGCCGACCCTGATCAACGAGGTCCGCATCGGCTATACGCGCATCGCCATCGATGAGGGCATACCGATCGACTGGAGCGGCAAGCTCGGCCTTGACGGCAATTCCAAGTTCGGTATTGCCGGAGGACAGCCGGTGGCCGGGCTAAGTTCTCTGGTGATGGGCAGCGGCCTCACCAACGTCGGCACGGGCGCGTCCATCGGTAGTACCGTTGATAACAAATTCTCCTATGCGGACAACCTGACATGGCAGCGTGGCAAACACCTGCTCAAGATGGGTGGCCAGGCCATCCGCTTCCGGCAGAACCGGTACTATGCCGGCAATAATGGCGCGCTCGGAATCTTCACATTCGATGGCACCTACTCCGGCATTCCTTATGCGGATTTCCTTCTGAACACGCTGCACACGAAGGGCCGCGGTGCCGTGGTAGGCAAGTGGGGACATCGCCACTGGCGCGACGCGCTTTTCATCCAGGACGACTACAAGCTTGCCCGTACCCTTACCGTGCAACTCGGCATGCGCTGGGAATACACCCAGCCGATTTATGAAGTAGCCGATCGCCAGGTGAACATCAACACCTTCACCGGCGAGTTGCTCTATGCCGGGAAGGACGGCAACAGCCGGGCCTTGTACGATTCCTACTGGAAACAATTCGAGCCGCGCATCGGCTTCGCCTGGAATCCTTGGTCGAAGCTGGTTTTCCGCATGGGTTACGCCATGTCCAGCTTTATGGAGGGCACCGGCGCCAACCTGCGTCTTCCGCTCAACCCGCCGTTTTTCGTCGAAACCAATGTCGACTACGATCCGCGGACTCCCGGCGATATCGCGATCGGCTTCGCCGACGCGAGCAACAGCGGCGTGCTGAACGGGCCGCGCACAGGCGCCAACCCCGTCTATCAGGGCCGCGCCTGGGACCTGCACCTGCGCCCGCAGTTCACGCAGCAGTACAATGCGGCGCTGGAGTACCAGTTCACGAACTCCACCTCGATGACCGTTGCCTACGTCGGACAGATCGGTACTCACCTGGTCGTACCGCACGAGGCCAATAACCCGTTGCCGGGCGTTGGTCCGGTGTCGAGTTGGACGCCGTCGAACGATCGCCGTCCGCTGTATCTCAACGGATCGCTGCCCAACGTCGGCAACATCGCCCTTACCGAAGGTTCGGCCCGCATGAGTTACAACTCGCTGCAAATCAGCGGCCGCCGGCGTCTGGCCGGTGGACTCGACCTCACCGGCTTCTACGTCTGGAGCAGGAGCATGATGGAGAACCTCGGCTATTACGGCTGCGGGTCGGTCAACGCTGAGGGCGCCTACTGGCAGGATGCTTACAACCGCAGGGGTAACCGGGGTCCATCCTGCTTTGACGCCAAACACAACTTCTCCGTCGGCGGACTCTATAACCTGCCGTTCGGCAAAGGCCAGGCATTCGGCAGCGGATGGAATAAGGCCATGGATCTGGTGCTCGGCGGCTGGAATGTCAACTACTTCCTGAACGCCCACTCCGGGTTCCCGGTGACCGTATTCGCCGGTTCGGCCAACACCGGCGGGCGCACTCCTCGCGGCAACGTACGCGCCAACGCGTATCAGCCATATAAGATCACCACGCAGACCGTGGACCAGTTCTTCGGTCCTGCGACGGCCTCCACCTTCTGCGCGGCGGGCGTGAATGACGGTACTTGCGCTTACGGCATTCCCGCGGTCGGATCGCTCGGCAACGCAGGCGTGGGGACGCTCCGTGCGCCCAGCTTCTTTAACCTCGATGCCTCCATCGGCAAGAAATTCAACGTGCGGGAACACCAGTACGTGGATTTCCGCGTGGAGTTTTTCAACGCATTCAACCATGCGAGCTGGGGAGCGCCAAGCCGCGATATCACCAGCCCCACATCGTTCGGCCAGATCACGACCCAGATTCAGAACCCGAGGAACATCCAGTTCGGGTTGAAGTATTACTTCTAAGAACAGCGCCCGCCTCGCGCGAAGATCGGTGATCGATCATGCGTTGCGGGGCGGGCGCCCTCGCCCGTGAGGAGCCCCTGGCTCCGCATCTTCAGTATTCAAATCCTTCTCTTATTAAGTAAGCGCCGCCTTACTTGAGCTGTAGTCACCACGGTAATTCGCAGAACAGTTCGCATCCCTGCCACCATTGACATTTTCTGGTTACCGGGTCTACCTATAAATCAAGAGTTAAGTGGGAGTCGTTCATGACCAGAAAATTTTTCTGTGGCTTGATGTGTGCCTTTATCCCGATTCTTCCGGTTTTTGGTCAGGAAGTGAGTGCGGGCATTACAGGCAGAGTCACCGATCCCTCCGGAGCGGCCATAGTCGGCGCTACGGTTACGGCGAAAGATCAGGATCGCGGCACGGAGTGGCCGACCAAAACAAACGAAGATGGAATTTACGCCTTCCCGCGTATTCCTATCGGACGGTATGAGTTAAAAGTAGAAGCCAGTGGTTTCAAAACGCACACGCAGTCTGGAATTACCCTGGAAGTCAACCAGCGCGCGCGCATTGATGCCACCATGGAGGTTGGCCAGGTTTCCGAAAGCGTCACCGTAACAGCGGAGGGCGCCATTCTCCAGACCGAAACCACCCAGGTGGGTTCCGTAATCAGCTCGCAAACGATTGTGAATGCGCCGCTGATCTCGCGTAACCCGATTTCTTTAACCCTGCTGGCTCCCGGCGTCACGACCGCGGATCCCGATAGCTTTAACAATGGCGTACGGACTGCCGGCGGAGGCCGTCCTTATGTAAACGGCAACCGCAAGGAATCCAATAACTTCCTGCTCGACGGCGTCGATAACAACCAGGTTTCCGACAACCTGAGCTCTTATCAGCCCAACCTGGATGCGATCGCCGAGTTCAAGATGATTACCAATAACGCCTCTGCCGAATTCGGCAATTTCCAAGGCGGCATCGTCAATGTGGTAATCAAGTCGGGCACCAACGAGATGCACGGCAACGTGTTCGAGTATTTCCGGAATGACAAGCTGAACGCCAATAACTGGGCTAACAATTGGAAGGACAATGCCAGAGCCCCCATGCGCTGGAACCAGTTCGGGGGGACGCTCGGTGGTCCCATCATCAAGGATAAGCTGTTCTATTTCCTGGACTATCAGGGACTTCGCCGCGCCAATCCCGGCGCACCGAGTTCCATCACCGTGATCCCGACCGAGTGGCGTAACGGCGACTACTCGCGCCTGCTGAACCCCAGCGCGCAGGATATGGCCGACCTCGGAATCTCCGGTCCGGTGCAACTCTACAACCCGTACGCCACTGACGCGCAGGGCAATCGTGCTCCTTTTCCGAATAACCAGATTCCCAAGAGCATGATCAGCCCGGTGGCTCAGGCCCTGTTCAATAACACCACGCTTTATCCGCAACCGCTGAATTCCAACCTCCGGAACAATTACCTCAACGTCAATCCCACGTATGTAAAGTCCGACCAGGGCGATTTTAAGCTGGACTGGAAGATCGGCCCCAAGGACGATTTCTCCGGACGCTACTCCAACGGCCGGCAGGACCAGCCGGGTGTGAATTCTTTCAAGCTGCTTTACAACAGCTTCAACATCGCACCGTTCCAGAACGGCGTGATCAACTGGACCCGCACCTTCAATCCGAACATTGTGAACGAAGCCCGGTTCGGCGTGAACAACATCCTGCTGAACAATGGCGGTGAAGATAACGGCATCGGCAACGTGGCCCAGGAATTGGGGATCCAGAACGCCGGCAATGGCCTGCTCTCGCTCCAGGGATTTGCTTATGCCAATGCCATCGGCAATGCGAACATCGGCACGTCGCAACTTTTCGCCAACACCACGTACCACTACGCCGACAATCTGACGATCATGCACGGCCGGCACATGATGAAGATGGGCGGACAGATTTTGCGCCAGCAGATGAACACGTTCTACGCCGGCAACAACGGGCGCACCGGATTCATCAACTTCAACGGGCAGTTCACCCAGGGTCCCAACTCCGCCAATCCCACCTCGAAAGCGATCGGCGAGGCAGACTTTTTGCTGGGTTTGCCGAACGATCTGGGCCGCGGCTTGAGCACCGGCACCTGGGGACACCGCAAGACCATCTATGGAGTCTACTTCCAGGATGACTGGCGGGTTACCGATAACCTGACTTTGAACCTCGGCCTGCGGTGGGAGTATCACACGCCGCTGGTGGAAGTCGAAGACCGTCAGTCCAACTTCGGCGAGTTCAGCGGCCAGTTGATGCTGGCCGGACAGGACGGAAACAGCCGTGCGTTGTACAACGGTTTCAAGAAGGGCTTCCAGCCCCGGGTCGGCTTCGCCTGGACTCCCGGTACATTCAACAAGAAAGTAGTGCTGCGCGGAGCCTACACGATTTCATCTTTCATGGAAGGCACCGGGACGAACCTGCGCTTACCGCTCAATCCTCCCTTCAACTCGGAGTTCGAGACGCGCTACGATCCTGGTCTATATAGCCTGCCGTCCACCACGCTAACCGATGGGCTTTCGGGCCTGAGCGCGACCAATCCCTACCTGGGCGCGAACATCCGTCTTTGGGATCCCAACGTCCGCCCGGCCAATACCCAGCAGTGGAACTTCACCATGGAGTTCCAGTTGCCGCAGGGGAATGCCTTGACGGTCGGCTACGTGGGACAGCACGGTACCCACTTGGTGGTCCCGATGCCTTATTTCCAGAAGCAGCTCTCCAACGGACAGATCCTGCCCAGCCCGTACCTGGCAGGCAATCCGACGCTGGTGAGCCAGATTACGCAGATCTCCGGCACCGAAACCAATGGCAACCAGAAATACA
>CAZMRK010000027.1:0-2560 GCA_964568355.1 uncultured Solibacteraceae bacterium | reverse complement strand
AACTCGAACCATGTGACCGCGCGCTTAACTAAATCGCCAGCCTGCACTGGACCCATACCATGGCGATTCAACTCTTTCAACATCGCCAATTGCACGGCAAAGTCAAACGAGAATAATCGCCGCCCCCCGATTGTGGGTGGTTGCTCAAGACCTGATCTGCGCAGCCAATTTTGCAGCAAGTTTCCGTCGATTCTCAACGCTTGGGCGATTTCGCCGGCGGAGAACTGCTCTTTTCGCATTTCTTCATATTTGGACATGACTCGACCTTTTTGGCCCCGGGCTCGATATTGGCTTGGGGAGAGCCGTCAAGATTATTATGTCAAACTGACATGGAAAGGTCAATCCGAATTTTTAAGGTCAGCGAGATGGACGTTGCATGAGTTCCGGCTTTACTTTGGGGGATTCTTTGGGGAGTCCATTCAAAAAATGCGGGTAAATGCGAGTAAACGCGGGTATGGTTCCAAGCTTCTAAATCTTTTATGTAGAACAGCTTAGGCCGCATCTTCAACGGCTTGCAGATGCGGCCCGGTGCAACTCTTAATCAGTAGGTTGAAGGTTCGATTCCTTCCGCGCTCACCAATTCCAACCAAAGATTTATGCGGCTCTCAGCGGACTGACAGTTTTCGCGATCTCTGCGCCGGATTTTTGCTGCGCAATGCGCAGATCATACAGGGCTTGCAGGTTGAGCCAGAATTCGGCACTGGTCCCGAAACATCGCGCCAAACGCAGGGCTGTATCTGCCGTTACGCCACGCTCGCCGCGCACAATTTCATTTAACCGGCTGGCGCGAACCCCGAGGGCCTTCGCGAGTTGATTGACGCTCATGCCCAGGGGCACAAGGTAGTCTTCTTTGATCGTTTCTCCGGGATGCGGCGGTTGAATCGTCATTTTCGTCATCGCTCCTTCTAGTGATAGTCGGTGATCTCGACGTCATATGCATCGCCCTCTTTCCAGGTGAAGCATAAGCGGTATTGATCGTTGATCCGGATGGCGTGTTGTCCCTTGCGATCCCCCGACAGTTGTTCGAGTTGATTCCCAGGCGATTTCAGGTCATGCAGGCTCTTTGCGGCATGGAGTTGGAATGGCTTTCGAATAGCGGTTTTCTCGACGCCCTGAAACTTCCGATTGCGGATTCCCCAGAAGATCTTCTCGGTTTCCGTGTCTTGAAAACTACGGATCACGTCTTTATCGTATATCGATAAACGACAAACGTCAAAGGCAATCGGAAGATATTACCGTGGCGGCCCCCCCACCAACTCCGGCGCGATCTCCTTTCCCCTCACGCTTTTATAGTTTCAGGTATTGACATCTGAAAACGCTAGATGATAAATGTGAATCGAGAAAGGTTTCTCGATAAAGTTTTCTCGATATGGGGAATCTAGCGCCTGGAAACCGATTTTGCCTCACCCTGCCGCCCCCTCCGCGAGCGTTACCTGCATTTCATACCTTATTCCATCAAGTTACTGGGAATGCTGAGCTATTCCACGCTTTGACGCCGTTTTCCTTTAAGCTGAAGAAGTGGCGGACCGGGGCCAGTCTGACGCGGTGGATTTCCTATCGAAGTGAGAATGACTATGCCCAAGAAAATTGACGTGACCGAACTTATCCTCCGGGATGCGCATCAAAGCCTGATGGCTACCCGGATGGCACTGGAAGACATGATTCCGGCATGCGCGGACCTGGATCAGGCGGGGTATTGGTCCGTGGAGTGCTGGGGCGGCGCGACGTTCGACGCCTGTATCCGGTTCCTCAACGAGGACCCCTGGGAGCGACTGCGCACCTTCCGGAAATTAATGCCCAATACCCGGCTTCAGATGTTGTTGCGGGGACAAAATCTGCTCGGCTATCGCCATTACGAGGACACGGTCATCGACCGATTTGTGGAAAAATCCGCCGAAAATGGCATGGATGTTTTCCGCGTTTTTGATGCCCTGAACGACATCCGCAACCTGCGCAGGGCCGTGGCCGCCGTGCGCCGCACCGGTAAGCACGCCCAGGGAACCATCTGCTACACGGTCAGCCCTCTGCACACCAGCACCGCCTTCGTAGAGATGGCGGAGCGCCTGCTCGACCTGGGCTGCGATTCCATTTGCATCAAGGACATGGCTGCCCTGCTCAAGCCGCAACCGGCTTACGAGATCGTCAAGGGCATTAAGGAGACCTGCGGGGAGGATACCCGGGTCCACGTGCATGTGCATTCGACGACTGGTGTCACCCTGGTGAGCCTGATGAAGGCAATCGAAGCCGGAGCCGACTGTGTGGATACGGCGATCAGCTCCCTCAGCCTAGGGCCGGGCCACACCCCCACCGAGAGCCTGGTGGAGATGCTCGAAGGCACCGGGTACGAGACCAAGCTGGACAAGCAGAGACTGCTCCAAATCAAGAATCATTTCGCCAAGGTCCGCCCCCGCTATAAGGAGTTCCTGTCCAATATCACCGGAGTCGATACGGCTATTTTTGACAGCCAGATTCCGGGCGGCATGATCTCGAATATGGAGAGCCAGCTCAAGCAACAGGGAGCCGCCGACCGCCTGCAGGAGGTACTGGCCGAGGTTCCCAA
>CAZMRK010000026.1:0-7039 GCA_964568355.1 uncultured Solibacteraceae bacterium | reverse complement strand
ATGCCGACTCCTCCCATGGGATGACCAGCCGCGGCGCCGGCAATTCCTCCGACCGAAGCTCCCACCCCGGTCCCGAGTGCGACGCTACGCGCATCGCCCGAACTGTCACGCTCACCTGTGATCTTGCCCTCCTTGGAATCGACACGGCCGCGCGCGGTCGAATCGGCAGAGGCGGGGCGGGAACGAAAGTCGCGGGTCACTCCGTTGGGTAGAATCAGCACATCGAAGCGGAGAAAGAGTTCGCCCTTGCCGGCCACGCCGTGGGCGGATTTGCTCTGGGTGACCACGCCGTTTACTGTACTGCCGCGCGGGATCACCACGCGGCCGCCGGCGGTGACGGGCACAGCCGTCGTGAGATAGACCGGGTCGCCTTCGTGGGAGTGCCGCGTGTCGAGAGGATTGCGCAGAGCCAGCACCAGGCGCGTCCCGGCCGGCACAGTGACTTTCGGCGCCGGCGGCGGCTCTGAGGTCTTCACCGGGGGCGCAGCGGATACGGGGACGGGTGCAGGCGCCGCCGGGGCGGGTCTCACCGTAAGCTGGCCTTCCTTGTGGTACGTCAATTGCGCTTCCACCTCTCCGCTGCGCAGCACAACCTGGCGGGTGATGGTAAGCGTGGCGCGGTCGCGAGAGAGCCTCCACCGGTCCATGATGGTATAGTTCTGCGAACCGGAGACCAGGGTGTTGACGAGGAGCGCATCCCCTTCCCACTTCACCACGCTGTTGTGAACTTCGGCTCCGATGGCGTCGCGGCTCTCGTTGCCATCCAGCCGGTAGGACCAGCGGGCAGCGGCCCCATTTTCATTGGTGGCCGCGCAATGGATGGCGGCATCCTGCTGCGAGACTTTGAGGGTACGGTAGGGTGGGGCGGGTAGAGCGCGCCGGCCTTCAGCAGGCGGTTCGAGGATCCAGGTGCCGGCAAAGTCACGCTCGGGCGGCGGAGCGCCGGCCGCGGACGACAGGAGTAAGAATGTCGTAAGTGTTACAACGCCTGGCTGGCGTAACATGGTGGCAAGTGTAGCACTTCGCATGCTCGCAAGCGCCGGTGCGGTTCGCGGGATCGCGGGCGTTACAATAGAAAAATGCTGGCCGGTTTCGATCCCCTGATCGCGGAGTGGTTTGGCCGGCGATTCGGGAGGCCTACCGAGCCTCAAATCCTGGGATGGCCGGAAATCCGTTCCGGTCGTGATACTCTGATCTCCTCCCCTACGGGATCCGGCAAGACCCTGGCCGCCTTTCTTCTATGCCTGGACCGGTTGGTGCGGGCGGCCCGGCAGGGCGCCCTGCCGGACCAGACCGAAGTCGTCTACGTCTCGCCGCTCAAAGCCCTAAGCAACGACATCCACAAGAATCTGGAGATCCCGCTCGCCGAGATGGCGGCTTTGGCGGCGGAGCATGGCATCCCCCTGGCGCCCATCCGAACCGCGGTCCGAACCGGAGACACCCCGGCCTGGCAGCGCCAGCAGATGATGCGCGAGCGGCCCCACGTATTGGTGACCACTCCGGAATCCCTGTTCATTTTGCTGACGGCCGGGCGCTCGCGCGAGATGCTGCGCACGACGCGCACGGTGATCGTGGACGAAATTCACGCCGTGGCGGATGACAAGCGTGGATCGCACCTGGCCTTGAGTCTGGCGCGCCTGGATGCCCTGACAGGCGCCAGGCCGCAACGGATCGGGCTCTCGGCCACGGTAAAGCCGATCGAGGAAGTAGCGTGCTTTCTGAGTCCCGAATGCTCCATCGTCCAGGTGGGACATCGCCGGGCCATGGAGTTGGCGGTCGAGGTTCCCGGAGATGAACTGGGACCGGTGGCCAGCAACGAAATGTGGGCCGAAATCTACGACCGCGTCGCCGATCTGATCCGCGAAAATCGCACCACGCTGGTATTTGTAAATACACGGCGCCTGGCTGAACGCGTGGCACATCACCTGGGCGAGCGTTTGGGAGATCAGGCCGTGCTGCCGCACCACGGCAGCCTCTCGCGGCGCCTGCGTCTGGACGCCGAAGCGCGGTTGAAGAAGGGCGAACTGAAGGCCGTGGTGGCCACCGCCTCGCTCGAACTGGGCATCGATATCGGCACGGTAGACCTGGTATGCCAGATCGGATCTCCGCGCTCCATCGCAGTAGCGCTCCAGCGCGTCGGGCGCGCCGGACATTGGGTGGGGGCGCTGCCCAAGGGCCGCTTTTTCGCAACCACCCGGGACGAGTTGATCGAATGCGCGGCCCTGGTGCGCGCCATCCGGCAGGGAGAACTGGACCGACTCGAAATCCCCGAGGCTCCGCTGGACATCCTGGCGCAACAGGTGGTGGCCTGGTGCGCCACCGATGAATGGGACGAGGATGAGCTTTATCAGCGGGTACGTGCCACCTATCCCTACCGCAACCTGGCGCGGAGCGATTTTGACGCTGTCGTGACCATGCTCTCCGAGGGCCTGGTGAGTTCGCGGGGGCGCAGTGGAGCGTATCTGCACCGCGACCAGGTGCATCACCGCGTGACCGGCCGGCGCGGCGCGCGCCTGGCCGCCCTTACCTCCGGCGGCGCCATTCCGGAAAACGCCAATTACCTGGTAGTTGCGGAGCCGGATAGCACTACAGTGGGCACCGTGGACGAGGATTTCGCGGTCGAGAGCATGGCCGGTGATGTGTTCCTGCTGGGCACCACCTCCTGGCGCATCCGCCGCGTGGAAGCGGGGCGCGTGCGGGTGGAAGATGCTCGCGGAGCCGCGCCGTCGGTGCCATTCTGGCGAGGGGAAGCTCCGGGGCGAACCTACGAGCTTTCCCGCGATGTCTCGCGGCTTCGCGAAGATATCGCCCGCCTTGCATCATCGCGGATGGCCGCAATGGAGATGCTGGCGGCAGATTGCGGTCTGGACCGTCTGGGTGCGGAACAGGCAATCGATTACGTGCAAGGCGGTAAAGCAGCTCTAGGTGCCCTGCCGACGGTAACGCACATTGTGGCGGAGCGATTTTTCGACGAAGGCGGCGGAATGCAACTGGTGGTGCACGCTCCGTTCGGCGCTCGCATCAACCGCGCCTGGGGTCTGGCGCTGCGGAAGCGATTCTGCCGCTCCTTCAATTTCGAGCTTCAAGCGGCGGCAACCGACAACGGCATTAATATCTCTCTGGGCGAGCAGCACTCCTTTCCGCTGGATATCGTGTTCGGGTTCGTCAAGCCGGAGACGGTGGAATACCTGCTGACCCAGGCGCTGCTGGCCGCGCCGATGTTCACGGCGCGCTGGCGCTGGAACGTCTCGCGGGCGTTGGCTGTGCTGCGCTTCAGCGGCGGGCGCAAGGTGCCGCCGCCCATCCAGCGGATGCGTTCGGACGACCTGCTGGCGGCAGCTTTTCCGGATCAGGCGGCCTGCGGAGAAAACCTGGAAGGAGACATCCGCATCCCGGACCACCCGCTGGTCAGGGAGACTATCGACAATTGCCTGCATGAAGCGATGGACCTGGACGGTCTGCGCGCCATGCTGGAGGCTATCGAGCGGGGAGAGATCCGGACCACCGCGATCGATACGCCGGAGGCTTCGCCATTTTCTCATGAGATTTTGAACGCCAATCCATACGCCTACCTGGATGACGCGCCGCTCGAGGAACGGCGTGCGAGGGCCGTACAATTGCGCCGCACGCTGCGAACCGATTTCTCCGACGGCGCAGGAGCGCTGGATCCCCAGGCGATCGCGCGGGTAGCCGAGGAATCCTGGCCGGTGGTGCGGAATGCCTCCGAATTGCACGAAGCCTTGCTGACGCTGGTCACACTGCCCCCGGTGGCGGGATGGATCGCGTGGTTTCAGGAACTGGAGCGCGCGGCGCGAGCTTCTACGCTGCACATGGGCGGTCGGGAGTTCTGGGTGGCGGCGGAGCGTGTGGACCTGGCCTTGGCAATCCACGCGGAAGCAGTGTTGGTACCCCCGATGGCCGGCGTGCGGGCCTCGCGCGGGATTCCCGAGACGCCGGAAGCCGCGGCGGCGGAGATCCTGCGCGGCTGGTTTGAATCGACTGGACCGGTGCGCGCGGCGCAACTCGCAGACCGGCTGGCGATTGAGCGGGACGTGATCGATATCGCACTGGCGCAATTGGAGTCCGAAGGGCAGATCCTGCGCGGGCAGTTCTCGCCGGAGACGGGACCGGAGCCCGAATGGTGCCACCGGCGGCTGCTGGCCAGGATTCACCGGCTGACGCTGGGACGGCTCAGGAGAGAGATCGAGCCGGTGACGACATCCCAGTTTCTGCGCTTCCTGGCGCGCTGGCAGCATATGGCTCCCGGAACGCAACTGCACGGAGCCGACGGCGTTCTCCAGGTGATCCGGCAGTTGCAGGGATATGAAATATCCGCGGCGGCCTGGGAGACGGAGATCCTGCCGCGGAGAGTGGCGCACTATTCGCCGGAGCTGCTGGATCAGCTCTGCCTGTCCGGAGAGGTGATGTGGGGCAGGCTTTCCCCCCATCCGGCCTTTGACGGCGAAGAGGAAAGCAAAGCCCGGCGCATACGGCCGACGCGGGTGGCTCCTCTGGCGATCTTCCTGCGCGAGGATGCCGAATGGCTGGCGAGCCATGGAGCAAACGGCCGCGCCGAAACCGTCCCGCTTTCGCATGCGGCGCGGGAATTGCTGGAGGCTCTGAGCACCCGGGGCGCGTCCTTCTTTGGAGAACTGACCAAAGCCACCGGCCGCCTGGCCAGCGAAGTAGAGGACGGACTGTGGGAGTTGGTGGCCGCGGGGATGGTAACAGCCGACGGTTTCGAGAACCTGCGGGCGCTGGTGGATCCCAAGCGGCGGCGCGGCGAGGGAAGGGGGCGCATGGCACGTCCACGCCACGCAGCCGGACGGTGGGCGTTGTTGCGCCACGGATCATCCGAGCCCGATATCGAGCGCTTCGCACGGCAATTGCTGCTGCGGTGGGGTGTGGTGTTTCGCGACCTGATGGCCAGGGAGACGCTCGCTCCTCCCTGGCGCGACCTGTTGCAGGCCCTGCGCCGTCTGGAGGCGCGCGGGGAGATCCGGGGAGGCCGCTTCGCCGAAGGCTTCGTAGGAGAACAGTTCGCGCTGCCGGAAGCGCTCGAAGCGCTGCGCGCGGTACGCCGGATGAACGATGAGGAAACTCCCTTCGATGTGGCCAACGCAGATCCCCTGAACCTGGCCGGAATTCTGCTGCCGGGCCCCAGAGTCAGCGCGCTGGCGGCTGGCACCATTCGCTGGCTTGCCGGCGTTCCGGGCGATAGAATCTCTACATGACAAACTCCACTCGCCGGAGCTTTCTCACCGCGGCGGGCGTTTCGGCGCTCTCGCTGCGGGCCGGGGCGGCATCGCAGCGCATCCGGTTGGGCGGGCCTGTTTTCCTCAAAAGCGACGATCCGCGGGAACTGGCGCGGGAGCACCGCCGGCTGGGATACAGCGCGGCCTACTGCCCGGCGGCCAAAGTAGAGGACGGAGCCAGGGTTAAGGAGATTGAGCAGGCGTTTGCAGCGGAAAATGTGGTGATCGCCGAGGTGGGCGCCTGGAAGAACATGCTCGATCCGGACGCCGCGGCCCGGCGCGAAAACCTGAATTACGTCATTCAGCGGATGGCGCTCGCCGAGGCAGTCGGCGCACGGTGCTGTGTGGATATCGCCGGATCGTACAACCCCAAGGTCTGGTACGGCCCGCATCCCAAGAATCTCTCGCAGGAGTTCTTCGATGCTACCGTGGAGAACTGCCGCAAGGTGATCGACGAGATCAAACCCAAGCGGACCAGGTTCACCGTAGAGATGATGGGTTGGAACATCCCGGATAGCCCGGATTCGTATGTGAAGTTGATCCGGGCGGTGGACCGGAAGGCCTTCGGAGTGCACCTGGACGTGTGCAACGGGATCAACAGCCCGGTAAAGTTTTATCGCAGCGGGGAGTACATTACCGAGTGTTTTCAGAAGTTGGGGCGCTGGGTCACCTCGTGCCATGCCAAGGACCTGGCCTGGATTGTCGAACTGAACGTACACTTCCAGGAGGTCGTTCCCGGACGGGGCGAGGTGGACTACAAGGCATACCTGAGAGAATTAGCCAAGCTGCCGGTGGATGCTCCTCTGATGCTGGAACATCTGAAGACAGCGGAAGAATACGACGAGGGCCGGAAGTATATCCAGCGGGTGGCCGCGGATTGCGGCGTAACCTTCGCCTGACGAACGGCCGCACATGGAAACGAACCTATGAATAGACGAGAGTTTGTGAGTATGCCGGCCATGGCGTTGGCCGCGGGCGGAGCAAGATTGCCCATCCGGAAGGCCGTGCTGGTCAGCATGTTGCCCAAGAGTCTCAGCTACACGGACCGGTTCAAGCTGGCGGTGGATTGCGGCTTTGAACAGGTGGAATGCCAGACGATCACCGACGAGCGCGAGGCGGAGCAGATCAAGGAGGCCTCGATGGCCGCCAAGTTGCCCGTGCATTCGGTGATGAATATGGCGCACTGGAAGTATCCCCTGTCTTCGGCGGATCCGGCCGTGGTGGCGGAGAGCATGAAAGGCATGGAGACCAGCCTGCGGAACGCACACCTTTGGGGTGCACAGACCGTGTTGCTGGTGCCCGCCGTGGTGAATCCCGAGACCAGCTATAAGGATGCATGGGTGCGCTCGCAGAAACAGATCCGCAAGCTCCTGCCGCTGGCCGAACAACTGAAAGTCACCATCGCGGTGGAGGAGGTGTGGAACAAGTTCCTGCAAAGTCCGCTCGAATTCGCCACCTACGTGGATCAGTTCAAGAGCCCGTGGTTGAAAGCCTACTTCGACGTGGGCAACGTGGTGATCAATGGCTATCCGCAGGACTGGATCCGTACCCTGGGCAAACGGATCGTCAAGCTGCACCTGAAGGACTTCAAGTTCGAAAAGCGCCAGGCGGCGTTCGTGCCGCTGCGCGAGGGAGAGATCAACTGGAAGGAAGTCTACAAAGCCTTGACTGAGATCGGATACCAGGGATCGGCAACCGTGGAGTTGCCGGACGGGGATGCCGCGTATCTGAAAGAAGTAAGCCGGCGGGTGGACCTGATTCTCACGGGAGCGTAAACGGGTATG
>CAZMRK010000025.1:0-3410 GCA_964568355.1 uncultured Solibacteraceae bacterium | reverse complement strand
GGGGAGCTGGAAGCTGCACGTTGCGCGGCACAATAGCGGCGCCTACGGGCCGGCTCCGCCGGGAGGCCGCCACAATTATCTATTGCCGCGGCCGGAGCTTTACAACCTGGCGACCGATCCGGACGAAAGCTACGACGTGGCGCCGGAGAATCCGAAGGTTGTAGCGGAAATCGAAGGCCGCATCCGGCGTCTGCTGGGCGGATTTCCCGCGGAGGTCCAGCGAGCCTATGCGGACGCCCAGTCGCGCAAGGCCGACCCGGCCACCGCGACGGGGGCATATCCGCGGCCGGCGCGGGAATAGGCGATTGAAATGCAAGGACACGCAGGAAGTGTTCCCGAGCCACGACCGTAAGGGAGTGGTCTTTGGCGCGTCAAGTATTATAAGTGCCCAATAGAGTAGAGGACTCAGGAGAAACCAGATGATCTTTGAAGATAATTCACTCAGCATCGGCCGCACGCCCCTGATTCAGCTCAAGCGCCTGGCGAAGGATTCGCAGGCCACGGTGCTGGCCAAGATCGAAGGCCGCAATCCGGCTTATTCGGTCAAGTGCCGCATTGGCGCGGCCATGGTGTGGGACGCGGAAAAACGCGGTCTGCTGCATCCGAACAGCGAGTTGATCGAGCCGACCAGCGGCAATACGGGTATTGCGCTGGCGTTCGTGGCGGCGTCCCGCGGCTATCCGATCACGCTGACCATGCCGGAGACGATGTCGCTCGAGCGGCGCAAGGTGCTGAAAGCATTTGGAGCCAAGCTGATTTTGACCGAGGGGCCCCTGGGTATGAAGGGGGCCATCGCCAAGGCCGAGGAGATTCAGAAGTCCGATCCGGGGCGCTACGTGCTGCTGCAGCAGTTCCGTAATCCAGCCAATCCGGAGATCCACTTCCAGACCACGGGTCCCGAGATCTGGGACGATACCGAAGGCGCGATCGATGTGCTGGTGTCCGGCGTGGGCACTGGCGGCACGATTACGGGAGTATCGCGGTATATCAAGCAGACGAAGGGGAAGAAGATCCTTTCCGTAGCGGTGGAACCGGTCAACAGCCCGGTGATCTCACAGCAGCAGGCGGGACAGCCGCTGAAGCCGGGACCGCACAAGGTCCAGGGGATCGGCGCGGGCTTTATTCCCGAGACGCTGGACCTTTCGCTGGTGGACCGCGTGGAGCAGGTGAGCGACGACGAAGCCATCGAGTTCGCGCGGCGCCTGGCGCGGGAGGAAGGCATTCTGAGCGGCATCTCCTGCGGAGCCGCAGCGGCGGTGGCCGTGCGGCTGGCCAAGGATCCGGAGTTTGCGGGCAAGACGATCGTGGCGATTCTGCCCGATTCCGGCGAGCGGTACCTGACTTCGATCCTGTTCGAAGGGATCGTCTGATTCAGGCGGAGAAGAAGACACGCTCGGCGGTCTTGCCGAGCAGCCATTCGCGATCCGAAGCGGAGAGAAAATCGAGCCGGTCGCGCACCAGTTCGAGCGATCCGGCATAGGTATGGCCGTTCTGCACCTGGAAAGGGCAGTCGGTAGCCCACATCAGGCGCTGCGGGCCGTAGGCATCGTAGAGGCGATGGATCAGGTCCGCCAGGTCGGTGTAGGGATACTGCTTCTTGCCCAGAGCGTAGAAGGCCGAGATCTTTACGTGGACGCGGGGGTGTTTGGCCAGGTCGGTTAGCTGCTTCACGTCCTCGCTGCGAATCTGACCGCTGGCGCCGATGCGCGCCATGTGATCGATGACGACGGTGGTCTCGGGGAACTTGGTGCACATGCGGCCGACCGCGGCCAGGGCGTTGGGGTTGAGCAAGGGGCACATGGCCATGTGATGCTCGGCGCCGGTCTTCCACATGGCTGCCATGCCGGGCGTATCCAGCCAGGTGTCCGGATTGCTGCCCGGGGCGATGCGAAAGCCACGCACGCCTTTGGGCCGCAGGTGCACCATCTCGGCTGCCACCTGGGGAGAATTTTCGTCCACAATGGCGACGCCGGAGAAGACGCCCTTATATTTGGCGATGGCGTCGAGCATGTAGGCGTTGTCGTAGCGATAGAAGCTCATCTGGATCAGCATCACGCGGTTCACCCCCAGGGGCTTGGCGTGGGCCAGCAGTTCGTCCGGCGTGAAACTCGCCGGCTGGTAATGCTCGCCGGTCTGCCGCTTATAGTGGGTCATGTCCGGCGTCCACACGTGTACGTGCGCGTCGATGTATCCTTTATCCGTCATTGGCGATTTTTTCCGTCCTGGCGCTCCCAGCGCCACGGCCGCGCCTGCCAGCCATTCGCGGCGCGACCAGTCAGCGTTTCTCATATAAGGTCTCTCTCATGCAAGTTCTCCGCAACTTGACAGCATACCTGCCGCTGCATAGGGTAATTGTATGCAATCAGTATACGTGCTGGTGATGGCTGCGATGGCGGCCGCTTCGCTATTCGCCCAAGCTCCGGTCACCGCGGCCGCATTCGCGGCCAAAGCCAACGCCGTACTGCCCATCGAAGCTCCCTATACGTTCCATCGCATTCTGAGCGAGGGCGCGCCGCGCGTGCGGCGCAATCCTTCTGTCCGTCCCGGGGCCGGCGACCTGCTGCTGCCGGCGAGCGGCTGGCGGATCGCCATTCCCGCCTCGGCCGGAGAGCCGCTGCGCAACGCGGCGCAGGACCTGCGCGATCACCTGGAGCGCGACATGCAGACCCGGCTGACGCTCGAACCGCGAGCCTCCCTGAGCGATTGGGCCGGAATGCGGCAGACGATCGTGGCCGGGACGCGCGAGCAACTGCCGGGCTGCGGTCCCGCGCTCGAGCGGCGCAAGGATTATCGTATCCAGATCTCGCCCGAGCGGATTACGGTATGCGGCTATGACGAGCGCGGCGCCATGTATGGACTTTATCACCTGGAGCAGCGCATGGACCTGCGAGAGGCGCCGATTCTGCCGCGCAGCCTGGACACCACGCGACACAGCAAGTTTCAGGCTCGGATGACGCTCTCCGGCCTGGGCTGGGAAGAGTGGCCGGACGCGTACCTGGCACTGCTGCCGCGCTATGGGTTCGACTCGATCTATGCCTCGGTTTATGTAAATCCCAATGGCGTGCCGGGACCGCCGCCCTATTGGGACAAGATGAAGAAGCAGGATCCGGCGCGGGTGCACGACCTGATCCGGCGTGCGGCGCGCTACGGGATCGACCTCTATTGTCCGATTGTGTACCTCTATACGGGCGAGCCGGACAACGAGGCGGGGCTGCGCAAGCTGGTACGCGAGATTGTCACCGAGTTTCCCGAGATCCGCGGCTACGTTCTGCTGACCGAGGGCTTCTTCTATCGCAAGTTTTTCGGCGCCGGCGGGCAGGGGAGCATCGACCTGCGGGATTGGGTGCGGCACTGGGCGCACGGGGTGGCGATCGTGACCGAGGAGTGCCACAAGCTGAATCCGGCGATCG
>CAZMRK010000024.1:0-11588 GCA_964568355.1 uncultured Solibacteraceae bacterium | reverse complement strand
CGATCAGTTGATCCGCAAGCTGTGGCCCGCGGTGAACCTTGGCGTCGTGACGAACGACATTTATACCAAAGAAGATGCCGAGTTTTTGATGAGGCAGGGTACGCTCCCGCTCAATCGCATCCGAGGCGTAGAGACCGGCGGTTGCCCCCATGCCGCGATTCGCGAGGATGCCTCGATGAATCTCGAGGCAATCGCGGAGTTGGAAAGCGAGCATGCCGGCCTTGAATTGGTCTTCGTTGAAAGTGGAGGGGACAACCTGGCTGCCGCCTTCAGCCCCGATCTTGTCGATACATCGATTTATGTCATCGACGTATCGGGCGGAGACAAGATCCCCCGGAAAGGTGGCCCAGGAATTCGCCGCAGCGGACTGCTGGTAATCAACAAGATCGACCTGGCGCCCTATGTGGGAGCCTCGCTGGACGTCATGGATCGCGATTCACGCCGGATACGGGGGGAGCTTCCATTTGTTTTCACGAATCTGAAAACCGGCGAAGGGCTCTCCCATGTCATCGATTGGCTCAACGATCAGCGGGCCCGCGGCCTCACCGCGTCCGGAGTTCCCCCTGCCGAAGGTCATACTCATGGCCATGGCCACGGCCACTCGCACGGGAGCAACACTCCTTAGCCCGCTTCATCCGGACCTCACACGCTCAGGTGGGCGCGTACCACGTCATCCGTCAGTTCGCCGATGGCGCCAGCAGCGGCGCGGCGGCCCTTGTCGAGAATGCAAAACTCGCTGGCCACCCGCCGCGCGAACGGCAACTTCTGCTCGACCAGCAGCACGGTAAGAGCTTCTTCCCGGTTGAGTTTCAGAATGACATCGCCGATCTCGTGGACGATATTGGGCTGAATTCCTTCGGTCGGCTCGTCTAGAATCAGCAGCTTCGGCTCGAGCACAAGAGCACGGCCGATGGCGAGCTGCTGCTGCTGGCCGCCCGAGAGATCGCCGCCAAGCCGCTTCAGCATTTGCTTCAGCGCGGGAAACAAATCGAAGATCCGGCTTGGAATCGCGCGGGGTCCGTTCCTGCGCACGCCCAGACCGACGCGCAGGTTTTCCTCCACGGTCAGGTGCGAAAAAATCTCCCGCCCCTGCGGCACGTAGCCAATGCCAAGCCTGGCCCGCTCCTCGGCGGAGCACTTCACCAGGTCGCCGCCGTCGAATCGGATGGAGCCGGAGCTCACCGGCTGCAGACCCATGATGCACTTCAGCAGCGTTGTCTTGCCCATTCCGTTGCGGCCCATCAGGCACATACGAGATCCGGGAGAGACGGTGAGATTCACGTCCCACAACGTGTGGCTGCCGCCGTAGAACTGGTTCATACCTTCGATTGTCAACACGCTCACACTCCCAGATAGACCTCGATGACGCGCGGGTCGTTCTGCACTTTGTCCATATTGCCCTCGGCGATGACGTGTCCTTCGTGCAATACCGTGACACGCCGGGCGATCGATCGAACGAAGGACATATCGTGCTCCACCACGACAATCGAGTGTTCGCCCGCAAGGGAAAGGAGGAGTTCGGCCGTGTGCTCAATTTCGTGCGGCGTCATGCCGGCAACCGGCTCGTCAACCAGAAGCAGTTCGAGGTTCTGCATGAGGAGCATCCCGATTTCGAGCCACTGCTTCTGGCCGTGCGCGAGAATTCTTGCCGGCGCCCCGCGCTGTTCCGTGAGGCCGATAATGTCCAATACTTCGTCGATTCTGTTCCGCTGTGCAGCCGTAAGGCGGGCGCGCAGGGTTTTCAGGAACGAGCGGACTCCGGCCAATGCCAGTTCGAGGTTTTCGAAAACCGATAACTGCTCGAACACGGTTGGCTTTTGAAACTTTCGTCCGATTCCAGCAGCAACGATTTCCGGCTCGGACAACTTGAGCAGATCGATGTCTTCGCCAAACCACGCCGTTCCGGAATCCGGGCGCGTTTTCCCCGTGATGACATCCATCATGGTGGTTTTGCCGGCGCCGTTGGGGCCGATGATGCAGAGCAGTTCCCCGGGATCGACGTAGAGCGAGAGTTCGTTGAGCGCCTTAAAACCGTCGAAGCTAACGGTTACGTCTTCGAGATAGAGCCTCTTGTCGTGGACCCTCTTCAATGACTACACTCCGCGGGAATGTATTCGCAGCCGTTCATTTGCTTTTGCTCCGTGCCGAGACAAGGCCGATGACTCCACGCGGCAGAAACAGTGTTACGAGAATAAATAACGCACCAAGGGCATAGAGCCACGCCTCCGGAAAGGCGCCGGTGAAATACGTTTTGGCATAGTTCACCAGCACTGCGCCGGCTATTGCACCGTAGAGCGTGCCTCGACCTCCGACCGCCACCCATATGACGACCTCGATGGAATTGATCGGGGAAAACTCGCTGGGGTTGATGATCCCGATTTGCGGCACATAGAGAGCGCCTGCGATGCCGGCGACCACGGCTGAAAACACGAAAAGCCACAGCTTGAATGAGTCGACGGGGTAACCGAGAAAACGCGCCCGGCTCTCCGCGTCCCGAATGGCGCACAGCACCCGGCCGGCGCGGGAATCGACAATGAAGCGGCAAGCCGCGTAGCTTGCCGCGAGGGCGGCGGAAGTGATCACGAGCAGTATCACGCGAGTGCGGTCGGAGTGCAGGTCAAAGCCCAAAATGTCTTTGAAATCCGTGAACCCGTTGTTTCCGCCGAACCCCATGTCGTTGCGAAAAAACGCCAGCATCAAGGCGTAAGTAAGCGCCTGGGTGATGATGGAAAAATATACGCCGGTGACGCGCGAGCGGAATGCGAACCAACCGAACACGAGTGCC
Organism: uncultured Solibacteraceae bacterium; assembly: GCA_964568355.1. Lineage (GTDB taxonomy): Bacteria > Acidobacteriota > Terriglobia > Bryobacterales > Bryobacteraceae > JAJPJX01. The sequence goes on along the minus strand of CAZMRK010000024.1, from coordinate 8,803 downwards.
AGTAGTGCCGGCGCGAGCGCCATCATGACCAGTGCGATCGGGAAATGGTTAAAACCGTACCAGAACCAGGGCAAGGACTTCCAATTCAGAAACACCATGAAGTCAGGCAATATGGGATCGCCATACACGCCCCTTGGCCCGATCTGCCGCATCAGATACATGCCCATCGCATAGCCGCCGAGTGAAAAAAACGCCGCATGCCCAAGGCTTAGGATGCCGCAATATCCCCAAATCAGATCGACGGCCAAAGCCAGCATGGCATAGCATAGATACTTTCCAATGAGGGTGATCCCATAGGTGGAGAGATGGAAAGGGGATGACGAAGGAATCACCTGGTTGAAGAGGGGTACCGCAATGGTCACGAGAGTGAGCGCCGTCAGAAACCATTTCCCTCCCCGATCACCGCCTGTGCGTCCATTCAGGAGACCGAGCACTTCTAGCTAACCCCCACCGCTACGTATCCTCACTTATCCTCGGCCGCACGGCCGGCTGGCGGAAACAGTCCGCGCGGCCGGATTTGAATAAAAAGGATCAGCCCGACAAGGACAAGAATCTTTGCCAGTACAGCCCCGGCGTATGGTTCGAGCAGTTTGTTGACGATCCCCATCGACACACCGCCGATGAGCGCCCCCCAGAGATTTCCAACACCGCCGAAAACTACGACCATGAATGAATCAATGATATAGGATTGCCCCAGATTCGGCCCCACATTCGTCAACTGGCTCAGCGCGACACCGGCGACGCCGGCGATACCCGATCCGAGTCCAAATGTTAATGCGTCGACCCACTCCGTGCGGATGCCCATCGCTTTGGCCATGGCTCGATTCTGCGAAACAGCCCGGATCTCGAGGCCTATGCGGGTACGCTTTAACACCAGCAGGCTCAAGGAGAAAATAATCAGCGTGAAGATCACAGTGTAAAGCCGGTTGTAGGTGATGGTGAGAGCATCGTTCAACCGCAGGGAGCCACTCATCCATTCGGGTGTCACCACCGACCGGTTGAGCGCGGAAAAAATCGACCGGACCAATTGTTGCAGCAAGAGGCTCACACCAAACGTTGCGAGCAAAGTCTCCAGCGGTCTTCCGTAAAGAAACCGGATAATTGTCCGCTCCATCAGCACGCCCGTCAACCCGGCGACGAGGAATGCGGCCGGAACCGCCACGAGGATGGAGAGTCCGATGTGTCCAGCCATAGCCAACTGAACGGAGTAGGTGGTGTAGGCGCCCAGCATCATCATCTCGCCATGCGCCATGTTGATGACCCCTACAACACCAAACGTGATTGCCAGTCCAATGGCCACCAGAACCAGCACCGACCCCAGGCTCAGCCCAAAAAACAGGGTCTCGACTCCCGAATAAAAGTTGCGCCAGCCATCGATGGCTTGCACCGCCGCGGCGGCGGCCTGGCGCACGCTCCCATCGCTCTCCGCATAGCTGCCGTCTGTAGATTTTTCCAGAAAGAGCGCCAGCCGATTCCGCACATCCTGGCTGAGGCTGCCTTTCAGCGTGGCGATGGCGTCGAGGCGCGTCTTGGCGTCCGGGCTGTTCAGGCCGGCTAACGCCAAGGCCGTAGCGATCTCTCTCCTCACGCCGGAATTCGTTTCGACGACGTTTCGCTCCTTGAGCAGCGTTATCGCCTGGTCGTCCAGCGAGTGCAACATCTCCCGCACCGCATCCCGGCGAACGGCGGATTCCGGGCTCGACAATCCAAATCGCGCCACGGTCGTTCTCAACATGCGCCGCAAACTGTTGTTTGTGCCGATTGCAGTGAGATCTCCCGCGGGAGCCGATCCGGCACCCTTCAGGGACAAAGGATCGATCAGGGCGAGTGGATCGCCCTCGCTCGACTTGACGATGAAGATACGCTGATCGTTGTTGCGGAAATAGAGCCGGTCTTCCATGAGTGCCGTGAGGACCACGCGGAGGCTCGGATGACCGGTCTGGCCCAGCCGTTCGACAATACCTGCCTTCTCAGAGTACGGCGCTTCCCGCAGTTCGCCGAGAATCAACAGAAATGCGGCATCCTGGGAAGGTTGGGAGTTTGCAGGAACCACAGAGCAAAGGAAGAACAGCAGCATCCACAGCCACTGTCCATCCAGGCGGCCGTATTTCATTACTTGTAGTTCTGCCCCGAACACTTCTTGGTAATTTTATTGTAGTTGCCGCAGCGCAGCGTGACCCAGTCCGCCTCGATGTTCTTGCTGCCCGGCAGGTAATCGGACCAGGCATCGCCCGGCACCGGGCCTGCGGATTTCCAAACCACGTTAAACTGGCCATCGGCCTTTACCTCGCCGATGTAAACCGGCTTCGTGATGTGATGATTCGGCAATACCTTGGCGATGCCGCCCGTGAGGTTCGCTGTCTCCGTACCGGGGAGCGCCGCGAGGACTTGGTTCACATCGGTAGACTTGGCCTTCTCCACGGCTTTGACCCACAGGTTGAAGCCAATGTAGTGCGCCTCCATCGGATCGTTGGTTGTTCGCTTTGAATTCCTAATAAAGGCGTGCCATTGATCGATGAACTTTTTGTTGACAGGTGTGTGAATGCTCTCAAAATAGTTCCAGGCGGCCAGGTGTCCGATAAGCGGTTTGGTATCGAGGCCCGACAGTTCCTCTTCCCCGACCGAAAAGGCAACCACCGGGATGTCCTCCGCCGAAACCTTCTGGTTGCCAAGCTCCTTGTAGAACGGAACGTTGGCATCACCATTGATCGTGGATACGACGGCCGTCTTCTTGCCCGCCGAGCCGAACTTCTTGATGGCAGCCACACGGGTCTGCCAGTCCGAGTAACCGAAGGGCGTGTAATTGATCGATATATCCTGGCTTTTTACGCCTTTCGAAAGCAGATATGCCTCGAGTATCTTGTTAGTGGTACGCGGATATACATAATCGGTTCCTTCCAGAACCCAGCGCTTCACACCAATTTCTTTCATCAGATAATCCACCGCCGGGATCGCCTGCTGGTTCGGAGCCGCGCCGGTATAGATAACGTTCCGGGAGGACTCTTCGCCTTCATATTGCACGGGGTAGAAAAGCAGCCCGTTGTCCTTCTCAAAAACCGGCAATACCGACTTTCTGGAAACCGAGGTCCAACATCCGAAGACTACCGCAACTTTATCCTTTTCGAGTAACTGCGCTGCCTTTTCGGCGAAGAGCGGCCAATTCGATGCCGGATCGACGACGACCGGTTCCAGCTTCTTGCCCAGCAATCCGCCCTTCTTGTTCTGAGCATCGATCATCATCAGAATGGTGTCCTTCAGTGTCGTTTCACTGATGGCCATCGTACCTGAAAGAGAGTGCAGCACTCCGACTTTGATTGTGTTCTGCGCAACAGCGAGATTGGAGATGAGCCCTCCGGCGATCAACAGCCACGCCGCCGCGGAAATTGCCTTTCGTCTCATGTCTTGCTCCTTCGTTCCGAGTTTCGAAACGACACTTCACATCTGAATCTGTAAGCCGACCCCGGCTTGCCAGGTATCGTTTTTCTCCCTGTCGAAAGTGATGTTCCTATAGAACGACATCACACGCGCATTGAACTGCTTGATGACGTAATTGAAGTTCACCTCGCCGGTCTTCTGGCTGTAGTTCGCGTGGACTCCGTGGCTAAACCCCGCCTTGGCATACTTTCCGAGGAGTTCGAACTGCCCCATCCCAACTTTCTTCGGGAAGAGGTAGCTTCCAAGCACATAGGCCCCTTGGCTCTTAGCGTAGTTTGCGTCGTAGCCGCCCAACCGGTTGTAGTTGGAATATTCGCTTTCGATCGACACGACTCCGGCGTTCGGCAGTTTCCTTTCGAGGAGGAAATCGACCGTTGTCGCAGTGTGCCCGTCCTGAATCTGAGTGGCTCCGCCGATTGCCAGCAGGTTCTTATCGCCATAGTAAGTTCCATTCAGGTAGTAGCCGTCCTCCTTGTCCCAAAAATCGATCTGGATGCGAGCGGCCCCAATGACTTTGCGATTTCCGTTCGCCGACCGTCCGTCGAACGCACCGACTGAAACCTTCACCTTCTTGGCGAAGTCGCCCCAATAGACAACCCCGTTGTCCCGGCCCTGAAAGACAAATGGGTATCCGTCCTGAATGCCGTCTGTATACACTCCCCACTGGTGGGCATAGTAGGGACCGTACAGATTGGCCCGGTCGCTCGGCGGCAGGAAGCGGCCCGCCCAGATGTGGAACACGGGAGACACGTCGATCTGCGCTACGGCGTCCAGGACTCCGATCTTGTTGTTGACACCGTCATACTCTGTGTTGAACATGAACCTAATTTTGTCCACCACAGGACCACTGATGTAGATACGGGCACTGTCGAGTTGAAAAGAATCGGTAGATGCCGCACCATCGGTTGCCGTGTGACTAAAGCTGGTTCGCAGCCCGGCGCCAACCGTAATCGGACCCAGGTTGCCTTGCGCACTTGACGGCGGGGCCAGGGTATGCAAGCCCAACAGCATAAAGAAAACGGATCCACATTTGTGAGCGGGCCCCCATTTAGTGCCGATCCTTCGTTGAGCCATAAGTCAGCCCCTTTCCCAGGCGTGCAAGGCGCCTTTTGCGAATCTAGTGTTCTGACCGTGAAGTCCACTCCCTTTCGGCGGCGGTTCAGCGACGGAACAGAACCGCGCACGCCAGCAAGCGGACGAATCGAATCACTCGGTCAGAGTACGGTGGTGTTACGAATAATAAGCCCCGTGTGTGAAGTATTCCGAAGCAAAACCGGGTAAGATTCCGTGTGCACACCCTGATCAGGCACTCCACGGAAAGACAAAAGGACTCCGACTTTCGACGGTAGTATCGAGTTGACTAAGACACAGCTCTACCCCCCGAAGACTGCAGGCGACTTGGCACCACAGTAAGTTCGCTACGTAGCGGTCACTGAATTGTTACAAAAGCTAACACACCGGAAGATGGGAGTCCAATAGCTATTTCTGATCGAGCGCCCAAAATATTTCGATGCAGCGCCAATGGGTTCGGCGAGCTTCGCCACCCTTTCGAGAGCCTGCATCCGGCAGGCAGTTTCAGAAAAACTGAGCCGGGTAGCGGGAAAGAGCGCTGTGGAAATGCGTTGTTGCTGAACGCGCAAAAAGGTAGCAGAGCTATATCACTACCGAGCAGTTGGCGACTTCAGGCCAGGACGCCGGGAAGCGGGCCGGTACTGTCCGCGAAACGGTCTACGGGAGTGCCAAAGGCGTCGAGCATGGATACGTACAGATTCGACGCCGGAGAATCCTCGCCGTACACCAGGTGCTGGCCGGACGCGAGACGGCCGCCGGCGCGGCCCGCCAGGACGATCGGCAGATGATGCGGATCGTGCTTGTTGCCATCAGACAGCGCGGAAGCGAACATGATCATCGAGTTGTCCAGTACGGACTGTTCGCCTTCCTTCATCTCGCGGAGCTTGCGCAGCAGATAGCCGTACTGCTCGACGTGCCAGCGGTTGATCAGCGCATACTGCCGCAGTTTCTCGGGATCGTTGGAGTGGTGGGAGATCTCGTGGTGCGAATCGGTGACGCCTTCGAGGAAACGGAAATTGACTCCGCTGACGGCGTTGCCGAACATGAAAGTGCTGATACGCGTCGTATCGCTCTGAAACGCGAGCGCGATCATGTCAAGCATCAGGCGGACATGCTCCTGGTGCGTCGCCGGATTCTCGGCCGGCTCGGGGGCGGAGTTGAGGGGGACCAGCGGTTTCCAGGTACGCTTGGGATCAGCGGCGCGCTCCATTCGCACCTCAAGGGATCGGATGATCGACAGGTATTCATCCAGGCGCGCCTGATCGCCGGCACCGAGTTGGGATCTCATCTTTCTGGACTGGTCGAGTACGCGGTCGAGCAGCAACGTGTCCTGCTTGCCGGAATTTCCCGTGGGAGACGCTGCCCGGAAGAGGCGTGCGTACACCGACCGCGGATTGGTTTCTCGCGCCAGGGGGGTGGTGGGGCCGCTCCACGCGATATGGCATCCATATACGCGTGTGTAGCCGACATTCGCATCCACGCCTGTTGATTCCGGCTCGATACCCAACTCCAACGAAGGGAGAGGGGTCCGTTCACCCACTCGCTGCGCCGCCACTTGATCCATGGAGGGCCCATGGATGTTGATGTCGACACCCAGCGTCTTCGTGATCGTGGTGCAAGTGAGCAGGCTTGACTCTTTCGCGTAATGCCCGTCGCCGGTGTTGGCCGCCGCATTCCAGAGATTGCTGAAAATCAGGAGCTGATCCTTCAGGTCCTCCAAGGGCTTGAGCGTCGAGGATAACTGAAAGTCCTTGCCTTTGCCCTCCGGCGTCCACTGGGAGGGATTGACGCCGTTTGCCATGTAAAGCACGGCCATGCGTACGGGCGAGTTCGACGCAGGCGATGTAGCGCCGGCAATTGCCGAGGGGGCCATGGCCTCCAGCCACGGTAATCCGAGCGCAACGCCTGCACCCCGCAAGACGGTTCGGCGAGACAGCGGTTTGTGCCGGGGGATCATAATGGGTTCTTCTCCTGTTGCTCTGCCCTTCTGGAAACCTGCTTCGGAGCGCCAGACGGCGCGGCCCCCTGGTAGCGAAACGGCACACTCATTACCACCGCATTGATCAGGGCCTGCGCACGATAATTGTTGCGCTCCACGTCAGCTACGATGCTATCCACTGTACACGAATCCTGGAGGGTCAGTCCCCGTCCAAGTGCGTACCCGAGCACCTTTCGGACGAAGTTCCGTACAAATAAATCTTTCTTTCGCATCAACTCGGCCTTGAGCTGGTCGGGACCGTCGAAGATCGTGCCATCGGGCAGTTCTCCCTTGGCATCGATCGGCTTGCCGGCATCCTCGGTACGCCAGCGCCCCAGGACGTCGAAGTTTTCCAGCGCGAATCCGAGCGGGTCGATGCGGCTGTGACAACTCGCGCACACGGGATTGGCCCGGTGCTGTGCGAGCCGCTCGCGTAAAGTGGCGGGCACATCGCCTGCCTTGGCCTCTTCGAGCTTTGGAACGTTGGGGGGCGGCGGTGGCGGCGGGGTACCGAGGATCGTTTCCAGCAGCCACTTTCCGCGGAGCACGGGGCTGGTGCGGTGTGGATGAGACGAAATCGCCAGAACAGCCGACATCCCGAGCAGGCCGCCGCGATGGCTGCCTTCGGGTAGTTCAATGCGCTGCGGCTGCTCCTGATTGTTGGGCCGTGCCGGTTTGATATTTGTTCCGTACAGCACCTTCTGCAGCTTCCTGGTGGCGATGGTCCAGTTGGAGTCGAGAAAATCCAGAATCGACAGGTCGTGAACGAGGATTTCCCGGAAAAACAAGACAGGCTGATTCTTGATGTCGCCTTGCAGTTCCGAGTCCTTCCATTCGGGGAACAACTGCGGATCGGGCTGGAACGCCTGACCCAGGTCCCGGATGCGAAGCCACTGATCGACGAAGCTCTGGGCGAAATCTACGGACTTTTGATTGCGCAGCATACGCGCGACCTGGCCCTGGAGCACCTCGGGATCCTTTAGTTTTCCCTCCTCAGCGAGGGCCAGCAGCAGGCTATCCGGGGTGCTGCCCCAAAGGAAATACGAGAGTCTGGACGCGAGCGAGTAATCGTCCAGCAGGCGCATCTGCCCGGTCGTGTTCCGAGGCTCCGGGCGGAACAGAAACTGGGGCGATATCAATACTGCGCGAAGGGTGTAGAGGATCGATTCCTCGAAGGATTCACCACGCGTCGACGCGGCGGAGAACAGGCCCAGATAGAAGTCCAGATCGGCCGGGTCCACGGGACGGCGAAAGGCCCTCGGCAAGAACTCTTCCAAAGTCGCCCGTGCCGCAGCCTCGGGTGTTACGCCAGGGCCGGGAGCAGAGACCAGAAATCTGGCGCGGGACCGGCGGTCTTTTGAGGCGTAGCTCAGAGCGAGTTTCGCGGCCTCCAGGTATTTTTCCGCGTAAACCGGCGACAGGAACAGCGTCTCAGCGGCGTTGTCGAAACCCTCGCCGCCCGCGCTATCGGGAGGCAGTGTTGCCCCCACATCCACGTGGAGGTTGAGGAGATCGCGGACCGTGGCGGTGTATTGCGTCCGGCTCAGGCGGCGGACCGGCGCCGGACCGGGGACCAGGCCGTCCGCGCACGCGGCGCTTCTCAGGCTCTGCTCCACCCAGTTCACAAAGGCTTCGCGCTTTTCCACTGCCAGAGCAGCCTTGGGCGGCATCTCGCCGTTATGTACTCGCAGGGAGGCCTTGGTCCAGGCATCCGGCCGGTCGTGAAAACTGGCCGGCAGGGCAAGTCGCGTGATATCGAAGCCGCCGGCGGGCGATTTTCCAGAGTGGCAGCCGGTACAGTTCGTACGGATGAATTGCCGGCCCTCGGAGGCGTTATATGGGGCGGCAGGTGGTTGGGCGGCAGGTGGTTGGGCGGCAGCCGAGACTGCAAGGAAAATCACGCCAGCGTGGACTTTACCCAGATTCATAGCGAAAGACCGTCCACGTCAACTCGCCGGAGTGGACCAAACTGCTCCTACTACGTTATCACCGTCGGGGATGTCTTGGTGTTCGCCGATCGGCGGGATGGTATGATTCTCATAAATGAGCCGCCTGATTGTGCGATCCGCTCTGGGTGCTGTCTTGTGTGCTGCATGTGCGCTGGCCGCGGGCGTCAACGGGATCTGGATGGGGCAGCAGCAAGGTCGCCGCGGCGAACTGGAAGACTTGGCATTTGGCTTTAAGCTGGAGGGTCAGACGCTGACCGGCAAGATGTTCGGGGACGAGTTCGATCTTCCGATCTCCGAGGGTTCTTTGTCGGGGGATCAGATCCGGTTCGTGGTGACCACCACCAACTATTACAGCGGGACAAAGACCAAA
>CAZMRK010000023.1:0-12895 GCA_964568355.1 uncultured Solibacteraceae bacterium | reverse complement strand
CGCCCACCTGGTCAACCTCACCAACCCCATGATGATGAAGGGGCCGATCCGGGAACTGGTGCCCGTGGGGGCGCAGGCGGTCCGCATCCGGCTACCGCGCGACGCACGAGTAAGCCAGGTACACCTGCTGGTGAGCGGCGCGAAGCCAGCGATCAGCGTTCGCGACGGCTGGCTCGACCTGCAGGTGCCTTCCGTCCTGGACCACGAAGTGATTGCCGTCGATTTGTAGTCATGTCACATTCCGAATCCCTGTCCCGTCTCACATTTGGAGACAGGAGGAGCACATGATCCAATGGGCACTGAAAAGATTCATCGGCAAGTTTGAACGGGACTGGAACTACGACGCCAGTTATATGCGCGACATAATCGACGTAAGTCCGCGCGCGGCATGGCTATTTTCCCGCGTTACTGCCCTGGGGCAGTTCCGGCGTGATGTGCCGAACGAGGCATGGTTCGCCGCCGGCATTACCGCCGTGCGCAGTGAGGACTGCGGTCCTTGCACGCAGCTTGCCGTCGCGATGGCGGAGCGCGCGGGCGTTCGTCCCGCGGTACTACGGGCGGTACTCACCGACAAGCCCGACGCGATGCCGCCGGAGGTCGCACTGGTATGGAATTTCACGCGCGCCACATTGGCGCACGATGCTGCCGCCGATGAATATCGGGAGGAGATCGTAAAGCGCTGGGGACGGCGCGCCGTTGTCAGCCTGGCTTTCGCCATCACAGCGGCGCGAATTTATCCCACTGTCAAGTACGCTCTCGGCCACGGCAAGGCGTGCATGCGCGTCGTGGTTGGCGGCACACCTGTGATGTTCGATCATGGCCGGGTTTCGGCGCCGGTGGATATGGCGCTGCGCACGCCGTGAACTCCGCGAGCGCGATGTCGAATCCGGCCGCGAGCTTCGAGCCGCACCGCCGGCGCCTGCTCGGTCTTGCCTACCGCATGCTTGGCTCGATCGCCGACGCCGAGGACGCGGTGCAGGAGACGTACCTGCGCTGGCATGCGGCCGACCGCGAAAAAGTATCGGACCCGAGAGCGTTTCTGATGACGACGACTACGCGGATCTGTCTCGACATGTTGACGTCGGCGCGGGCGTGGCGCGAGGAATATGTCGGCCCCTGGCTGCCGGAGCCGGTGGTCGACACGGCAGAGCTCGCATCCGACAGCCGCACGGAACTGGCTGAGGATTTGTCCATCGCGCTGCTTCTGACGCTGGACCGGCTCTCGCCGCTCGAGCGGGCAGCTTTTCTACTGCACGACGTGTTCGATTTTTCGTTTAGCGAGGTGGCGGCTACCTTGCAGCGGAGCGAGGCGGCGTGCCGGCAGCTTGCCGCCCGCGCCCGCTCGCACGTTCGCGCGGCACGACCACGCGGCACCGCGTCGCCTCCGGCGCGTCCGGGCAAGATCGATGAGAAGCATGCCCAGCTCATCTCCGCATTCGTAGCGGCGGCGCGTTCCGGCGATCTCCATGCGCTGACGCAGTTGCTCGCGAGCGATGCGCATCTCGAGACGGACGGCGGCGGCAAGGCTGCGGCGGCGCTGAACGTGCTCGACGGCGCCGATCGCGTGGGGCGGTTCCTGGCCGGCGCCACGCGCAAAGGGTGGCGTGAGGACTTCACGCTGCGCTTTGCGATGATCAACGGCCTGCCCGGTATCATTGTGGACGGACCGGAGGGGCCTGTGCAGACTACGGCGTTCGAGATTGAAGGCGGCGTCATTCGGGCACTCTACGCGGTGCGCAATCCAGACAAGCTGCGGCATTTAGCGGCAGCGCCGGCGCCGCACGCGTCACACCGGGATTGATCGCGCTGTCCAGCCGCCCCGGCCGACGCTCAGGGGGCGCGATCGAGCAGTGCCAGGGTGTTTTTGAAACCATCCGAACGTCGACGAGAGCGTCGACGCTGCGCGCTGAAGCGCACGCTACGGCTTTTTGCTGGCAAGCTTGCGGGTGAGAAAATCCTGAGGGGTAAAAATTTAAGGCCCCGGGCTGGGTTCCCGGGGCCATGCACTCAGAGGGGCTAGCAACGGGAGGGGTCTCGTCGCTAGGGATGCTGTCTGTATTGATTTCAGACTAGCACATTTCGGAGTAGTTTGTCCAATAGTATTTTTATAGTAATTTTGGACTCCTCGTCAGAAAGCGAACCGGAGCGACAGCTCGATGATGCGGGGAGTGCGCGCGCTGTTATAGACCCCGAGGGTCGGGCTGACCTGCTGGCCGGCCGAATTGAACAGGAAGTTCGCGTCAATCCCGTTGTACTGGGTGTGGTTGAAGGCGTTGAAAAGCTCGGCGCGGAACTGGAGATAGCGCTCTTCCGAGCGAATCGGAATGCGTTTACCGAGAGCGACATCCCAGTTGTTCTGGCCCGGTCCCTGCAACATGCCGGGCATGGCATTTCCGAAACTGCCTATGGGCGTGCTGGCGAAGGCGTTGGGATTCAGTCCGTTGGGGCCGGCATTGGGCTTGCCCGTCACAGTGATGCGCGCGGCTTCGGAGGCTCCGGTAATATCCCGGCCATCGGTTGTTGAAAAAGTCGGCATATAAGGAGCACCGCTGACAAAGCTGGTGATGCCGCTGATGGTCCAGTGATCGGTCACATAGCCGACGGCCTTCCAGTTGTTCCTACGGCCCAGGGAAGGCAGATCGTAGGAGTAGTTGAAGATCAAGGCCTGCGACCGGTTGTTGGAGATCGGTCCATAGTTCCACTGCCGCGGCGAGAAATAGCCGCTTACGGCGTCGTATTCCGTGCTTTCCACGCCCAGAGCCTTCGAGAGGGTGTAGGCGATGCCATATTGCAGACCGCCGCGATAGCGCCGCTCGATCTTCAGTTGGAAGGCGTTGTAGTTGGAGGTGCCGGCGAACTCCGCGGCGGTGATGCTGCTCCATCCCTGGTAGGGCCGCAGGAAGTTATCCGGCAGCGGCGCCTTGGTGGTGGGGTCGATATTTGCGGAGTTGAAGTGGGCGCCGATCGGGATGTTGTTGATCGGGCGATTGATCCACAGGTGGCGCGAGAGACCGCCGACGTAAGAGGCGTCGATCGACGTATCTTTCACCATGGTCTGAATGCCGAAGCTGAAGTTCATGGTGGTAGGGGTCTTCGCCCGTCCGGTGAACGTGCTGATGGAACTGGGCGAGAGATAGCCGGTGCTCTGGCTCAGGGTGCTGACGTTGCCGAAGTAGGCGGTCGGCGTATAGGCGATCGGAGGAGCGCCGGAAGAATTCACGGCCGGCAGGATGCTGGTGCGGTCTTTGAACGTGCCAAAGCCCGCATGAACGGCCAGTTTACCGGTACCGAGCACATCCCAGGCGAGCCCGAAGCGAGGGGATACGTCCAGGGCCGTGGTCCTGGCCAAGCTGTCGGGAGCGCCCTGGCCGGCGACCATCATGCCGTTGGAGATGCTGCCGGTATTGGGTACGAAGGCGCCGATCAGCGTGGCGGGCGCAAAGCTGCCATCCAGCGGATTTTGGGCCATGCGCGTATTGTTGGCCGGATTGATGGCGGGCCGGTAGATGGCCGGAGCGTTGGCAGTGCTGTAGGCGGAAGGATAAAAGGTGGCCATCACGCCGTTGTTATCGGTAACACCGGGGAGGTGATAGAACCGCACACCGTAGTCCAGGGTGAGGCGGCTGGTGACGCGCCAGTTGTCCTGCACATACCACTCCACGTTCCAGAACCACCAATCGCCATTCAGACGCTTGGAGCCTTCGGCGTAGGAATAGTAGTTGCCCAGCAGGGCGTTGGAAAAGCCATTGTTCGAGTCGTAGGGGTTCAGGGTGTTTCGGGCGAAGCTCAGGGAGCCGCGATAGGCCAGCACTACAGGCGAAAGCTTGCCAGTTCGCTCGACATAGACGCCGGTCTTAAGGTTATGCCGGCCGATGGTTTTGCTCAGGTTGTCGTTGAAGACGTAGATATCGGTGTAGTTGAGGTAGGGAAGCCCGGCAAAGAGGGTGGCATTGACGGGGCTGGGCGGATAGGTGGCGCCGAAGGTGACGTTGGGGATGTAGTTGGCGTTGCCGAACCAGGACGGAAAATCGCCAAGCCGGGAGCGGGACACCGCGCTCTGATCGGTGAAATCGGCGTAGACCTTGTTATAGCCCTTGCCGAAGCTGAAGTCGTTGATCAGGGTCGGCGAAAAGATTTTGGTGAGATGGGCGGCATGGCCATGTCCCGGCTGGCCGAACCTGGCCGGCGAAATCAGCCAGTTTTCGCTGCCGACGATCCAGCTTCCCCAGGGCACCAACTGCTCGTCCTTGTCGTGTGAATAGCGATAGAAGAAGGAGAGGGTGGGTGTCAGGTTGCTGTCGATGCGCACCATGTCATTGCGGCGATCGTACTGGCCGCTGTAGGTGTCGCGGTGGTTGAGATAGAAGTAGCGAGGATCCGGACTGGTGTAGTTCGGTTTGGGAAAGTAGTTGAGAATCGACTGGCCCAGAGGGTTGATGCGGTCCTGGGGAATGATGTTGTTCGGAAACGGCTGGCCAGTCAGAGGGTCTTTGATGACGATGAGGTTGCCGCTGGCATCCAGACTGCGGGAGAAATCGCCGGCGCGCTCCAGTTCGGTGGGCGTATTGGCCAACTGCGTGGCGTAGTTCTTCTTGATCCCGGTGAACTCCTGAGACCAGAAGAAGAACAGCTTATCCTTGTTGCGGTTGAACTTGCCGGGGATATAAGCGGGGCCGCCCAGGTTATAGCCGCTGATGCGGTAGCGATAGGGAGCCTTCATGGTGCCGCTGCGGTTGTTGCCCCAGCTATTGGCGTTGAGCGACTCGTGCCGGTAGTAGTCGTAAGCGGCCCCATGGAAGCTCTGGGTGCCGTTCTTGGTGATGACGGTGATCACGCCGCCGCTATTGCGGCCATACTCGGCCTGGTAGTTCGAAGTCAGCACTTTCACTTCGGCGATGGTGTCCATGGGCGGCTGGAACTGGACCGTCTGGTTGGAGCCGGTGTCCATGTTGACGATTCCATCCACGGTGAAGTTCTTGGCGCTGTCGCGGCTGCCGTTGATGGTGGTGGCCTGGAGATTCTCGGGCGCCGTGGCGTCGCGGCTCAGGGCGCCGGTATCCACAATACCGGGCACCAGCGGCAGCATGGCAAAGAAGTCGCGGCCTTTCAGGGCGAGTCTTTCCAGTTGCGCGCCGGTAACCAGACCGGATTTCTCCGCGCTGGCCAACTGGATAGCCGCCGATTCGGCGGTCACCGACATGGTTTCCTGAATAGTGCCGAGGGCCAGCGTCAAATTTCCCAACGTGCGGACTTCGGTAGCGGTAACCGCGATATCCTTGAGTTCCAGAGGTCGAAACCCGGCAGCCTCCACACGTAGCGTGTAGGTCCCGGCCAGAACGCTGAGAAACGCGCAGGTTCCACCGGCATCCGATTTGGCGGTCAAGGCGGCGGATGTGCCCTGATTGGTCAGCGTACAGGCGGCGCCGGTGACGATCGCGCCGCTTGGGTCGATCAGGTTGGCGCGCAGGCTGCTCGTCACGTTTTGCGCGAGCAAGAGCGCGGGCGCCAGCGTCATCACCCCGGCGCAAAGGAGCGCTTTGATTTTCATGCATACCTCCTGTTCAGTTGAAGTGAAGCGCCCAGTACCTGGGCGGAAATGTCACGCGCGCATTGCATCTGGACGACGGCTCGCGTGGCTGATTCTAGTCGCGGATCCTGTTGCGCCGGACTGCCGCTGGCAGCAGACGCGGTCGGCGCCCCGGAAGCAATCCAACCGAAGATCCCGTTTGCATTTGTTATAAAATTATGTCATTATAATGATAGGATGTCAATGACCCTCTTGAACAAAGATTTGCCGATGCCGCTCTACCATCAACTCAAGTGCATCCTGATGGAGAGCATCGATTCGGGCCAATGGCAAGCTGGTCAGCAACTTCCGAACGAGAGCAAGCTCGCGGAAAATTTCGGGGTCAGCAAGATTACGGTCCGCCAGGCGCTTCAGGAGCTGGCCGATTTGGGGTATGTCCGGCGGGAGCAGGGCCGGGGGACCTTTGTATCCAAGCCGAAGCTGGGTCAAGGTCCGCGCGAGCTTTCGAGCTTCACCGAGGAGATGCGGCGGCACCAACTGGCGCCGGCGTCGCTGGTCCTGGAGCAGTCGGAGATCCGGGCAGAGGGCCGCGTGGCGGAAGCGTTGGAGCTCGCTGCCGGGGCGCCGGTTTTGCAGCTCAAGCGCCTTCGGCTGGCGGACGGCGAGCCCATGGGGGTGCAGACGGCCTACATCGCTCTGGAGCTGGCGGCCGGGCTGCAGAACGAACATTTCGAGGGCGTCTCGCTCTATGACCTTTTGCGGACTCGCTACGGGTTGCATCCGGCGCGGGCGCGCGAAACGCATCTGGCGGTCGTGGCGGAACCGGCCACGGCAGCTTTGCTGGGAATCGCACCCGGGTCCGCGGTCTTTGAAGCGGAGCGGGTCACGTTTCTGGCTGACGGGCGGCCCTTCGAGCTGGTCAAGAGCATCATGCGGGGCGATCGCTACAGTATCGTGCTGGATCTGGCGGTGGACCAAAACCCGCAGACGACGCGCCAGGGCAGTACGCGGCCCTGGAGCGAACCGGAGAGATAGAACGCAACACGCAGAACGCAGACTGTCATGCGCAAGCTGATCCTGTTGTTCCTGGGCGTCCGCCTGATGGCGGCGGACTTTTTTCCCGTAGCCGTCTGGTATGGCGGCGGCAAGGCCCGCGCGCCGATGCTGGAGAAAGATGCCCGCGCGAAGAAGGAGATCTGGCGGAAGGATATCCGGCAGATCAAGGCGCTGGGGTTCAATACTGTTCGAACCTGGATCGACTGGGCCACCGGCGAGCCGCGCGAGCATGAATATCACTTCGAAAACCTGGATGTGATTCTCGAACTGGCGCAGGAAGAAGGGCTGAAGGTCTTTCTGCAGGTCTACATGGATTCGGCGCCGCGCTGGGTGGGCGCCAAGTATCCGGATTCCTTATTTATTTCGTCGAACGGCGCCGCGGTGGTGCCGGAATCGTCTCCGGGCTATTGCATGGATCATCCCGGGGTGCGGAAGGCGGATCTGGCCTTCTACGCCGCCCTGGCCGAACGCGTCCGGCGCAGCCCGGCCTTCATCGGCTGGGATTTGTGGAGCGAGCCGCATGTGATCAACTGGGCTACGCCGAGCTACATTCCCAATCCGGAGTTCTGTTTCTGCAAAAACACGCTGGCCAAATTTCGCTCCTGGCTGCGGAAGAAGTACGGTGACATCGACAAGCTCAACACCGCCTGGTATCGTCAGTATCAAAACTGGGACGAAGTAGAGCCGGGCCGCATGAGCACGATCCTTTCCTACACGGACTATATCGACTGGAAGACCTTCATCGCGGACAAGCTGGGAGACGATCTGCACGACCGGTATCTGGCAGTGAAGCAGGTGGCGCCGGACCGGATTGTAACCAGCCATGCGGCGGCGGTCGGCCTGTTCACCTCGCCGTCCTATTGGGAAGGCCAGCCCGACGATTGGACGATGGCGCGCCAGGTGGACTACTACGGCACCTCTTTCTATCCCAAACATTCCGGGTTCGTCGATCGGGACGTGCCATGGCGCGGAGCGCTTCTGGATTTCACGCGCTCCTTTGGCTATGCCGACCGGCGGGGCGGTTTTTACGTGGGCGAATTACAGGGCGGATTCGGAACGGTGGCCTTGAACGTCAGCCCCACGGTTACGCCGGAGGATATCCGGGTGTGGGCGTGGTCGGCACTCTCCCGGGGGGCCAAGGGCATCAATTTCTATGCCTGGTATCCCATGAGTTCGGGGTATGAGAGCGGCGGTTTCGGGTTGATTCAACTGGACGGCAGCATCACGGAGCGTGCCCGCGTAGCCGGATCGGTGGCCCGGGTGGTGGACCGCAACCAGCGCCTGTTCCTGGACGCGCGTCCTCCGCAGGCCGAGGTGGCGGTGATCTACAATCCGCTCTCGCATTTTATCGGTGGGCGCCAGCGCGGCGCGGCCACCGGCGGTCCGCAGGGCGAAGTGGCGGGTATCGAGCGGGATTCGCTGCTGGGCGTATACCGGGCGCTGTTCGGCCGCAATGTGCCGCTGGATTATGTGCACATCCAGGAGCTTTCCGAAGAGGTTCTGAAGCCCTATAAGCTGGTGATCCTGCCTTATCCGCTGATGCTTCCGGAAGCTTCGGCCGCGCCGTTGAAGCGCTATGTGGAAAACGGCGGCGCGCTGGTGGCGGAGGCTCGCCTGGGCTGGAGCAACGAGCGCGGGTATGCTTCCGACCGCATTCCCGGCATGGGGCTCTGGGAGGTGATGGGCTGCCGCGAAACGGCGGTCCAGGTGGCGGCCCGCGGCCGCGCCAACCTGCGTTGGACCGGCAATGCGATTCCCGGCATGAAGGCGGATGATCTGCTGCCGGGACGCTGGTATCAGGAGACGCTGGAGCCGCTGGCCAAGGAAGCCCGGGTGGTGGCCCAGTTCGCCGATGGGGCGGCCGGCGCGGTGGTCTCGCGATACGGCCGCGGCAAGACGCTGATGTTGGGCACCTATCTGAGCGCCGCTTATGAAAGCTCGCCCTCCGCCGCGACACAGCGCTTTTATGCGGGGCTGCTGGATTGGGCGGGGATTGCCGCTCCGGTCTCGAGCGCTGGAGAGAATATCGAGGTGCGGCTGCTGGAGGCGCCCGAGGCTACGCTGGCCTTTCTGTTCAACCACGGCAAACAGGCGGCGGAAACCAATACGGTCCTGCGGCTGGACGGGCAGTGGCGGGCCACGGATCTGATCTCCGGCCAGGCGGTCCCGCTGGCGAACGGGAGTGGACAGGTACGTTTGAACCGGCGGCTCGATCCCTCGGATGTCTGGGTAGTGAGGCTGGCGCGCCCGTGAAGCCCGTCCTGGCGGTAGATCTGGGCGGCACGAAGACGGCGCTCGCCCTGGTGGATGCCGAAGGGCGCATCGGGGAGCAGCGCAAGCTCCCGGCAGCGCATACCCTGGACGAGACGGTTGCGCAGGTGGCGGATGGTGTTTCCGGAGAAGCACGCGCCATCGGGGTGATTGTGCCCGGCATTTACGATCCGCGGGCGGGCACGGTGTGGGCGCCGAATCTCTGGGGCGACGCCTTTCTGCCTCTGCGGGCGCGGCTGGAGGAACGCTTCGGCCTGCCGGTGGTGGTGGGCAGCGACCGTACCGGCTCGGTACTGGCGGAGCAGTGGCTGGGGGTCGCGCGCGGCCTGAGCGATGTTCTGTTTGTGGCCGTAGGCACCGGCATCGGCGTAGGAATTGTGGCGGGCGGCCGGCCCATCGAGGGCGCGCACGGCATCGCCGGGGCGGCCGGATGGATGGTGATCGGCGGGCCTTGGAAGGAGGCATACGCGCGTACCGGGGGATGGGAGAGCGAGGCCGCCGGTCCGGCGGTAGCGCGGCGCGGCGGTATGGCCTCGGCGGAAGAGGTGGTCGCGGCCGCGCGCCGCGGAGACCCGGGCGCCGCGGACGTGCTGCGACAGACCGCAGACTACCTGGCCCTGGGGATCGCGAACCTGGTCAGCGTGCTGGACCCGGAGATGGTCGTGCTCGGCGGCGGGCTGATGCAGGCCGGCGATCTGATGCTCGATCGCATTCGGGCGCAGGCGCTGCGCTGGACGCAGCCGGTTGCCGGAACTCTCGTGAAGATTGAAAGGACGGCTTTGGGAACAGAAGCCGGACTGCTCGGCGCTGCCCGGCTGGCGTGGCTCGAAGCGGGTCCGGACAAGGATTGAGTTTATGTCGGCAAATCAATACTACGAACAGATCAGCGCGGTGTTGGCCGCGATTCACACTCGCGAGCAAGCCAAGCTCGAAAAAGCGGGAGAACTGCTCGCGACGGCGATCGCGGCGGGAAAGCGCGTCTACCTCTTCGGAAGCGGCCACTCGGTGATTCCGGTGATGGACATTTTCCCGCGTTACGGCAGTTTTGTGGGCTTCTATCCGCTGTATGACCCCCGGCTGATGTGGCACAACGTAGTGGGTCCGGGCGGGGCGCGCGAGCTGTTGTGGCTGGAGCGCCGCGAAGGCTATATCCAGAATTTTCTCCAGAGCTTTTCGTTCGAGCCCGGCGATGGGATGATCGTCTTCTCGCACGGGGGCATGAACGCGGCTCCGATTGAAGCCGCCATGTATGCCAAAGAGCGGGGGCTCTCGGTGATCACGGTTTCTTCGCTGGCCAATGCCGCGGTGATGCAGGCGACACATTCGAGCGGCAAGAAGCTCCCGGACCTGGCGGATATCGCGCTGGACAATTGCGTGGCGCCGGAGGATTCGCAGGTGGATATCGGCCGGCCGGAGAAGGTGGCCGCGGGCTCTACCATGGCGGTGGTTTTCGTCGCGATGTCACTGGTGGCCGAGACCGGGGCGCGGCTGGTGGCCAAAGGCTTCCGCCCGAATACGTTCGTTTCGCCGAACGTACCCGGCGTCAGCAAGGACCACAATTTCCGCGTGTTCGACGAGTACACGGAAAAGCTGTTCAGCCGCTCGCCGGTGCCGCATGTCAAAGCCTGAGATCCGCGGCAATGCGGGGCTGAGCACGGCTGCCTATGCAGGCATGTTCGTGTTCGGCATCGTGATGGCGCTGTTGGGAGCCATCCTGCCGTCGCTGGCGGGACGGCTCCGGTTTTCGACCGCCGACATCGGGACTCTGTTCCTGGTGATGAACGCCTGCATGCTGCTGTGCAGCCTGGTGCTGGGTCTGGCGATGGATCGCTTTGGCATGAAGCCTCCGTTGGCGCTGGGCCCGCTGGCGGTAGCGGCGGCCCTGGCGCTGGTGGTCCGGGCGGAGGCGTTCGGCGACCTGATTCCGGCGGTGGTGCTGCTGGGCGTGGGAGGAGGCGCGGTGAACGGCGCCTCCAACACCCTGGTGGCCGATCTCCACGACGATCCGCGGCGCAAAAATGCGGCGTTGAATCTGCTGGGGATCTTTTTCGGTTTTGGCGCGTTGTTTCTTCCCTTCACGATCGGGGCGCTGCTGGCGGAGTTTTCGGTAATGCCCCTGCTGATCGCCGCAGCGCTGCTTTGCGCCGGCGCGGGACTATTCGCCGGTGCGCTGCGCTTTCCTCCGCCGAAGCAGCGCAACGCGCTGCCGGTGGCGGAGATGCCGCGGTTCCTGCGCTCTCCTTTGGTGCTCACCTTCGCTTTGCTGCTGTTTTTCGAATCCGGCGTGGAGTTTACTTTGGGCGGGTTTATCTCCACTTACCTGGTGCAGGATCTGGGGGTGTCGTCGGTGTCCATGGCGTCCTGGACGCTGGCAGGATATTGGGCATCGATCATGCTGTCGCGGGCGGTTTTGAGCCGGCTCGCGCTGGACACGGATCCTTACCGCACGTTGGGGTTCTCGGCGGTGGGCGCTTTCGTGGGCGCGCTGCTGGCGGCCGTGGCTCCAAGCGCCGGTGTGGCGGCGTTTGCGTTGGTTCTGACCGGATGGTCGCTGGCCGGTGTCTATCCCGCGGTGCTGGGGATTGCGGGAGCGCGGTTCCAGTCGCATTCCGGGACGGTGTTCGGCATTTTGTTTACGGTGGCGTTGAGCGGCGGGATGATTCTGCCGTGGTCGGCGGGGCGGATCGGCGGGGCTTTGGGGCTGCGATGGGCATTCGGGATGATTGCGGCTTCGTTTGTGGTGATTTTTCTGCTAGGCCGCGTGGGTGCTACGTCGACTGAAGTCGACGCGGCACGCTGAGAGCGTGTGCTACGCTTGCTGTAGTGTCCGAAATCTGGTATACCGAAGCTCCTGGGTAGCACGCAGTCAAGGAGGAGGGGATGTTTCATTTTCTTTGGATGTGTATCATCGGTCTCGTGGCCGGTGCACTCGCGAAACTGATTATGCCCGGCAAAGATCCCGGTGGCATCATCATTACGATCCTGCTGGGCATCGCCGGATCAATCGTGGCGGGGTTTCTAGGACGCGCGTTGGGTCTGTATGAACCGGGGCAGGGAGCCGGGCTGATCATGTCGGTGGTCGGTGCGATCCTGCTCCTCGCAGTGTACCGTTTGTTGAAGCGGAGCACGGCGTGATCCCCTGAACTCAGCCGCGCGAAGGAGGAGTTGTGAACCTATTCGATGACGCTATCGGCAAATTAACGGGAGGTGCCACTAGCGGCGGGGGCGGGCAGGGGCTGGTCGCGCTGGTTCTGGAACTGTTGAGTAATCGGCAGGGCGGGATCTCCGGCCTTCTGCAGGCGTTCCAGCAAAACGGCTTAGGGCAAATTGCCTCCTCCTGGATCGGTACCGGCGAGAATCTTCCGATCTCGGCGGAACAGATCCAGCAGGTGCTCGGGAGTGAACAAATTCAGGCTTTTGCCCAGAAGGCGGGCATCGCTCCAGAAACGGCCAGTTCCCAGTTGGCAGGCGTGCTGCCGGGCATTGTGGACAAGCTCTCGCCAAACGGTGAGGTTCCCCAAGGTGACCTGATGTCCACCGGCCTGGAGTTGTTGCAGGGCCTGTTCTCCAAGAGCACGTCCGCGTCGTAGGAATTGAAATTTCGGTGTATAGACAGGCCCCGGCTGGGTACCGGGGCCTTGCACTCAGAGGGGTTGGCGATGGGAGGGGTCTCATCGCCAGGGATGCTGTCTGTATTGATTTGAGTATAGCTTTTTCAGACCCTATTGTCCAGTTATTCCCAAAGTTTTTTAACTTATTTTTTTGGTTGGAATCCGCAACAGGCTGTGGGAATTTGACCAGGCTGCGCTATACTACGATCCACCATGCGAACCGTAGTCCGGCTGGCAGCGCTGCTCGGCGTTGCGGGGTTGGCATATCCAGCCGATGTCCTGACAAATTTCCGGCCTTCGACAATCCGGACTGCCTACGGTACTACCAGTGAAGTGGAGTTCTCGACCGGGTTAGTGCTGCTGGAGTCCGGTGTGCTGGCGCATCATCTGCCGCAGGCGATGCGAGATTTCCAGTTTGCCGAGCCGGTCT
>CAZMRK010000022.1:0-18565 GCA_964568355.1 uncultured Solibacteraceae bacterium | reverse complement strand
ATGGCGATAACCAGGGCGGCTTCCACCCCCTCGCGCAGTGTGATGATAAGCGTCTGCAACATGGTTGCAACTAGGCACCATTGTAATGCATTTGCCCCGGATCTTCAGAAGAGGTGTGAGCAAAATACGCTGCGAAAACAGCGGTAGCGACCGTCGCCCGTAGCCAGGGGTGCGGTTTGGGCTTACGATATTCAGCGGGTGGAGGAGACGGGGCCGTAGTGCTGAGTAAGGTAGTCGAGTAAAATCTCTCGGCTGTGGATTCGCGCTCCCATGCGGGCCATTTTTTCCAACTCTTGCTCCCACTCGCTACGAGAGAGCCGTTGGGCGCGCACTACATTCAGCCCATGGCAGCGAGAACAGGTACGCTGAAGGTGCACTCGAACGGGTACGGCCACTCGGGGTGCTTTTGCCGGTGCTGCGGGGAGGATAGCCAAAAGCCAGCCAGCCAGCGTCCCCGTCTTTCTCCCCGTCATCTTACCTACAGCATACCTCGCTGCAGGCGCGCAAAAAAAAACCACCGGATCTGGACCCCCCCAGACCCGGTGGTGACGGAGTTGTTTTGCGGCAGAGACTTGTTTATCGGACTGCTTTCTTGCGCCGGAACGCACCGGCGACCAGCATTAGCACCCCACCGACCAGCAGAGCGCTGGTCCCCGGCTCGGGAACCGCACCTGCATTGGCAGAAAACTCGGCCGACCAGGACGACGAAACGGAGCCGTTCGCGGCGAGAGTACCAAGGACTTGATCGATGGTCTGATTCGTCAGGTTAGCCGTAAACAGCGCCATGTAGGGCGCGGACACGTTGCTCGCGTTCGTAACCGTTCCGCTCATGCTGAGAGCCACTGCAGTATTCCCGCCCGACTGGGTCAGAATGAACGGCGAACCCGCAAACGGAGTGCAGCTCGCAGCCCCTCCACCACACACCGGAATGCTGGGGTCAGGAAGCTCGACCAAACTGAGGTCGAACGTATATCCCGGCAGCACAACAAAATTGGAGAGTGGGGGGGTGAGGGTGACACCCGCAGGTTGATCAGTGGAATTCAACGACTGAATGGTTCCGGTATCTCCAGGCACTGTGGCAGAGAAGAAATCAGTCGAATTGGTTACGAGTACGCCCGGAGCGAAGTCAATTGTCGTTTCGGTTACTGTCACGACGCCCAGACCTGAAATGTCCAGGATCGATGCACCAAATGCGTTTCCGCAAAGCAACGAAAATCCTAAAAGCGATACTGCAAATGTTGTTCTTTTCATCCTAAGCAATCCTCCGGATAACTTATTGCCCCACCATACTTCCCCTATTACAGAGTGGAGTTAGATCATGTGCTTCATACGCACTTTGCAGCTTAGGGCCAGTGGTCGATTCAGCGCACTGGGATAGAGCCTAGTTGTTACTGGGAATATGCCTAGTTATCTGGTCTGTAATACGGAGAGGGTGCGGATCTTCACGTAGCACAGGCCGGCATGGGGCATTCACCCAAATGGCAATGCGCTAAGTAGTGCGGTTGAGGACAGTTAATGGGAAGCTGCTACAAAGACTTTCCGCGACGATCGGGACGGCGAAACGAGTCGCAACGCAGGCTGGAGCCAGAGACGACGATTTGGGAACAGCTCAGTACTAGGATACGGGCCTGGGACAGCTTGTGCTCCATCCAGTCCTGTCAGCCAGCGGCGGCCTGACACCGATAGTGGTGTGATTGCCCGGTGCGCGCCGTTGCCACCCCGGCGGGGAAGACGTCGCGCATGGCGCTACTGTGGCCGGCGCTCCGGCAGACGACCGGGGCTTCCTCCAGTTCCGCGCGGATCTGGTCGAGCCAGGCATGATATCGAGCCGGGGGCGCCATGGAGTCGAACCGCAGCAATTGCATCTCGCAGCGATACTGCGGGTCATAATAGGGCGGAAGCGCCGCGCCATCCGATTCCAGTCCGGTTCCGCCGATCTTGCGCAGAATCTGGGCGGAACAATGCCGGATCGTGGCAGTGGTCAGGCCGATAAAGCCGCCCAATAACTGGGCCAGGCCATAGATCGCCAATGCAACCCGCAGTGCGTCCCTTGTGTGGCGGCGGTTCTCCGCAATCGCCCAGCCGCCTACCTCGGCGAAGCCGATGCTGCGCTGGCGAGCCTCTTCCAGCCTCGCTTCAATCCCGGTTCGTAAGCGCCCCGCCCATTCCGGGTGTCGAGCCAGCGCCGAGCTGCGCACGCCCAGCATTTCGAGAGGCGCCGTATTCTCATAGGTACGAAAACGGGCGCAGCCGCTGATACGGGCATGCTCGTCGGTGACCAGCAGATGCCAACTTCGCTCATCGATCTCCATTCGATGGCGCAAGTCGTCGGAGATCTCCCAGGGCTGTATTGCGCCATCCTGCAGATAAATTCTTCCGCGCAGCCGTTGCATCGTACCCAGCAGATTTTCGTGCAGTGCCGGATTGACTTGTATCGCTCGGAAGGAGTGAACGCACGACGGCGGATGAGGCGCCAGCAGAACAAACCGGTTGTCTCGAATGAATGGCCTGGAGGGGGTGAAAGGCCTGTTCCAAATTACGAACGAATTCCCCATCTTTGTATTCAGTTCCAGTTAGTACTATAACTATCCGCCAAGTGTACCTTGTGGAAATGATCACGTCTATTCTTATACAAAGTTAGGGGATATATAAAGTTATGGATAACTAAAGATAAGATATAGAATGTTATCCTAACTTAAGTTATCCAAGGGTCGTACCCCCGCCGGCTGCCGTCTGGTCCCCGGACCTGGACTCGTAGCGGCCGGGTGCCAAAATACCGTGAGGGTCCACTGCATTCTTGATGGCACTCAAGAGACGGCGGTCACCGGCTTGGCCCTTTATGGTGTCCATGGCTTCGATGCTGAGCCGGTAGGTGTGATAGCCCGCTGTCCGCAGGCGCTCCAGCAGGTCCCTGTGGCAGATTGAGGCGCGTTGGTCCTCTCCCGGTACACTCCGGTCATAGTTGAGGGAGATGACGCAGGTCAGCGCCCGGTCGGACACCATAGAGATCGAAAGCATGGGCTCGAATCCATGTTTCAGGACGGTTTCTTCCGACAGCCGGGCCAATTGGTCGGCATGGAGTCCCGTGGCTGGAGCCACGGGGCTGCACCATAGCAGACCGCAGCCGTCGCGATCCGGATTCATCTCCGCCGGCGGCGTGTGGCGTTTGCGCCAATACGTGCTCGCCAGCGGATGGCTGGTGGGGATGCCTTTCATCAACCCGTAGACCGGCCGGACCATTTCCAGCGTGCGGCCGAGGTCCCAGCCGGTGATCCATTGGTACGGCTTGGCGAAGCGCTGAGCCAGGTTCAAAATTCGGTCGTCCAGAAATTGCAGTTTCCGGACCTTCCC
The DNA here is from genome assembly GCA_964568355.1 of uncultured Solibacteraceae bacterium. Classification (GTDB taxonomy): domain Bacteria; phylum Acidobacteriota; class Terriglobia; order Bryobacterales; family Bryobacteraceae; genus JAJPJX01. The sequence continues at coordinate 15,214 of CAZMRK010000022.1, read as the reverse complement.
CGCCAGCGCCCGCCGGATCAGGCGCCGCGCCTCGGCTACCTGGGCGCGGGTGCCATAGAGCGCCCCGGAACCGCTCCATCGACCAATCTGAAATCTCCCCCGCATCACGCGAAGCAACTCCCCATCCAACGGGGTCTTGCCTCCAGTCTCTTCCCACGGATATTGCCGGATTCCGGAGATGACCTTATAGTCGTTGCCGATGTGCACGGTGCTGCGGATGGTGCCGTTCAAGCGTAGCGGACGCAGAGCCTCGACCAGCGATCCCAGCCCGGACTCGTCGTCGCAGGAAAAGAAGTAAGCCTGGAAATATTCGGGTGCCGGCATCAGCCAGACCGTCATGCGCGTCACCACGCCCAGGTTTGATTGTGAAAACAAGCCGTCCAGCGACGGCCCCAGACCCCATCGGCTCACCGGTGCGGCTGCCGATCCCTCGAAGCGTCCAAACCCGGTCTGGATCAGGTCGCCATTGGGCAGAATCACCTCCAGACCACACACATGCTCGAAGTGATCGCCATAGGGAGTGTGGCCGAAGCCGCGCTCCAGCGTATTGCCCACAACGCTGGCCTCGGGGGTGGCCCCGGTTGCATCCATCCACAACCGTGATCGGCGCTCCTGGAGAAACGAGTACAACTGGCCCTGCGTCACGCCCGGCTCCACGGTCACGTAGCCCAGGTCCTCGCTGAAATCCAGAATGCGGTTCATTCGCCCGAGGTCCAGCAACGCGCAGCGGTCCACCACCGGAACACGCGAGCCGTATCCCCAATTCTTGCCGCCGCTGACGGGATATACCGGAATGCCGAAACGGCTGGCGATAGCCAGGCATTCGTGAACTTGCTCACGGTTCGCCGGCCGCAGGATTGCTGGAATTCGTTGCGTGGTGCCGAAAGTGGCAGTCTCCGCTTCACGCAGGGCGGAAGTGCCGGTCTCTAGATTTTCCGGGCCGACCACATCGCGCCAGGCCGCCAGCGCGGCGTCCTCGTTCGCGGTCATCGCCCTAGCTCACATATCCATGCAGGTTGAAGCCTGCACTCTCTGGAAATATGTGCGAAAAAGTCCCACTCTTGCGGAAGATGACCGGAGCCATCTCCAGCTCTTCCCGCAGCCGACCGACCCACTCCGCATAGCGCGGATTGGGCTGTGACGAATCGAAACGCAGTATCTGCATTTCGCAATCATATTGCGGATCGTAGTAGGCTGGCATCTCCCGCCCTTCAAACGCCAGCGGCGCACCGCCGATCTTGCGCAGGATTCCCGCCGACCCATGCCGCACCGTGGCCGTGGTCATGCCGATGCACTGTCCCAGGAGTTGTCCCAGCGCGAAGGTGGCGAGCGCCACGCGCAAGGCGTCGCGCGTGCCGCGATGCTCCTCGTCAATCGCCCAACCACCCACTTCCGCGTAGCTGATCCTCCGCTGGCGGGCTTTGGACAGTTCCGTCTCTGCGGCGGCGCGAAAAGCACCCGACCACGGGGCCATCTCCGCCAGCGCCGCGCTCCGCACGCCGAGCTGTTCGAACGGTGTCTCAGGGTCGTAGGGCAGGTAGCGGGCGCAGCCGCACACCTGGCCTTGCGCGTCCATCAACAGCAGGTGCCAACTGCGCTCGTCTGTGTCAAGCTGGTGCCGCCCGTCCGCGGTGAGCTGCCACGGTTGAATCGCTCCGTCGCTGAGATAAATCCTGCCGCGCAGACGCTGCATCTCGCCCAGATATTGGGCATGCAGCATCGGATCTGCGTCTGCGCGGCTGAACTGCCGGGAAAGAGTCTGGTGGGACGGTGCCAGCAAGATGAATCGACCGCTATGAAAGGAGTCAGCGACCGTCGGAGTCGCCTGAGGCCAGGTCGCGAAAGAAAAATTAGATGCTGGAAGATAAGACGCAACGGCAGTGTTCGACAAAATGGTTTCTCCGATCAAAGGAAGAGCACCGCACCAGATCTTTGGTACTGATGTCGGCTGGCCCGCGGCGAGAGGTGGCCTCACTTGAGATACTGAGCAACGCCGTCTAATTAAAGTCTGAATTGAAGAGGAATTTCTCTCAATCCCGAAGATTACCGAAAGTGAAAAGGGAGGTTGCTTAAGGGGCACTCATAAGGGTCCTTAAGGGTTTTTCTTTAGTTGGGGTACTCGGGCCTTGGCGGACCCTCCTCTTGTGCAGTATCCTGAGCAAAATTCATCTGCGACACTTGGTTCGTAAAAGGGGATCGTATGCAGCGAATCGCGTTCTGGATATTGCCTCTGGGACTCGCCATGGCACAAAGCCATCCAGGTCCCTCGCATGAGAAGCCCGTGGCCCTTTATCCCGGCCTCGGAATCTGGCATCACCCGATCGCCACCCGAAACGCCGAAGCGCAGAAGTTCTTCGATCAGGGATTGACCTTAGCTTATGGTTTCAATCGCTACGAGGCTCTGCGCTCGTTCCGCCGGGCGGCCGAACTGGATCCAACTGCTGCTATGGCTTACTGGGGTATAGCCATTGCACAAGGCCCCTACATCAATATGGATGGTGACCCAAGCTTCGACAACAAAGCCGCGTGCGCCGCCGTCTCCGTCGGGCAAAAGCTCTCCGGCGTTCCGCCACGCGAACGGGCTTATCTGGATGCGGTTGCGACCTGGTGTCCAGAGTACCGTCCGACGGTCTATGCCGTGGCCATGCGAAATCTCGCCGCCCGCTATCCCGACGACCTGGATGCCGCCACCTTTTTTGCCGACAGCCTCATGATCCCGACCCGCTGGCATTGGTACCGGGCCGACGGAACGCCGGCTCCCGGTATCCCCGAAGCGGAACGAACACTGGAGGGCGTGCTCCGCCGGTGGCCGGATCACCCAGGCGCCAACCACCTCTACATCCACGCTGTTGAATCTTCCCAAACCCCCGAGCGCGCCATCGCCAGTGCCCAGCGGCTCATGGGGATTGTTCCCTCCGCCGGCCATATGGTCCACATGCCTGGCCACATCTGGCTCATCCTGGGCGATTGGGAGATGGCAGCGTCCGTCAACGAGCGCGCCGTCCAGGTGGATCAGAACTATTTCTCCGCCACGCACGTCATGGGCGGAAGCTACATGCCGTACTATATCCACAACCTGCACTTCGTGCTTTACGCACGCTCGATGCAGGGCCGCAAGCGCGATGCGCTCGAAGCCGCCTCGCGTCTGCTCTCGGAGATGGAGCCCGTCGTTGACGCTATGCCCGAGTGGGCCGATTCGTTTCTACCGGTCCCCATGCTGGCCTACGTTCGTTTCGGCGATTGGGACTCTCTCCTGAAGATGCCGCAGCCCAAACCAGGCATGAAGACGAGCACCGCGGTCTGGCACTTCGGGCGAGCCATGGCCTTGTCTGCAAAAGGCGACAAACCTGGAGCCGCCCGCGAACGCGATGCCTTCGAAAAAATGCGTGCCCAGGTGGCGGTTGAAGCCCCCTGGGGACAGAACAAGGCGTCGGTGCTGCTCCACCTGGCTTCGGAAGTGATCTCCGCTCGCCTGGCCGATTCTCCCGCGGAAGCCATTCCCCACTGGCAGCGCGCTGTCCAAATGCAGGATACGCTGGTGTACGACGAGCCGCCTGCATGGTACTACCCGCTGCGAGAGTCATTGGGAGCCGAGCAATTGCGCGCCGGCCGCCCCGCCGATGCGGAACAGACCTTTCGCGAGGGGGTGAAGCGTTCCCCGCGCAATGGCCGTATGCTTTTCGGCCTGCTGCAAAGCCTTCAGGCGCAGCGAAAACAAGAGGATGCCGCCTGGGTCAAGCGCGAGTTTGAAGCCAACTGGGCGAAAGCGGATATTTCCCTCAGCCTCGCCGCCTTATAGCATCACCCTCGGGTGATATGATGATCTACTTCAAAAACAAGGTGCCGGGTCGCGGCCGGGATGGAGCGGAGCCTGGCTTCAGGAGCAGATCGAAATGGCGGAAACCGAGAAGGAAGCATGGCGCGGGAAGGTCGGTAAACTGAGCGAAGAGGAACTGAATGAGTTCCTCTCCGGCAATCCGTTCTGCCGGATTGGAACGCTCGACGAGGATGGATGGCCTTACGTCGTGCCGTGCTGGTTTGAATACAGTGATGGAGGGTTCTACATAGTGCCGCGCGCGCGTTCGTCGTGGGCACGCAATGTTCAGCGCGATGGACGCGTGTTTCTGTGCATTGACGACGAGACCATTTATAACAACCGTGTGCTGGTGAAGGGGCAGGCTACGGTGCTTGAAGAGCCCAATCTTGGCGGCAAATGGGTCGAGATCGCCCGGCGCATGTCTGTCCGCTACCTGGGTGAGCATGGTCCGGACTATTTGGAACCGACTCTTACCGAGCCGCGCTGGCTGTTGTTCGTCCGCCCGGTCAAGATGACCACGTGGCATGGCGTGGACTGGGCCAAACGCTACAAGCACACTGCCTGAGAGGAGACCAGATCGTGAGTTCTTCGGATCGCCCAAAACGCCGCGAGTTCTTGACTACGGCGTCATTGGCGCTGGCTGCCGGCGCGCAGGCTACAGCGCAGACATCTGGCCCACGCTCCGGCCCGCTGCGCATCGGCTGTCTCAACGTGCATAATTACTCGCACCTGCTGCCCCTTTGGGCTCCGCTGATGAATCCGCGCGCCGACAAGAAGGAAATTCAGCTCACCGGCATGCACATTACGCACTGTTGGGAGATCGATCCGGCGCGCTCGGCCGAGTTCGCAAAGATCTACGGATGCGAAGCTGTGCGCAATTTTGACGACATGCTGGGCAAGGTGGATGCCATCATCTCGGGCGGCTATTATCATTACCCGTGGAACCACATCCTGCATCAGCCCTATCTCGAAGCTGGATTGCCCAACCTGATCAATCGTCCGTTCGCCAGTTCGCTCGCCAAGGCGCGCAAGATGCTCGATACCGCGCGCAAGCATGGCGCCACGATTCTGTGTCCTTCCGCTTACGAGTACACGGAGGCCATTTCACGTGCCAGGAAATGGGCGGGGGGCAAGAAGATCCTGTGCTATTCCGCCACCAATTCGTTCGATGAATATCCCACCCACGGCGTGCACGGCGTCTACATGATTCACCGAGCCATCGTCGAAGCCGGTAACCCCGTGGTTTCAGTCGCCTATCAGGCCAAAAACTGGTACAGCATACCGGGCGTCATGACCTTCGAGCATCAGGGCGCAAGCGGCAACTCCTTCCTGGGAAGCTTGCACCAGACGACCGCTCCATGGGGAACTCTGGCAGTGCACACGCCGGAAGACTACGGGGGACGGCAGTTCGACATCCAGCCGGGAGTCGGCTTCCCGTTCAGCACGACGGAAGCCTGGGCGCCCACCATTTGGGCTTTCGAGCGCATGGCCCGCTACCGGGAGATGCCGCAGAGCTACGACGGTATTTTGGAAAAGACCCGCATCTTTCTCGCGGGTTTCCGGTCGATTCTGGACGGCGGTAAGCCGGTCCGCCTGGAAGAAGTACCCGAGGATTGGGAGTCACCCGCCGCGCTGCCTACCAAGGCAAGCGATCCCACCGTAGAGATGTTCCGCAAAAAATTCGGCTAGAAAGCAGCCGCTGTCCCGGTCGCAAAACTCTTGACAGAGGCATCGGTGTGCCGTAATCTAACCCTAGAAGTCTAGGTATATAAGATGGGCCGCGGGAATCTCGACAAGCTCCAGGGCACGCTGGACCTGTTGATCCTCAAGACGTTGGAGCGCGGCCCGTTGCACGGCTATGGTATTACGCTGCACATTCAGTCCGTATCCGAGCACGCACTCCAGGTCGAAGAAGGCTCCCTCTACCCTGCGCTCCACCGTCTCGAGCGCGACAACCTGCTAGCCGCCGAATGGAGTTTGACTGATGCGGGCCGCAAAGCGAGGTACTATCGCCTCACCTCCACCGGCCGGGAAGCACTGGCGGCCGAAGAAGCCAACTGGGCCCGTCTCACTCGTGCCGTAAACAAAGTTCTGCGCTTCGCCTGAGGACTTCATGCGCCTTCCGCGATTCTTCCACCGTCCTCCTTCCGATGACGAACTCTCTGAAGAACTGCGCTGCCACCTGGAGATGCGCGCCGATCAGTACATTGCGGCCGGGATCCCTCCCAGCGAAGCTCGCGAAAAGGCACGCCGCGTTTTCGGCAATCTCGGTCTGACCCTGGAGCGAACCCGCGCCGTGAACGTCTCCGCGTGGCTGGAGTCGTTCGTCGCAGACCTGCGATACGCCATCCGAGCCCTTCGCCGGAATCCTGCCTTTACATTGGCAGCCCTTTTGGCTTTAGCCATCGGTATTGGGGCGACAACGGCCGTGTTTTCGGTTGTGGATCGCGCCATGTTCCGCAGTCTGCCCTATCCGGATCCCAATCGTCTTTATTGGACCGGCATGAACATTCGTGGCCTGATGGAGGAGATTTTGACCGGCGTCCTCTATCCCTCGTGGATCCAGCAGCAGAAGGTTTTTGAACAGATGGCTGCTTTCTCCGGGGTCAGTGACTGCGTACTGACTACCGGACAGGAGCCGGTGCGAGTTCCCTGTACGAGCGTCACGGCCAGTTTTCTGCCCGTGCTGCGTATTCACCCTGTGATGGGGCGCAATTTTCGGGCGGAAGAGGACCGGCCCGGTGGCGCACCCGTCGTCCTCCTCTCCTGGGGAGTCTGGCAGCGGAGCTTCGGCGGTGATCCCGCTCTGGTCGGGCGGTCGATCATCCTCAGCGGCCAGGTTCGTACCGTTCTAGGCATTCTGCCTCGCGACTTTGAATTCCCCACCCTTGCCCAGGTTGGGGTGTTGACGCCTCTGGCGCTCAACGATACGCAAGCGAACATCGCGCAGCATGGCACGCGCATCCTGCGCGTTGTAGGGCGCCTCAAACCTGGTATTTCGGCGGTGCAGGCACGCGCCGGCCTTGAACTTGTCTTCGAAGCGTTCCGCAACACGATACCGGTCGGCGAGTATCGCAAACGACTCTCCCTCGCGTTCGTATCCTTCCAGGACCGTCAGGTACGCGACATTCGTACGGCGTTTCTCGTCCTCCTGGCTGCTGTTGCTTCCGTGCTGCTGATCGCCTGCGCAAATGTTGCCAATCTGCTGCTGGCCCGTGCTGCCGCGCGCCGTCAAGAGACTGCGGTGCGGCTCGCCATCGGCGCCGGACGCTTACGCCTCTTCCGGCAGTGGCTCACCGAAAGCGCAGTGCTTGCTCTCGCCGGCGGATTCGGCGGTGCATTGCTCGGCTACTTTCTGCTGAAACTTCTGATCGCGTTGGCTCCCGAGGGTATTCCACGCCTCGGCCAGGCTGCGCTCGACGGGCGAGTTCTGTTATTCGCTCTGGGAATCTCTCTTGCCACGGGCTTGCTGTTTGGGCTTGCTCCCGCGCTTCAGCTCCGCCAGGTGTCCATTCATGGTGCGGCTCATCCGAATACCCTGACTGCTTCATCATGGACCAGCCATGGCTTGATCGTCCTGCAATTAAGTATCTCGTTGGTGCTGCTGACCTCAGCCGGTTTACTGGCGCGCAGCCTGTGGCATCTGGAGCGGGTACAGACCGGTTTCCATGCTGAGCATGTGCTGGTCACTCCCTACCATGCACCCTACGAGATGGCCGGCCAACTCCGCCGCCAAGCTGCCTTTTATAACGAAGCGATCGAGCGCCTTGGCCGTCTGCCGGGAATCCGTGCAGTGGCGGTAGCGGATGCTTTGCCGTTGACGTCCAGCGGCGGCTCCGGCATGCTGACCGTGGAAGGCCACGCGCCGCCGCAAGCGGGCGATCCCGCCTCTATGGCCGGCTGGCGAGCCGTCACTCCCGGCTATTTTTCTGCGCTCGGTGTGCAACTGCTCTCCGGGCGGCCGTTTAACGAGCGCGATACGGTCGAGGCGCCCCTCGTTGTTATCGTAAATCAGGCCCTCGTCCGCCGTTTTTTCCCGAACGAAGATCCGTTGGAGAAACATATCGATGGCGGCGGGGCGCGGCCCTGGAGAACTATCGTGGGCGTGGTGGCCGATGTCAAGAACTCCGGCCTTCGCGAGCCAGCCCATCCGGAATTCTGGCGGCCGGTCAGCCAGTTTCCTTTTGAGATCCAGCCCTATCTGATCGTGAGGACAGCCCTCGACCTTGGTCTTGCCGGGCCGCTTCTGAGAGCGGAGCTTCGCAGGCTCAATCCGACTCAGCCGCTTGAGATCCAATCCATGGAAGAACGGGTCGACCTTCAATTGCAGAGGCCACGTTTCCAGACGCTGCTTTTGCTTCTGCTCGCGGTGATCGCTCTTCTCCTTTCGCTACTCGGCATCTATGGAGTCATGTCTTATCTGGTAGTCCAGCGGACACGGGAGATCGGCATTCGCATGGCGCTCGGCGCCACCCCGGCGAGGGTGCGCCGGTTCGTAGTCGGCCGGACGATGTCTCTGGCTGCTTTGGGAATCGCTGTCGGGCTGGTGGGATCCTGGGCTGCCGGCGCCTCGCTGGCCAGTCTACTTTTTGAAGTTACGTCTCACGATGTGCTGACATTTGCCACCGTCGCCCCGTTTCTCCTGGCCGTATCTTTTCTGGCCAGTTATCTCCCGGCTCGGCGCGCGTCGCGGATTGATCCTCTGGCTGCTCTCCGCCATGAATGAGTCTGCGCTGATTGGGCTAGCGAGGCCGATCAGAAACCGGATAGTTGTCAGTTACCCAGCGCCACCACCTTTGGAGAAGCGTCCCGTTCTCCAGCGGGTGACCATTTCTCGCCCGGTTCCACAGCAGCATGACCGATAGGGTCATCAGATAAACCAGTGGCAATCCCAACAGAAAAAGGTCTGCTGCTTTGGAATAGGGGTTCGGAATAGACCCAAAGCCAATCAGCGCAAGATACAAAGCGCTCATTGCCAGCGCCCATACTTTTCTCTTCGTCGCTGCGCTCATAGCTTCGAAATCAGAATATCACCCGCGGGCAGGGTTCAGTTTTTTTCTTGCACTTGGGTATCTCCCATATATATAATCCTCAAGTTCTCTGATATACGGTCTCGAAACCCACGCCATCACATTCCATCGCTACAGGACTGCGTAGTCCGGCAAGAGGGGTAACAAAAATGCTCGCAATGCTCCCACGTTTCTCAGGATCGCGCCGATCCCGGGCTGCTCTGGTTGTCTTTTTCGCCCTGGCTGCCGCTGCTTTTTCACAAACCACCGGCACCGAAATTCTCGGCCTGGTTACGGATGCTACCGGAGCCACCATTGAGGGCGCCGCGGTGAAGATCACTCGCATCGCCACCGGCGAGGTCTTTACGCGCACCACCAACAGCGCCGGCGAATATACCTTTCCGCTGGTCGAAATCGGAGAATACACAGTTCATTGCGACAAGACCGGCTTTCGCTCCAAAACCGTAACTGGTCTCAAAGTGGAAACACAACAGAAAGCGCGCGTCAATTTCGTCCTCGATCTGGGTTCGGTCAGTGAAACTGTTGAAGTCACCGCCTCCGCCGCCGCGCTCCAGACCGAAAATGCTGCGGTCGGTCAGGTCATCGATAACAAACGCGTGGCCGATCTCCCCTTGAACGGCCGCAATATGATCCAGCTTGCCGTCATGGTGCCCGGCGTCCAATACGGTAGCCGCAGTGGTCTCGGAGACGGCCAGAGCGGCTTCCCCATTCCCGGTGAGGGCATGTCGGTTATTGCGAACGGTCAGCGCGAGGTGCACCAGAGCGTTACTCTCGACGGCATCGAAGCCATCACTCCGCTCTATAACATCACCAGCTTCACGCCATCGATCGATGCCATTGAGGAGTTCAAAGTGCAGACGGGTTCGTACTCCGCCGAGTTCGGATTCAGCTCCGGCGCGCGTGTCGAAGTCTCGCTCAAATCCGGAACCAACCAGTTGCATGCCGCGCTATTCGAATTTCTCCGCAACGACGCTCTCGACGCCAAAAGCTACTTTCTCAATTTTCAAGTCCCCACGACCGCCAACAAGCTGAAGAAGAATCGCCTCCGCCGCAATCAGTTCGGAACGTTCATCGGAGGCCCAGCTATCCGCAACCGAACCTTTTGGTCCTTCAATTTCGAAGGCCGTCGCGAAATCTCCGAACAAGTACAGACTGCCTTCTGGCCGAACCAGAATTTCCGCAACGGAGATTTCTCTGCGCTGCTTACTCCCGCCGTCAATTCCAACACTGGACGGCCATACCGTGCGCCCATCGCCATTTTCGATCCCATGACCGGCTTGCCGTTTCCGGGCAATATCATTCCCCGCACACGACTTGACCCTGGCGCCCAGAACATGATTTCAAAGTTTCTGCCGCAGCCGGACTTCCAGCAGGCGGACGTGCTCGATTACACGGCGCAGCGGAACGTAGGCATCCCAATCGATTCCAATCAGTACTTTGGACGTCTGGATCACAACCTCACCAGTCGCGACAAACTCTACGGCCGCGTAGCGCTGCAATCTTCCCAGCAGACCATCAATCAGATCAATCCCAACTTCCCCCAGTTCCGCGTTTCGGAGGCTTACAACGTCGCCAGCGGCTGGATCCACACCTTCGGCCAGAACGTGCTCAGCGAATTTCGTTTCGGCATCAACAACTGGGGAGACAACTTCGTGAATCCGCGTTCCAATACCGACTTCGACGTAGACTCACTCGGCATCGGACAGTGGCGCGTCGTCGGCGATGGCAATCGCAAGCTCACGCCGGTCGAAGCGGGCGTTCCCAACATCGGTTTTACAATGGGCGACCAACAGGGCCGAACCGATGATACCTATAGCTACCAGTTCTACGAAAATCTGTCCGTGATTCGCGGCAAGCACGCCTTCAAGTTCGGCGGGGCCTATGTCTATGCTGCCATGAACCGCCGTGCAGCCAACCTTACGCAGGGCACGCTCTCTTATAACGCCAACGAAAGCGGCTACGATTTCGCTTCCTTTCTGCTCGGCTATCCCGACCGGAGCCAGACCCCCCAAGGCTACCCCGCCGTCAATATGCGTTCCCGCCGCTTTGGTCTCTACGTGACCGACGACTGGAAGGTCACCTCCAATCTCACGATCAGCGCCGGCTTCCGCTTCGATTATCTCGGCAATCCCTACGATCTGCTGGGCCAGGTCCGCACCTTAAGCTTCGTCCAGACCTACACTACCGCTGCCGGGCAGCAGATTCCGACGTTGTTCCCCACTCCTCGCAGCGAACAGGCGAAAGGTAAAATCTGGGAGCAGGCCTCCGGATATAAGCAGCCGCGCCTGGGCATCGCCTATCGGCCGACTTCGAAGTGGGTGATCCGCACTGGCGCCGGACGCTTCACCAGCCCGCAACACTTTGTTCAGATCAGCACCATGAATCTGGTGCCGCCTATTTCCGGAAACTATCAGTACAATGCCGTTACCGATCCTGCCGGCTCGATCCCCATCGATCTTTACGGGCAGACCTATAGTTCTCCAACCCGCAAGTTCCGCACAGGATCGCAGATTCTTACTAATCAGCAGCCCTTCGGCACCGGCATCACGCTGAGGCCACAGGCGCTTTACATGGTCTTCCCCGACCGCAAGGAGCGCGACGTGTGGCAGTGGAGCTTCGATATCCAGCGGGAGTTGCCAGGCGCCTTGGTGGCCAACGTCGGCTATGTGGGCAGCAAGACCACGCACTCGGCCAACTCCTACGAGAACTTCAATTCGGCACTACCTTCACCAGACACCAATTTCCAGGCGCGCCGCCCCTACCAGAGTTTCTACGATCCCGCCACGCCGGAGCTAGGTATCCAGACTCTGGGTAGCATCACACCTTTTGATTCCGGCTCGAACCAGCACTATCATGCCCTCCAGACCCGCCTGGAACGGCGCTTCTCCCGCGGAGTTGCGGTGGGGCTTTCCTACACCTACAGTAAAGCCCTGGGCGATGGCGAGGATGGCGGCAACGAGAGTGCCTTCCGTCAGGTGGCCAACGATCGTGCCGGTTCCCGCGGCCGTACGGCCTTTGATATCACCCACAACGCCGTCATTCACTTTGTCTGGGAGATTCCTTTCGGCAAAAGCCTGCACGGAGTTCCCGCCGTCTTCCTGAAAGGCTGGCAGACTAATGGCATCATTTCGCTGCGTACCGGCTTTCCGTTCACGCCTACAGTCGGCGGCAACGATCTCAATACGGGCGGCGACGGTTCACCCATTCGTCCCGATCGTCTCCGCGACGGACGTCTCTCCGATCCTTCACGCCAGCTCTGGTTTGACCCCTTGGCTTTTCAGCGCGTCACCTGTAACAATCCCGACCGGCCCGACCTTTGCCATTACGGCAGCGCCGGCCGCAATATTCTTGTTTCCCCGGGGCAGCGCAACCTGGACGGCTCCATCGCCAAGAACTTCGCCGTCACCGAACGGGTCAAAGCCCAGTTCCGGACCGAGTTCTTCAATGCTTTCAACACGCCTTATTTCGGCGCTCCCAACAATATCGGCTTTGTCAGCACAACCTCAGTCACTCCGGACGCTCCGCGCATGGGTGAAATTCAATCTCTGCGCGGGGCCATGCGCATCATTCAGTTCGGTTTAAAGGTATCCTTCTGACTAGGTAAGCTTCACCTAAAGGGATTCGACCGAACTGAACGCCATGTGGAATCGCCACTTGCTCCTGTCTCTTCTGCTGCCCCTTCTAACAGCGCTCCCAGCCGCCGCTCAGGGCACGGAATACCCGGCCGTCAAATACCGCAGCAACTATCTCGCCAGCTACTACCTTTCTCACTCGTCTACGACCACGCCGTGGTGGCCCGCCTGGTCGCCGGACGGCAAGTGGATCGCCGTTTCGCTGTACGGTTCCATCTGGAAGGTGGATGCCCACACCGGCGAAGCGTTCGAACTCACGCATGATCGCAAACTGCACTCTTCCCCCGCCTGGTCACCGGACGGCCAGTGGATCGTCTATACCGCCGACGACAATTGGCGGTCCATTCAGCTCGAAATCCTGAACGTTGCCACCGGGGCCACGCGGGCGCTGACGCACGACGACCAGGTTTACGTCGATCCGGCCTTCTCGCCGGATGGAAGCAAGCTGGTATACGTTTCCACGCGGTCCAACGGCAATCTCCACATCTTCGTTCGGCCGATTCACAACGGCGACTGGTCCGGCAGCGAGGTAGCTCTCACGCGTGATCATAGCTTCGGCCATGCCCGCTCTTATTTCAGCGAATGGGACATCCATATTGAACCGGCCTGGCTCAAGAACGGACAGGAACTGCTGCTGGTCTCCAACCGCAACGTGCCGCTCGGCTCCGGCGATCTCTGGCGCGTCCCGGTGGCGCCGGATGCCATGGCCGCGGGCCGCCCGATCCTTCAGGAGCAGTCCCTCTATCGCACGCGGCCTGATGTGGCACCCGACGGCAAACGCTTGGTCTATTCCTCCAGCGGAGGCGCCGCCGATCAGTTCAACCATCTCTATGTGCTGCCTATATCCGGAGGCCACCCCTACAAGCTCACTTTCGGAGACTTCGACGATTTCCATCCGCGCTGGTCGCCGGATGGAGAATCCATCGCGTTTCTCTCCAACCAGCGCGGCCTGCTGGAACTCTACGTACTGGAAGTGAACGGAGGAGGCCGCCGGCGGCTCGACCTGCGCCAGCGCCACTGGAAAAATCCCGTTGCCGGCCTGCGCGTGACCGTGCTCGACAGCGAATCCGGACGGCCGATTCCCGCCCGCATCTCCGGCGAGGCCTCGGACGGCAAGCTCTACGCGCCATCCACCGCCTATGTCTTCAATGCCCGCCTTGCTACCGGCCTCAAGCGCGTCTTCTATACGGCCGGCAGCTACACGGTGGAGATTCCACCCAGCCGCACCGTGATCGAAGCGACTAAGGGCTTCGAATACGAGCCGGCTCGCGCCGAGATCGACGCCAAAGCGGGTGAGACCGCCGAAGTGACCTTGCGCCTGCGCCACCGGGTCGATCTCAGCCGCATGGGATGGTACAACGGATCCACGCACGTTCACATGAACTATGGTGGCAACCTGCACAATCGCCCGGAAGATCTGATGCTGATCGCCCGCGCGCAGGGCATGCACATCATCAGTTCGCTGGTCGCGAATAAAGACAACCGCGTTTTCGATTGGCAATATTTCACGCCCGGCAATCATCCTCATCCGGCCTCCAATCCGGCGGAGAAACTGCTGCTCCTGTTCGGCGAGGAAAACCGGCCGCCCTTTTGGGGTCATACTTTCTACATCGGCCTTCGCGATCACCTGATTTCGCCCTTCGTCACTGGCTACGAGGGTACGGCCATCGACAGCCTCTATCCCAGCAATACCGATCTGTTTCGCAAAGCTCGCGAGCAAGGTGCCGCCACCGGCTATGTCCACGCCTTCGGCGGCGAATCGGATCCCCTGGCGGGAGGTCTGGGCGGCGCCAAGGCCTTCGCTGTGGACGTCGCTCTCGGCACGGTCGACGCGCTGGAATGGTCGGCGGCTTCGCGCGGTTCTCTCATTCCTTTGCACCACGCCTGGAACAATGATTTCCCAATTACGCCGGTAGGCGGCGAGGATTCGCTGGCCAACATGCAGGACAACCGGCCCATCGGCATCATCCGGACTTTCGCTTATCTCGGCAAGGAGTTCAGCGTGCCTGCCTGGGTGGATGCCATCCGCAAAGGGCATACCTTCCTGAGCAGCGGCCCCGTGGTCCAGTTCTCGGTGAACGGCAAAATTCCGGGCGAGCGCATCGACCTGCCGGCCTCGGGCGGCGAGGTCTCCATCGAAGGCTCGGTCTGGTCGAACACCCCCATCCGCAAGATCCTGGTGCACCAGAGCGGGATACCGCTCTGGGAGATTCCCGCCGGCGCCGATCCACACCACGCCGTTTTTTCGAAGAAGATTCACGTGACCGCCAGCAGTTGGTTCGGCTTGGTGGTAGAGGCCGACGAGCTTCCACCGGCTCCCCCACAGGCCTACTCCCAGGCCATCACTAACTGCGTCCGGGTCTACACCGGCTCACAAAAGATTCGTAATGCCGAATCCGCCCGGTACTTCCTGCAATGGATCGAGAAACTGCGCGGGCAGATTTCGAGCCCTTCCCTATGGCGTACCCCTGCCGAACATCAGCATGTTGAGGCACAATTGAACGAAGCGGCGCGCGTCTATCAGGCGCGCCTCCAGGAGGCCGGGCGATGACCCTGCTCAATCGAAGAACGTTCTGTGGTTTGGCGGCAAGCAGCTTGTTGGCCGGCGAGACCCGCTATCCGTTCTACACCGCCAAGGGGACTCACCGCGAATTGGGACGCCAGCACGGTGAGCAGGCCGCCGCGAAAATCGCCGCGCACCTGGACCTGATCCGCAGTTCAGCGAAACTCTCGCG
>CAZMRK010000021.1:0-10459 GCA_964568355.1 uncultured Solibacteraceae bacterium | reverse complement strand
ATCGCGCCGGTCCTGGCCGGATAGCTGAGCCGCGTGGCAGTGAACTTTGCATTTAGGTATTCGCCCATATAGAGCGGCCCCGAGATCGCATCTCCCGACAGCGTGCCCGCAAAGATGAACGTGATCGAATCGCCGCTGCCGCGTTCCGCCGTCATGCTGCGCAGCCTTATCTGGTCGCCTTCAATCGTGCCGAATACGTCTCTGGTCGAAGAATCGCCCTTATGCAACCCTTTGATCCGGCTGCCATCCTGCTCGATGACCAGCGTGTGGCGGCTCTTGCTGCTGAAGTACTCCACATCGACGTCCCACCGCCCGCTGATGTTTCCCGCCGGCGCGGGTGGTTCGGGCCGTGGAGCGCGCTGCTTGGAAAGCACCTCGTGGATCCGCTCGGCCACGATCTTGTCGTCCCCGGGCTGCATCATCCACGCCGTGATCGAAATGGCGGTTCGCCCGTCCGTCTCCGCGCTCCGGTTGCGGCCGCCGCCCATGCCGGCGCCCAGGGCGATGCGAGGCTTGGTTCTTGCCAGTTCCTCCGCCACCTCCTCGCCGGTGATGTGCAGCGCTGCCGGATCCCAGCTCACCAGCAGCATGGGACTGCGGTTGGAAAGACCGTTCGGCTCCCGAACCGAGGTCTCGATCCCCTTGACGCTCGAAAGCCGCTTGGAGATGTTGTCGAGCCACGAGAGCCAAAGCTTCCATTCGGCATCATGGTCGCGCTTCTTCCAGGCTTCCACTGCCGCCAGCATGCCCAGCGTCTCTTCCCGCCCGACCTTGTTGTCGCGCCCGGGACCGTGATGCGGCGAACTCGCCTGCCATGCCGACATGAGAATATCCTTGCGGCCCAGCAGCAGCCCCGCGCATTGCGGACCCCGGATGCACTTCCCTCCGCTATAGGCCACCACGCTCGCCCCGCGCTGCAGGTGGACGTTCGGAATCGTCAACACCTCGGCCGCCGCATCCACCAGAACCGGAATGTTCTTGGGCTTGGCCATCCGGACCACCGCTTCCAACGCGAGCGGCCCCGAAAGAGAAGGACCGCCGGCCGTAAGATAGATCATTGCCGTCCGGGGATTCAGGGCGTTTTCGAGCTCTTCCGCCGTATCCACCATGACGATCTTGACCCCGATGTTCCGCACCGCATGATCGTAGACACTGCGCGAACTCCGCGGAATCACTACCTCGGTCTTGTCAAAACCGCTCAGGTCCGGAATGCGGATAAGCTTTTCGGGATTCCCGCCCGCGACACAAGCTGCCGTCACGTGCTTCAGCCCCGCGGCGCACCCCGACGACACCATGCCCCACTCGGCTCCCGTCAGTTCCGCCAGGCGCCGGCCGACCGCGTCCGCCAATTCGTCCATCTGCACGTAGTATTGCGCCGCATACTCCATCGCTTTCCGAACCTCGGGGAGTTCCACCGAGGCGCCGATAATCGTAAAGGTTCCGCGGCAGTTGATCACCGGCTCTACGCCGATCGATTGATAAATCTGCGGCCCCGCCGTCAGCGGACCGCTCACCGCCGCGCTGGCCTGTGACACGCCCATCAGCGCCGGCAGCGCCAACATGTTTCCAATTTGGAAGAGTTCCCGCCGGGTCGTGCCGGCAGACGGATCTTCCGCGGACTTTCGAGATGACTTCTCAGACATGAATCCTCCCCAGGTGACTTCGGCCCGCATCTTTCGAGCGGCCTTGCTGGCGACGGGGCAAGCTTACGCCTACGAACGGCTGAAAATCGGACTGTTTACCGTCCCGGTGCTATCGGAAAACGATTCCTGCTCGATATCGAGAGCTCGCAAAATGCTGAAGTACACGTTCGACATCCGCGTTTCGCCCTCTCCCCGCCAGTAGCGGCCGTGTTTGAGGCCCATATTGGCGCCGCCCGCGATCAAGGTCGGCAGGTTGTGGGAGTTGTGGGTTGTGCTCGCGCCGCTTCCAAACAGCACGATGGTATTGTCGAGAACGCTTCCATTGCGATCCTGATAGGTATCCAGGCATTCCAGAAAATGTGCGATCCGCTGGCTCAGGAACAGATCGTATTTCGCAAACTGGAGCTGCCCTTCCTTGTCCGTGGCGTGCGAAAGACCGTGGTGCGTCTTCGATAAACCGAGCTTGAGCGGAAACGTGTCGCTGATGCCCATACCGTCTTCGCGGTTGAGCATGAACGCAATGGACCGGGTGATATCGGCATCGAACGCCAGGGCCATCAGTTCGAACATGTTGCGGTAGTATTCGGCCGGGTCTCCCTCGTTCGTCGCATCCAGGTTCAAGTGCGAGTAATCCTGCTTCTTCAAGGGAATATCGATCCAGCGCTCGGAGGCAATCAGCCGGGATTCGACTTCGTTGAGCGAAGTCATGTACTGATCCATGCGCTCGCGGTCGGTTTTGCCCAATTGGCGATCGAGCGAACGCGCGCTTTCGGCCACAGCATCCACCAGCTTGATGCGCCGCTGCAGCTTTTCGTGTTCGGCCTTGAGCGAGGTACGGTCGACCCGGAACAGCCGGTTAAAGACGCGCCGCGGATTATTTTCCGCCGGGATCGGACGGCCATCCAGGTTGTAGGAGATGGTGCCGGTACGGGAGAGAAATCCCGTGCCGGCATCGATGGAGAGCACCAGCGATGGCTGCCGGCAGAACTGCTTGGTGTGCTGCGCGATCACCTGGTCGAGTCCGGCCGTATTAAATGTGCCGGGTTTCGGATTTTGCAGCGGAGCTCCCGTGAGCCACATGTCCGAGCAGATGTGCGGGTCGGCCTTGGGTCCGTTCGGGTGGTACAGCCCGCCCAGGAAACTGACCTTCTTCCGGAATCGCGCGAACGGTTCGGTCGATTTGCCAAAGACGAAATCTTCATTGGCGCCCTTGGCCGGAAACCAGCTCCAATCCTGCAGGCCATGCTCCTCTTTTGGAAGCGACATGCCGTTTGCGGTGTAGAGGGCGCAAAAACGGCGGGGAATCTGCGCGGTGACTTCGGCGCCCATAGCGTCGAGAACGGGCAGGGCCAGCGAAACGCCTCCAATCCCCCGGAGGAAAGCACGGCGATCGAGTCGAAGGGAGCGGGTCATCTTGATCTCCTGAATTCTACTACTTTTCGAGGAACATTTTGCTATTGACCACGTACCGGACCAGGTCCTGCATCCGGTAGCCGGTGGCCTTCAATTTCAAACCGTCCTGCTTCAGAAAGGCCAATTCGTTGTAGGTCAACGTACGCCCGGTCGCATAGGTCGTCAGATGCTTCAGGAAGCTGAAGGCCACCTGGTCGATGCGGTCCTCGCCCAGATAACGTTTCAGGTCGTTGGCGCCATCGATCTCGGTCTTATCGGGTAGTGTGGATTTGGCGTCAGCCGGCTGGTGCTTCAGAAGGCCCCCGGCGTCAAACTGCTCAAATGCGATTCCCCAAGGATCGATCTTCGAATGGCACTGCCGGCATCCGTTCTGGTTGCGATGCTGCTCGATCCGCTGGCGCAGCGTGAGCCCGTTCTTATTTTCTTTCAAAGCCGGCACATTGGGCGGCGGATCGGCCGGAGGCTCGGCGATAATCTTCCGCGCCACCCACGCGCCGCGTTTGACCGGATTCGATTCGCGGCCGTCGGACAGACCCGCCATGATGGCCGCCTCGGTGAGCACGCCGCCCAGTTCCGGCCGGCCGTGACGGATGGCGACAAAATCGAAGCCGCTTTCCGTCTTGTCGCCCAGACCGTAGTAGCTGGCAACCACTTCATTGGCCACCACGAAATCCGACTGGACCAGGTTCCGCACCGGCAGATTATGCCGGATCAGGTACTCCAGATATTCGATGGGTTCCTGCTTCAACTGCGCGCGTACATTACTGGTCAGCTTGGGGAACAGCTTGCGGTCCGGTTCGAGCACCTGGAACTTATCGAGACTTAGCCATTGGGAGGCAAACTCGCGGGTAAACCGGGAGAAACGCGGATCGGCGACCATCCGCGTCACCTCCGAATCCAGTTGCTTGCGCAACATGCCGTTTGCCGCCAACTGCCGCAACCGGTGATCCGGCGGACTGTTCCACAGGAAGTAGGAAAGCTTCGAAATCAGCTCGTAGCCGTTGAGCGGCTCGGGGGCCGGCGTTCCGCTCTTCTCCACCAGCAGCAGGAACTGCGGCGAGGTCAGGATCACCAGCAGCGTGTCCTTGATACTGTCGCGGAAGCTCCGCCCGGCGGCAGAAGATTTCTGATATACCGACAGCAGGGAGGCTTCTTCCGCAGCCGTGATTGGCCGGCGGTACGCGCGGGCGGCGAAATCCGTCACGATCTTGCGCGCATAGGCCGGCCGGTCGTTCTTCCGGTCGAAATCGACGAAGATGTTGCGATGGGAGCGCGGCGGCCACGACTCATAGAACGGTCCCTCAAATTCGACCGACCGGATGAGCAGGCGCGGCATGTCACGGCCGTCCGTGTATTCGCTGCGGACACCGATTTCCCGCACGCCCGCCAGATAGTTCACGTTATCCTTCTCGACTGACGGGCTGGGAAAATTGCGGATCGCCCCTTCGAATACGAAGCGCGAGAGCTTATCGCTCGCGACCACCTGCGGCGGACCTACCGGCGCGAGCGTGCTGCCGCAATCGCGGCGCAGGCCCAGATGCACGCCCAGCTTGGGCCGCCGCTTTTCGAACGCGAGAAAACGCTTCGCAACTTCGCTGCCCGCGGGAATCGGCGTCAGTACGACGCGGTCCAGTTCCCCCACGCCCGTGTTTCGCAGGGTGAGTGGAAGTGCCCCGGCATTCAATCGCACGGCCAGAAATGCGGGCTGCTGCAAATTGCCGGAGAATTCACGCTCGCCCAGGGTCAGGGTGAGCTTCGGCTTCAGTTTCGAATTCTCTGAAGCGAACTGCTTACCCGGTAGCACGAGGGCTTGAAGCTCTGCTTCGTCCAGCGGCCGGTTGTAGAGACGAACCTCGGCCAATTCACCTGGAAATGCCGCTGTCCCGGCAACGTGGCCAAGCTGAAGGTCCGCTTTGACATCATCGAATTGCGCGGCACCGGTCGACGCCTGAGCCACCAGAAGACCATTCACGTACAGGCGGGTTTCGTTCTTCCCGCGGCGCGCGACTACGGCGAGGTGCTGCCAGGTCCCGGCGTGGAGCACTCCCACCGGCGACGAGACGGCCGCGTTGGCCAGGCGGTCCTGGCCGGCTGTTCGAAAGCGAAGCGTGCCCTTATCGTCCGCCGTTTCCAGGTACCAGCCCAGCTTGCCGTCAGGCGCCCCGAGACTCACCAGCCCGGCTTTCTGCAACTGGCGCGGGTGAATCCAAGCGGATACCGAAAAATCGCCCTCGCCGATGTTTCTTGCATCGTCGGTGGGGATCACCTTGCGCGGGACCAGGAATCCATCATCCTTGTCGCTAAGCGACACCGCCTTTCCCAACGGGGAATCGATCAGCTTGGCGTTTCCAGCCAAATGGCCTGGCGCTGCCGTATCCGCCGGCCAGGACCCGGTCAATCCCGTGCGGAGCTGCGACGGGTCTGACGGCCGCTTCTGTTCCGGTCCATAGATATCGACCTGGTAGATGCCCGCCTTCGGGATCATGACGCTGCCCGGCTTCCGGATATCCTTCCAGACGATGCCGCTCGCCGTCTGCGCCGGAGTGCCGGGATCGAGCAGCAGGCCATCGTCGTACTTTGCCGCCGTAACGGTTACCCGGAACCGGCCTTCATCGGGCAATTCACGAAGCGAAATCTTGAAGTTGGCTTTCGGCCCGTAGGTGCCGTCGGCTCCGAAGATCCCATCATTGGGAATGGCCGGCCGTAGCAGCAGGCCCTGCGGCACGACATTGTAGGGCTCTCCCTTGGGATAACCCCTGCTGCCGCGCATGTCCGCAAATACGGCGTGATAGATGCTATCGAACTCGCGCCATCCTCGAACCGTATCGTTGCCCCGGTAGCCTTCAATGAACCGGTACTTCGTTCGCATGAAGAAGGGATGGAAGGCGAACGGCTTGGCGGGCGTCAATTGCGTCACCAGGAAGTCGGGATTTTCGAGCAGCATACTATCCGCTCCCAGCACCAGTTTCTCGGGAAGCGGCGCGGGATTGACGCCCGCGCCCAGGTCCACCCGGAAATTCTGGATCGAGGGCTTCTCCTGCGGATCGACGATCGACCGGTTCAGCGCCTCTTCGGCAATTTCCATATAGGATTCCGTCAGCAGCGGTGACATCTGCAGCGTATCCTTATTGTTCACAAACCCGTCTTTGGAGATGGCATCCGGCGGAAGGCTTGCAGCGAGATCGTCTTCAAGCAGCAGCAATTCGCGCAGCGTATTCCGGTATTGCGCAACGGTCAGGCGCCGCACCAGACCATTTTTCGGCGCCGGACGCATGCGAGCATACTCCAGCGCGGTATCAATCCATTCGACGACACGCTGGCGGTCGGCAGCGCTTGGCTGCGGCATGCCTCTCGGCGGCATGCTCCCCTGGCTGACGCGCCTCCGAATCGCTTCCCAGACCGGAATGTGCCGGTCTTCAAGCTTGGCGTCGAGCTGATCGACGCGGATGCCTGCCGTGCCCCTATCCGTATTGTGGCAGGCCATGCAGTTCTGCTGGAAGAACGGCTTTACGGTCTGTTCGAAGGACGGTTCGAGCTTCGCAGGACCGCCGGCCAACTGCGCCGGCAGGAAACAGGCGGTCCATGCGATGCCAACCACGCACGCCAGGCCTGGAACAATCGCTGATTTCAGCCGCGAACGGCGGTTCCTTAAGAACATACCCTCCGATGTTTCCCCTACTTTACTACAGCGGCCGCGGATATCGCCCCTCTGGTCTTTTTATAGCTATTATGCCAATATATTGCTATGGAACATATGGACTCCGGCGTCTTTGACCGCGAGCTTAAGAAAGGAAGCGCCGAGCTGCTCATTCTGTCGCTTCTCGAGTTCCGCGACCGGCACGGCTACGACATCAGCAAGCTGATCGAGCAGCGGTCGGAAGGCACGCTATCCTTCCGCGTGGCGTCGCTCTATCCCCTCCTGTACCGTTTGGAGAAGCGCGGCTGGATCCGCGGCCGCTGGGTGGAAAAGGCCGGCCAGCGCCGCCGGCGCTACTACCGTTTGACCGAGCAGGGACACAAGGTCCTCTCTGCGCAGAGGCGCGGCTGGGAGTCCTTCGTGGCGGCCATCCGGCGTATCACGGAGGCCGAACATGCCTGACGAGCTTCGGTGGCGCGAAGAGATCCGGCGGCGCCTGAAAGGGTTGCGGCTGCCGCCCGCGCGGGAGGCCGATATCATCGAGGAACTGGCCCAGCACCTCGAGGACGAATATGAACGAGCACTGGCCGGCGGGGCCGGCGACACGGAAGCCCGCCAGCAGGCGCTCGCGTCCCTCCACGATACCGGCCGGTTGGCGAAAGAGCTGCTGGCCGTGGAACGGACCGTCCGCGCGGAGCCGGTCATTCCGGGAAAAGCCCCGGGGAACATCCTGGCCGACCTCTGGCAGGATCTCCGCTACGCCGCGCGCGCCTTCCGGAGAAATCCGGGCTTCACCGCCTTGGCCGTCTTGTCTCTGGCCCTGGGCATCGGCGGCAATGCGTCCATGTTCAATATCCTCAGCGCGGTGCTGATCCGCCCCCTGCCTTATCTGGAACCCGGCCGGCTGGTTCAGGCCGCCAACACCGGCTACTATCCCCCCGGCGGTCTGGTCGCCCTGCAGCAGCAGAGCCGGACCATGGACGTGGCGGGGTGCAGCCCCGGCCTGGATTTGAACCTGACCGGCCAGGGAGTGGAAGCGTGGCGTCTCACCGGAAGCGCCGTCTCCGCCAATCTGTTTCGCGTGCTCGGCGTGGAGGCGCACCTGGGGCGGATCTTCCACCACGGCGACGATCAGGCCGGAAAAGACAACCTGGTCATCCTGAGCCATAGCCTGTGGCGGGAGAGATTCGGGGCGGATCCGTCCGTCATCGGACACACCATCACCCTCGGCGGCGTGGACCGCCAGGTGGTGGGGATCATGCCCCCGCGCTTTGCGTTTCCGGATGCCGCCACGCAATTCTGGATCCCGCTGCACCTCGATCCGCGTGACCAGAGCGCCTATTGGGCCCAGGGATTCCTCCCGATCGTCGCGAGACTCCGTGCCGGAACTACCCTCGCCCAGGCGCAAAGCGAGATCCGGTCCCTCTCCCGGGAAATGATCGCCCTTTATCCGTACCCGATGGGACGCAACTTCAACGCGGAAGCGACCGTGATTCCGCTGCAGGAGTTTCTGGTAACCAACATCCGCACCCGCCTGATCGTATTGCAATGCGCCATCGGTCTGGTATTGCTCATCGCCTGCGTCAATGTCGCCAACCTGCTACTGGCTCGCGCCACTTCCCGCCAAAAGGAAATGGCCCTTCGCACGGCCCTCGGCGCCGGGCGCGGCAGGATCATCCGGCAGGTGCTCACCGAAAGCGTGCTGCTCGGCCTTGCCGGCGGCGCCCTTGGCGTCGTTCTGGCCGGTTGGGGGACTTCGGTTTTTAAACTGGTCTTGCCCGCCGACGCCGCTACCTGGTCTGATTTCACCATCGGCTGGCAGGTCCTCCTGTTTACCGGTGGGCTTTCCGTGCTGACGGGACTGGCTTTTGGACTGGCTCCCGCTTTTATGGCGTTCGGCCAGGATCTGGCGGGAATGATCAAGACCGGCGGGCAGCGCTCGGCGGGCACTGCCAGGGCTCGTTTTCGCAGCGCGCTGATTGTGGCCGAGGTTGCCCTGGCCGTCGTACTCTCGGTTGGCGCCGGGCTTCTGGTCCGCAGCCTGTGGCGGCTGGCGCAGGTCAATCCGGGATTCCAGCCCCAGCACATCGTCACGCTGCGCGTCTCCCCCAACCAGTCGCTATGCCGCGAGCGCGCCCGCTGCATCACCCTCTATGAGGAATTGTTGCGGCGTGCGCAGTCGGTCCCCGGTGTCTACGAGGTTGCCGCGGCCAATACGCTCCCCCTGTCCGATAGCATTCCGACTATCCCGGTCGTGGTGGAAGGCCACCCATACGTGCCGAGCGAACGCACCGCGCCGCTCTTCTGGACCGGAGCGGTCAGCCCCGGTTACTTCCGTCTGATGCACATCCCGATTCTCTCCGGCAAAGGCTTCACCGCCGCCGACGGGGACAAGTCCGCCCCCGTAGTGATCGTGAGCACCGCGACCGCGCGCCGCTACTGGCCGGGGCAGGATCCGGTCGGCAAGCACATCCGCCTGGTCTTCGAGGAAAGGTGGCGCACCGTGGTCGGCGTCGCCGGCGATGTCTGCCAGTATGACCTGGCCAACCACGCGCCGGATTACATTGCGGGAGCGATGTACATGCCCTACAGCCAGTCCGCGGAAAGCAGCCGCCAATTGCCCGCCGCCATGACGCTGATCGTGCGGACCGGCGCGGAACCTTCGGACGTTGTATCCGCCATCCGCGAACTGGTGCGGGATCTGAACCCCAATGTGCCGGTCAGCGAAGTTCGCACCATGGAATCTCTCGTAGCCGCCTCCACCCGGCAATCCCGCTCCATCGCCTGGCTCTTCGTCAGCTTTGCGGGCATCGCGCTCTTGCTCGCGGCCATCGGCGCCTATGGCGTCGTCTCCTGGTCAACAGCGCAAAGAACCTTCGAAATCGGCGTGCGCGTCGCCCTGGGAGCCCCCCGCCGCGCCATCTATGCGCTGGTACTCGGGCAGAGCCTGCGATTGGTCATTTCCGGGCTCGGCGTGGGAGTCCTCGCCTCGTTCGCGCTCACCCGTATGCTAGCCGCATTTCTATATGCCACCGCGTCATGGGACGTGCTCACCTTTTCCTGCGTCAGCGCACTCCTGGTCGCTGTGGCGCTGCTGGCCGGCTACTTCCCCGCGCGCCGCGCAGCCGGAGTCGATCCCCTGACTGCTCTGCGAACCGAGTAAATGTAGCGCGCGCTTCAGCGTGCCGCGTCGACTTCAGTCGACGTAAAATAAGGACGGGGTCCGGAATCTTTGGATACGCAGGCTGCTCGCTTTTCGCCTCATCCGAACCTGGATGACGTTGTGAACCGCAACATCATCCAATCCGAAATCGAGGGCGGTGTCTACCTGGACCTTTTACCCGAAGAAAGTACGCTGGAAATCGAGACGCAGAATCGCTTGTATACCTTGGTTCACCGCGGCGGGGGCGAGGCCCTCCTCTCCGGTCACCCGGAATACTGCCCGCAACCCGTCCTGGTGCGGATCGAAGGCTGCAATTGGGGCGGGTCCATGCTCAAGGTAGCCTACCTGGGGCGCGGCATGTGCCTGGAGTTCCGCCATCCGCGCTACTCCAAGCCGATCGTGACCTCCCCGATCCTCGACATCCGGCCCAGCCGGCCGGCGGCCCGCTGACCATGGCCCTGATTACGATCTCCGGCCAGCCTGGATGCCGCTTTGAGGAAGTGGCGCGCATCACCTCCCAGCGCCTGGGCTTTGAGTTGATCACCGAATCCCGCCTTTCCCAACTAATCGAGCAGGAGTTCGGCGCCGGCATTTCGATCCCTG
>CAZMRK010000020.1:0-4229 GCA_964568355.1 uncultured Solibacteraceae bacterium | reverse complement strand
TCGGGCGTGTGGCCGGAGACCGAGGAAACATAGATCAGGTGTCCCTTGCCTGCTGCCCGCATGGCCGGCAGGATCGCCTGCGTAATGTAGTAGGCTCCGTTCAGATTGGCCAGGATCAGCTCATCCCAAATGGCGGGCCGCAGCCGCTTCAGGCTGCGGTCCGGCGTGTTGGTCCCGGTGGCGTAGACCAGCAGGTCAACCGGCCCCAGGCTGGTGACCGCGGCTTCCGCCAGCGCTTCCATTTGCGCGACGCTGCCCGCGTCGGCGGCAAAGGTTCGAACCGTATGGCCCTCCGCCGTAAGTTCCGATTCCAATTCCTCCAGGCGGTGCTTCCGCCGCGCCGAAGCCATCACTTTGGCGCCCTCCCGCGCCAGCAGGACCGCTGCCGCCCTACCGATTCCGCTGGATGCGCCGACCACCAGCGCGACTTGATCTTTTAAAGAAACAGGCATGATTTTTTGAGGATTTTCCGTAAGGTGCCAGTTTACCGGATTCCGGACGGGATCGTCGCTATACAATAGTCCCCTATGAAATGGGGCTGCCTGAAGAAATGGATGCGGAACTGCCTGCCGGCGATCGTGGTGCTGTCGGCCGCATCCGCGCAATCGCTGGACTTGGCGGGAGTGGAGGAACGGCACATCCAGATTCCCATGCGGGATGGGGTGCGCCTCTCCGCCTATCTCTATCTGCCGCCCGGCCAGGGCCCTTGGCCGGTGCTCTATGAGCAGCGCTATGCGGATCTACGGGGAACAGGTTCCCGCCGGAACTACGCGCGGCTCGCGGCACAAGGCTACGCAGTGGTTGCCGAGAGCTTTCGCGGTAGCCAGCTCTCCGAAGGAACGTTTGATGGTTATCGCGCGCTGGGCTGGGGTAAATTGCGCGACGGCTACGATTCGGTGGAATGGCTTGCCCGGCAGCCCTGGTCCAACGGGAAAATCGGTACGTTCGGAGGCTCGCAGGCCGGCTACGCGCAGAATTTTCTGGCCGTTACGCGTCCCCCGCACCTGGTGGCGCAATATATGACCGACACCGGTCTGAGCCTCTTTCACCTCGGCTATCGGATCGGCGGCACCACGCGGCCGCGCCGCTTCCTGCAAATGCTGGAGGTCTGCCGCGATCCCCGCGACGGGCTGCGCTGGCTGGAGGAAACCCTGGAGCATCCCACCTATGACGCCTATTGGGAGGCGGAAGACTGCCGGCTGCATTTTGGAGAGATGAATGTGCCCTCCTTTGAAGTAGGCAGTTGGTACGACTTCATGAGCGTCGGCTCGATTGAGAGCTTCATCGGGAGACAGCACCAGGGAGGTCCGCAATCAAAAGGGAAGCAGCAGATGGTGCTGGGTCCATGGGCCCACGGAGGCACCAAGGTCACGCTTCGTGTCGGCGACCTGGAGTATCCCGAAAACTCCCGCTTTGATCTGTTCGCGCACATGGTCCGCTGGTTCGACTACTACCTGAAAGGAAAGCCGACCGGTGTCGATCGCGATCCGGCTGTGCGCTACTACGTGATGGGCGCTGTGGGCGAACCCGGGGCGCCCGGCAACGTCTGGCGCACCGCCCGGGATTGGCCCGTTCCCGCCGCGGATCAGTCCTATTACCTGCACGAGGGCGGCAGCCTGTCCACCAGCGCTCCCGACCTGGAAAGCTCGGCCACCGGGTTTCGTAGCGATCCGGAAATGCCGGCGCCGATTCCCGGCAGGGCATTCCCGGGCGCCCGCGATTCCCGCGCCTACGAGCATCATCCCGATGTCCGCACCTTCACAAGCGAGCCGCTTGCCGCCCCCGTGGAGTGGACCGGGAAGGTGCGGGCCGAACTCTGGGTCTCCTCCTCGGCGCGCGATTCCGACTTCATTGCGCGCGTCTGCGACGTCTATCCCGATGGCCGCTCGATCTTAATGGTGGATTCGATCTTGCGGGCGCGCTATCGCGATGGCTTCGAAAAAGAAGTGCTCATGAAGCCCGGCGAGATCTATCCGTTGCGCTTCGACCTGGGTTGGCTCAGTCAAATCTTCGCCAAAGGTCATCGCATCCGCGTGACCGTGGCCAGCACGGGCGCGGATTTCTATGAGCCGAATCCGAATACGGGGGAGCGCTTCACCATCGGCCCTCCGGCGCGAGTCGTGGTGGCTAACAACCGCGTCTTCCATGACCGGCAGCGGGCGTCGAGAATCATTGCGCCGGTGGCGAGTGTACACTGAATCTGACATGAGACCCCAATTTGGCTTGTGCGCGGCGCTCGCAGCCTTTACCTTCGCCTTTCCAGGCTCTCTTCCCGCGGCGGATCTGCCGGGCTTTCGCGAACTGTTCAACGGCCGCGACCTCTCCGGGTGGATCAATGTCAACACCGACCCGGATACCTGGAGTGTCAAGGACGGCCTGCTGATCTGCAAAGGACATCCCATCGGGGTCATGCGCAGCGACCGCCAGTACGAGAACTTCGTCCTGCACATCGAGTGGAAGCACATCGAGCCGGGCGGCAATTCCGGCGTCTTCGTCTGGAGCGATGCGAGGCCGCAGCAGAGCCGCCTGCCGAACGGAGTAGAGGTGCAAATGCTCGAGCTCGATTGGGTAAACCAGCATAAGATCAACGGCGAGCCCGCGCCGATCGCCTATGTCCACGGTGAGCTGTTTGGAGTCGGTGGCGTCGTGACCACCCCGGATAACCCGCGCGGCCCGCGCAGCAAGTCGGTGGAGAATCGCTGCAAGCCCCGAGGGGAGTGGAACGTCTACGACGTAGTGTGTATCGACGGCGTGATCAAGCTGGCGGTCAACGGCAAATTCGTCAACGGAATCAGCCGCTCCACCCAGAAGAAAGGCTACCTCTGCCTGGAATCGGAAGGCGCCGAGATCCACTTCCGCAACATCCGCATCCTGGAACTGCCCCCCGGAGTGACCGCCCCGGACCAGGTAGCGCCGGCGCTGGAGTAGGCGAGGACGCCAGCGACAATGCCGCACATCGTGTAGCGTGCGCTTCAGCGCGCAGCGTCGACGCTCTCGTCGACGCTGTTGCACCCGCTCCCGTCCGGCCCGCTTCTAATTGATCGGCACTGCGGTCAATTCAAGTTGGATCTGGTGCTTCGAGCCCGGGTCATCGGATGTGAACACCACAGTGGGCTTTCGGAACGGTACGACGACGACGGAATCCCATTTGTTTTGGCGGATCATCGGCGCCGTCGAAGGCTGATTGGTCGGCGCGCTGCTGCTTTCGGCGGAGACGTAGAGGGCGAGCCGGTCTTGCGACGCTCTGGCAGACCAACAATCGATATTCACCCCAACATCGATATAGGTGAGATTTCCCGAGGCGCCGCCGGTTTGTACCGGCACTTTGTTACCGGCTCTGATGATACTTTTTGAGGGATCATTCGTGGCGACCGTCGTCGCATAGGATCGTGAGTTGATGACCTTCGCGTTTTCCAATTCTTTCAGGACGAAATCCAAATGAAAGTACTTGGGCTCCTCAATGGAGGCCGCCTCCTTGGCCTGGCCTTGCGCGAAGGCCAAACCTCCTAATAGCGAAGCGGAAAGAATGACCAGCCTGAGACTTGTATTGCTGAACATAATTCTCCTTATTGCAAACTGTCGTTCCCGTTCAGGGAAACGGTTGGAATTTCCGTAATCCGGAGCACGGGAGGGCTCAATTGCGTGGAAACGGAGAGCACCTCCCGTGCCTCGTCCGGCGCCTGCGCCAGCAGCATCAGCAGGGCGCGCTCCTGGTTAGTAAGGGGCGTTGGCATCGGAAAGCGAGGTTGTTTCGGCGGTCTCTCATTCCCGCTCCGGGCCGGCCGCTTGACTTTATATATTCGTGCAGATGTCTCCAGGCGGATGGATGGGACCACCGGACGGCCGGGCGCAGGGGCCGGCATGGGAGAGTAGGGCTTCCAGACTGCAATCGACACCAGGACGCCCAACAGCGCGGGGACTGCGGCGAGCCAACGCGGAAAGCGACGCCGTGCGGAGGCCGCATAGACCCCGGCCAGCACGCGCTCTTCGAGCCCCGGGCGAGGCTCGCATCCGGCATACCTCGACAGCGCCTCATCCAACAACATGTCCAGGTGGTCCTGCTCTTCATTTCGCATGGCGATCTTCCATCAGAGCCGCAAGCTTCTGTTTCAGAATCTGCCGCGCGCGCAGAAGGCGCGTGCGCACAGTGCCCTCGGATAACCCCATGAACTGACCAATCTCGCGGGAATTCCATTCTTCTACCGCGGATAAAGCCAACGGCTGCCGCA
>CAZMRK010000019.1:0-7148 GCA_964568355.1 uncultured Solibacteraceae bacterium | reverse complement strand
ACCGTTACAATCAACGATACCAGTCCCACCGGAGATCGGTATAATCTGAGCATTTGCGAAGTGCTGCCTTCGACGGTAGCGACTTGGTCTATTTCCGGAACCATCACCCCATCCTCTGGGGGGAGTGGTGCCCTGCTGCTGCTGAGCGGCGCCGCAAGTGCCACCGCTACCGCCGACAGTTCCGGAAATTACACGCTCGCCGGCCTGGCCAACGGCTCATATACGGTGACACCGAGCAAATCCGGCTATACCTTTAGCCCGCCTAGCCAAACCATTACTGTGAGCGGAGCCAATGTAAGCTCCGTGAATTTCACCGCAACAGCCGTTCCGACGTATCACATTTCCGGATCGATCACCCCGGGTTCGGCCGGGAGCGGCACCTTGCTGAGTATGACGGCATCGAGCGAAAATGGCTCGGCTCCGCCGCCTGTAACAGCGGATGCCTCCGGCAACTTCTCCTTCAGCGGAATTCCGGCCGGTAGTTACACCATCACACCCAGCAAAACCGGGTATGCCTTTACACCGGTCAAACAAAGCGTCATGGTGGTATCCTCCGATGTCACCGGCGTGAATTTCGCCGCTACGGCGGTGCAGACCTGGAGCGTCTCTGGCACGGTAAGCCCAGCCGCCGCGGGTGCTGGAACCTTATTAACGGTGAGCGGCTCCTCCAGCGCCTCCGGCACCGCTGACGGTTCCGGCAACTTCACTGTTTCTGGCCTGGCGGACGGCACCTATACGGTTACTCCGACCAAGGCGGGGTACACCTTCAGTCCATCCAGCCAATCGATCACAATCAACGGAGCGAATATTACGGCGCTTAGCTTTACCGCGCAGGCGCTTCCTCCTCCGCCGGTGATCACCGGCCTAGTGGCGACACCCGGCAGCACATCGGCAACCATCACCTGGACGACCAATGTGGCCGCCAGTTCCCAGGTAAATTACGGGACCTCTTCGGGCGTACTCAACCTGAATTCGTTCGATCCCACGCTGGCCACATCGCACAGCATCACCTTGACGGGGCTGACTCCCTCAACGACGTATTACTATACGGTTACATCCGTAGACGCCTTCAGCAATTCCGTGACTTCGCCTGCTTCTCCGAACCCGCCGCTGAGCTTCTCCACCAGTTCGAATGGACCGCCGGTCATCTCTGCTGTTACTGCAGCTCCCGGCACCGGAGGCACGGCTACGATCACCTGGACCACGGATTCCGCCTCAACTTCCCGCGTGGACTATGGCACGACGGCTGCCTCGCTCAATCTGAATGTAAGTGACACTTCCCTGGTCACCAGTCACTCCATCGCGTTGACCGGCCTGACAGTCGGCACGACCTACTACTACCGTGTGACTTCCACAGACTCCGCCAGCCGATCGACGACGTCGCCGGCATCGCCTAGTGCCCCGGCGAATTTTGTGGAAAATGCTCCAGTCAGTATCTGGACCTCGACGGCGACCCCCATTACGGCAAGCGACCCGGACACCAATTCCGCCGAATTGGGTGTAAAGTTCCGGTCTGATGTGGCCGGAGTTGTGACCGGCGTGCGTTTCTACAAAGGTTCGCAGAATACGGGCACCCACGTCGGCAACCTCTGGAGCAATGCAGGCGCTCTTTTGGCGAGCGTGACATTTTCGGGTGAAACCGCATCCGGCTGGCAGCAAGCTACATTTTCCACGCCGGTGACGATTACCCCGAATACGACCTACATCGTGTCCTACTTTGCTCCGAGCGGCCGTTACGCCGCTGACGAGAGTGCGCTGGCCAGCGGTGTAGACAATGCTCCCCTCCACGCTCTGGCCGACGGTGTTGATGGACCAAACGGCGTTTACGCTTATGGTGCCACCAGCAGCTTCCCCACCCAGAGCTTTAACGCGACCAACTACTGGGTAGACGTGGTCTTCGTGCCGAGCACCTCGCCGAGCGGTCCGGTGATCTCTGCCGTGATCGCGACGCCGTCCACCACCTCGGCGACCATCACCTGGACCACCAACGTGCCGGCGACCTCGCGCGTCGATTTTGGAACCTCCTCCTCCTCTCTAAGCCAAAACGCGAGCGATGCGACACTGACGACTGCCCATAGCTTGACGCTTTCCGGGCTGACCGCGGGAACTACTTATTACTACCGGGTCACCTCAGCCGACGGATCGAGCAATTCCAGCAGTTTCCCATCGGCGCCCAGCGGCCCCGCCACGTTTGCGACTATCAACAATGCTCCGCCGGTCATCTCGGCGGTAACCGCCGTTCCGGGAAATGGTGGAACGGCCACGATCATGTGGACCACGAACATCGCCTCTGATTCGCGCGTCGATTACGATACCACCAGCGGCTCGCTTTCGCTGAACGCCGTCAACGCCACCCTGGCCACCGCCCATTCGATCACGCTCACGGGTCTGACGACTGGGACGACATATTATTTCCGAGTGACGTCCACGACGGCGGCCGGAGCCTCCACAACTTCGCCGGCTACCTCCGGTTCCCCGGCCAGTTTTGTGGAGAGTGCGGCTATGACCAGTTCCATCTGGAGCAGTTCGAGCACGCCGCCCCTGGTTGACAGCGCAGATCCAAATGCCGTTGAACTGGGCATGAAGTTCCGCTCGGACGTGGCGGGATACGTGACCGGCGTGCGCTTTTACAAGAGTGCCGCCAATACCGGTGTTCATGTCGGCAACCTATGGACCACCTCTGGCACCTTGCTGGCCAGTGTGACATTCTCGGGTGAAACCGCCTCCGGCTGGCAGCAGGCTCTTTTCGCCAACCCAGTCCTGATCAGCCCGAACACCACTTACGTCGTGTCCTACTATGCACCTGTGGGACGCTATTCCGCAACGAATTCGGGATTCAATGGAGCCAGCGTGGACAGCCCGCCGCTGCACGCCCTGGCCAACGGTACGGATGGCCCCAACGGCGTCTACCAATACAGCACCTCCAGCGCGTTTCCGTCGCAGACTTATAGCTCCAGCAACTATTGGGTAGACGTGGTATTCTCCACGTCCACTACGACGGCATTTCCTTCCAGCACAGTAGTCGAGACCGGCACTCTTTCCGCCGGCACGGCAGCCCGGCTCAATGCCGATGACAACAGTTACTACCAGGTGAACTCGACGACTACGGGTACCCGCAGTTCCGCGTGGTACGGTTCTTTCCCCGGTGTCCCGAAGACGCTCAGTAATCTGAAGGTAACCTACAAAGGGAAGAATTCGCGGAGCTGCACGGAAGCGGTTTCCATCTGGAACTGGTCTACCAGCGCCTGGGTCCAGCTCGACTCCCGCGCCGTATCCACCACAGAGATAAGCCGTGGTCCACTAGCGCCGACGGGGACGCTTGCCAACTATGTCAGCGGTTCATCCGGAACCGGAGAGTTGCGGGTTGAAGTGAAATGCTCGACCACCGCCGGAACGTTCACTTCCAGCGGTGATCTCATGAGCATCGAGTACGACAATTAGCCGGCGGCAGGCCGCGGCTGGGAATCGTGGAGGTTCCGGGCCGCGGCCGGTTCTGCCGAAGCGCCTTAGGCCAGAATTCCCTTCACCAGATTGCCGCTGACGTCGGTAAGGCGGAAGTGCCTGCCCTGGAACTTGAAGGTGAGCCTGGTGTGGTCGACACCCAGGCAGTGCAGGATGGTCGCATGCAGATCGTGCACGTCCACAGGGTCGCGGACGACGTTGTAGCTGAAATCGTCCGTCTCCCCGTAAGTCACTCCACCCTTGATTCCGCCGCCGGCCAACCACATGCTGAAACAGCGCGGATGGTGGTCGCGCCCGTAGTTGTCCTGCGTCAGGGTGCCCTGTGAGTAGACGGTCCTGCCGAACTCGCCGCCCCAGACAATCAGCGTATCGTCCAGCAGGCCGCGCTGTTTCAAATCCTCGACCAGGGCCGCCGAAGGCTGATCGGTCTGCTGGCACTGGGCGCGGATGTCCTTTGGAAGATTGCTGTGCTGGTCCCAACCGCGATGGAATAGCTGGATGAAGCGCACTCCGCGTTCGGCCAGGCGGCGTGCCAGAATGCAGTTGGCGGCATAGGTCCCCGGCTTGCGCGAATCGGGTCCATAGAGCTCGAACGTCGATGCGGGTTCCTTGGACAGATCGGTGAGCTCCGGAACCGAACGCTGCATCCGGAAAGCCATCTCATATTGCGCAATGCGTGTGGAGATCTCCGGATCCGGATAAGCCTGATGGTTCATTTCGTTCAGCTTCGAGAGATCGTCCAGGAAGCGGCGGCGTGCCTCGGAGGAATAGCCCGGCGGGTTCGACAGGAACAGCACCGGATCGGCTCCGGAGCGAAACTTGACACCCTGGTAGCGGGTGGGCAGAAAGCCGCTGCCCCATTGCCGGTCGGCGAGCGCCTGCGATCCGCCCGTGCCCTGCGAAACCATCACGACGAAGCCGGGTAAATCATGATTCTCGCTGCCCAAACCGTAAGCGATCCAGGAGCCGATGCTGGGGCGACCGGCTAACTGAAATCCGGTTTGAAAGAACGTAACGGCAGGATCGTGGTTGATGGCCTCGGTCTGCATGGTCCGGATCAAGGCGATCTGGTCCGAGACTTTGCCGAGGTGCGGAAGCAGTTCGCTCAGCCACATGCCGCTCTCGCCATGCTGCGAGAAACGGAAAATGGAAGGCGCGGTGGGAAATTTCGCCTGATAGGCCGTCATGCCGGTGAGCCGTTGCCCCATGCGCACCGATTCCGGCAGGTCGTTGCCGCGCATACGTTCCAGGGTGGGCTTGTAGTCGAACAGGTCCAGTTGCGACGGCGCCCCGTGCTGGAACAGATAGATCACGCGTTTGGCTTTGGGCGCGAAGTGCGGCAAGCCGGGCAGCCCGCCGTCGGCGGTAACCCCTTCGCTGCCGCGCGCATCACCGGAGAGCAGAGACGCCAGAGCTGCTACGCCGATACCGGTGGCGCTGCGGCTGAAGAAATGCCTTCGGGTAATCAGCAATCCGCGTTCGTCGATCGGGTGCATGGCTATTCCTTGGTAACGGCTTCGTCCAGGTTCAAAAGCAGGCTGCCTACCGAAGCATAGGCCGCCAGTTGGCGCTGATCCAGGGTCGCATCGCACGAAAACTCGCCCTGGCTCAGGAAGGTCCTGGCTTCCTCCGGTTTGCCGGCAAAATAATCCAGGTGATACTGCAAATTGTTTTTGAGCAGTTGCGCCTCGGCGGAATTCGGGAGCCTCGCCGTAACCAGCCGGAATCCGTAGCGCAGGCGCGCGTCGGCGTCCTTGCCGCCCTCTTTAATCATGCGCTGCCCCAGGAAACGCGCCGCCTCCACAAAAGTCACATCGTTCATCAGGTTCAGCGCCTGTAACGGAGTGTCGGTGCGAGTGTCGCGCACCACGCAGCTTTCCCGCATCGCTGCATCAAAGTTGGCCATCATGGGCGGCGCAATGGTGCGCTTCCAGAATGTATACAGGCTGCGGCGATGCAGATCGTTGCCTTTGCTCTGCACGTAGTCCATATCCTGCATGGCCAACTCTTTCCACAAGCCTTCCGGTTGGTAGGGCTTCACCGAAGGCCCGCCCACTTTTTCGTATAACAGCCCGGAAACGGCCAGCGCTTGATCCCGGATCATCTCCGCGGGCAGGCGGAAGCGGGGCCCACGCGCCATCAGGCGATTCTCCGGGTCGCGCCGCAACAGTTCCGGCGATCCTTTCGACGATTGGCGGTAGGTGGCGCTCGTGACAATCAGCTTCTGCAAAGCCTTCACATCCCAGCCGCTGCGGATAAACTCCGTAGCCAGCCAGTCCAGCAATTCCGGATGAGAGGGCCACTCACCCTGCGAGCCAAAGTCCTCGGTGGTCTTCACCAAACCAGTGCCGAAGTACATCTGCCAGAAGCGATTCACCGTGACGCGCGCCAGCAGAGGATTCGCCGGGTCGACCAGCCATTTCGCAAAGCCCAGGCGGTTCTTTGGAAGATCCGGGGGAAGGGGGGGCAGCACCGCCGGCACGCCGGGCTGCACCGTCTCGCCCGGCTTATCGTAGGCTCCCCGAATCAGCAGGTGAGTCTCACGCGGAACCGGGCGTTCCGCCATCACCATCACGGTGGGGAAGGTGAGCTCCAGCTTG
This sequence comes from uncultured Solibacteraceae bacterium, assembly GCA_964568355.1. Classification (GTDB taxonomy): domain Bacteria; phylum Acidobacteriota; class Terriglobia; order Bryobacterales; family Bryobacteraceae; genus JAJPJX01. Next base: position 1,086 of record CAZMRK010000019.1, on the reverse strand, counting down.
GCCTTCTCTCCCCCCAAGGCCGCGAGACGTTTCCAACCTTCACGTATCTCTTCGGGAGCCGCGTTTTCCAGGAAGTAGCGCCGCAGCACCAGATTCTCTGCCGGGTTCCGCGATCCCGCCGGCTTGCGCGCCACTTCGTTGATCGACTCGCCCAGAGCCAGCGCTGCGATCTCGTTTTTATTCAACACGCGCCCGTAGACGCGTACATCATCGATCCGGCCGCGAAAACGGCGCTCTTTGCCCCAGCCGCCGGCCACACGCAGCGGCTCTCTGAATTCCCGTCCCGCATTGCGGAATGGCCGGTACAGCGTGTCCAGTTCAACTTTCATTCGGACCGGCTTCCCGTCGACATAGACGTGCATCCCGTCCGCCATGCTGGAGCCGTTATAGGTGGCTGCCAGGTGATACCAGCGTCCGGGCGAAAGCGTCTCCTCACTCTCCATGCGAACCGCGTCATCCGCATACGCGCTGGTGATCTGCATATGCACCTTGCCGTGGTTCACGTGCAGCCCGAATCCGCGCCCCTTGGGATCGTCCTTCATCCTGGTTACCACCGGGCCATCCGGTGTCTGGTCGGAATAGACCCAGGCCGCCAGCGTGAAGCGATCGTCGATATCGAACTTTGCCACGTCTCCGGCGTCCAGATAGGTTTTCCCGTCAAACTGCGCGGACTTGCCCTGGCGTCCGGGAACATAGGTGACGGTGCCATCCACGGCCTTTGCAGGAGCATCGCTTTCCAGCGGAAGTGCGACCGCCAGGTCCTCGGCAGGGGCCCACCAGACCGGCGCGGCGGCGGAGATCCGGGGCTCCCAGGCGCGTTGCGCCTTGGCTATGGACGCTTCCCGGCGATCCAGGAAATCGCTGGCCGTATGAATCCGGCTTTGGAGCGCGCGCAGTGCTGCCTGTTGTTCAGCAGTAGGGGCCGGAATCACCGGCGGGGTATTGCCATACTTCATCCCTCGCCCGCGCTCGGGGACATTGTTAAAGTAGGCGAAGAATTCGTAAAACTCCTTTTGCGTGAACGGATCGTATTTATGGTTGTGGCAGCGGGCACAACCCAGGGTCACGCCCATGAAGACGGTCGAG
>CAZMRK010000018.1:0-4947 GCA_964568355.1 uncultured Solibacteraceae bacterium | reverse complement strand
CATCTGATTGGACCCGGAGCGGATTTGCACGTTGATGGCGGCTCCTCCGACCAGTCCCTGCTCGGCGTCGAAACTGCTGGTCACGACGTTTACGGCTTCGATCGATTCCAAGGCGGGCACATAAGCGGTGATGTGGTGCAGGTACACATTCGTGGCGGTCGCGCCGTCGATGCGCACATTGACCGAGCCTCGCGTGGTGCCGTTTACCGAGAAACTGAGTGCGCGCGACGGATTCGAAGGAATGGAATTGGAACTTTCCGGCGGAGCGAAGCCGGGGATCGTGATCAACAGGTTTTGATAGTTGCGGCCCGGGGGAGCGGGGGCGTCGGTGAGAACCTTCGTGTTCACCTCGGCGCGCGTTTCCGCGCGATCGGTCTGCAGCAGGGGCGTATCCGCGGTGACCTGTACGGAATCGGCGACGCCGGCCAGTTCCAGCCGAAAATCGGCGCGGGAAACCGTGTTGATGCTGACCGCCAGATCGCGGCGGACCGCGGCGCGGAATCCGGTATGCTCGATGCGCACTTCATATCGCCCGCCAGGAAGTGTGGCAAAGCGATAGGTCCCCTGCTCATTGCTCACCGTCGACCGGACCTGATTGGTCTCCAGATTCGTCGTGGTCACGCGCGCGTTGGCGACCGGTGCGTTGCTCGGATCGGATACGAACCCGACCAGGTCGCCATAGAGGACTTGTCCAAAAGAGAGATGAGAGAAAAAGAGCGGTAGCAGGAGCGCGGCTGCAGCAGGGCACACGCGTAGCGATCGAGTCATTCGTATTTCTCCAGGAATCGATGGTCCACGTACCCGGCCTGGCTGGAAGGGTACCGTCAGACAGGAGAAGTCTATCGACCGCGCATGAATAGAGAATGACAGCTCTCAAAAATAAAGAAATCACAAGCTGTTGCGGCAGGAAACTCTCCCCCGAAATTCCGGAAATTCCCTGAGGAATACCTGCCGTATCACGGGAATGGCTTCTGCATCAGCCACCCGGAGAACACCTCATCGGCGCCGGAGTTTCCCGTCATGCCGTCTCGCATATAATGGCTCTCGCAATGGCTTATCCAAGGTTTCTGACGCTGTGCCTGGCTGCTCTGACCTCTCTCGTTATGCCGGCGGAGGCAAAAGAAAAGCACCTGTTGTACGCGGCCAGTCCGGGCATCCGCAACTATCTGGAATACGGCGGCATGGGTATTGTGGTTTTCGATATCGACGCCGGGTATCAATTTGTCCGGCGCATTCCCACGTGGGACTTGCCAGCGGGGCAGAAGCCGGAAAACGTCAAGGGTATTGCCGCAAGCGCCCGGACCGGAATGGTCTTCGTCAGCACCATCAACCGTATGGCGGCCTTTGACGCGGTCAGCGGGAAGAAACTATGGGACAAGACCTACGAAGGCGGCTGCGACCGGATGGCGCTGTCGCCGGATGGAGCTATTCTTTACGTGCCTTCGTTGGAAGGGCCGCACTGGAACGTAGTCGACGCTCGTAGCGGCAACGTGATCGCGAAGGTGGAGCCGAAGTCCGGTTCGCACAATACGATTTATGCGCTGGATGGCTCGCGGGTGTACCTGGCGGGGCTCAAGTCGCCGCTGCTGTTCGTCGCCGATCCGTCTTCGCACACGCTGGTGAAGACCGTGGGACCGTTCGCAAACGTGATCCGGCCGTTTACCGTGAACGGCGCCAACACGCTCTGCTTCGTCAACATCAACGGGCTTTTGGGATTTGAGGTTGGTGATCTCCGCTCCGGCCGCAAACTGTACCGGGTCGAGGTGCAAGGGTATCAGACCGGACCCGTGAAGCGGCACGGCTGCCCGAGCCACGGCATCGCCCTGACGCCGGACGAACGGGAGCTTTGGGTGGCAGATGGGTTCAACAACCGGCTGCACATTTTCGACGCGACGGTGATGCCACCCAAACAGATCATGAGCATCAAGACCAGGGATATGCCGGGCTGGGTCAGCTTCAGCATGGATGGGCGGCACGCCTACTCGTCCAGCGGAGACGTGTTCGATACGCGCACGAAGCAGCTCGTGGCCACCTTGCGGGATGAAAACAACGTTCCATTTCAGAGCGAAAAAATGTTGGATCTGGCGTTGGAGAACGGAAAGGTGGTGCGGGCGGGGAACCAGTTCGGGGTCGGGACCAGGCGCAAATGAGAGGGCTCCTGGCCTGCTGGCTTATCGTTTTTCCGGCGACGGCGCAGGACCTGTTCGACCGAGCCGAGGCCATTCTCCGAGCTCGCTGTCTTCCCTGTCACAACGACGAATTGAAAGCCGGCGGGGCGTCGTTCGCCAGCCGCGAAGCTCTGCTCCGGGGCGGCGCGCACGGCCCGGCGATCGTTGTTGGAAAACCGGACGCCAGTCTTCTCATGGAGTCCCTACGCCGCCACGGCGACCTCAAAATGCCGCCCGGCGCCGGCCTTTCCGCACGGGAGATCGATACGCTGGCCGAGTGGATCGAGCGCGGCGCGCCGTGGGGAGCAAACCCGTCTCCAGCGGCGGTGCCGGCGCGGCCGCCCCTGCCCTTTGAGACCTGGACGTTCGATCGAATCGAGGACATCGGCGGGTACGCAACCAGCGTGATTGGACGCCCGCGCGTGATCGATGCGCCGCTTGGGAAGGCCGTCGCGTTCGATGGGGTAGGGGATGCACTGCTGATCGAGGCCAATCCTCTCGCTGGCGCGGAGACGTTTACCTGGGAAGCGGTCATCCGGCCCGATCCGGGCGGCGGGCCCGAGCAGCGCGTTCTCCACCTGCAAGAAAAAGGCTCCGAAAACCGGCTGCTGCTGGAGATCCGGATCATTGGCGGACAATGGTGCCTCGACAGTTTCGCCATGTCATCGGCCGGCTTTAAGACGCTGATCGACCGGCATCGGCTCCATCCGCTCGGCAAGTGGCATCACGTGGCCATGGTCTATGACGGCAGAGAGTTCCGGCACTACGTGAATGGCATCATTCAGGGCGCCGCGGAAGTACCGTGGTCGCCCTTGCGCGACGGGCACGCCTCCGCCGGCGCGCGCCTGAACCAGGTGAGTTTCTTCAAGGGAGCGATCCGGCTTTCCCGCATGACGCGCGGCGTTCTTTCGCCGGCCGAATTCTTGAAAGTGAAAGGTCGGTGAGCCAGGGAAGCCCGGACAGTTCCATGGCCCCAGGCGGCCTGGCACCAACTGCTATAGAATTCGACTGATGCAACGCAGACAGTTCGGCGCAACCGTGGCAGGTATCGCATTGGGGCGGGGCCGGAGCTCGGGAGCAGCCCGGAAGAACCTGTTGATGCACGTCGGCGGCGACTATCACAGCATCGCCGGAGGGGACATCGCCGGCAAACCGAACCTCGAATACAACCTCCGCCATGGCGTAAAGCACCTGACGGCTCAGGTGCGCGGCGGCCCCGACGGGGCCTGGGATCTCGACGAATTGAAACGCATGCGCGACAACTGCGACAGGCTGGGTGTGGTCTTCGAAGCGATCCGCATGGACCCTGCATACATCAATCTCCGTCGAGGTCCGGACCGGGAGCGCCGTTTGGCCGCCATTCTGGAAAATCTCCGCAAAGCCTCGCAGGTCGGGGTGCGGATTGTGACTTACCATTGGACCGTGATCCCGATCCGCCGCAATTCGAGGGCACCCGCGAGAGGTGGGGCCACGTATACCGCCTTCAAGCTCGAAGACAACTGGAAAGATCTTCCGATCGAAAAGTCGGGCCGCGTGACCTCCGACGATTACTGGGAGCGCATCACATCGTTCCTGCATGCGGCCGTGCCCGTTGCTCAAGAGTGTGACGTGCGCCTGGCCTGCCATCCCTATGACCCGCCCGGGCTCCCCTTCGGATACCAGGGCGCGGATAACTGGGACGCTCCTTCGATCTTCGAGGCAATCCGGCGCTACGAACGCGTGGTGGACAGCCCCTACAACGGATTTCAGCTATGCCTGGGAACCGTCGCCGAGGGGCTGAAGAATCCGCGAAACGAGATCCTCGAAATCGTCCGGCACCTCGGGAGCCGCGGAAAGATCCACCAGGTTCACATGCGGAACATCCGCGGCGGGCTGCACCATTTCGCCGAAGTCTATCCGGACGAAGGCGACATGGACTTCCTCCAGATCATGCGCATCCTCCGAGATACGCAGTTCGCCGGCTCCATCTGTCCGGACCACATGCCAAGACACCCGGACGACCCGGGAGGGTTGCAGGCATTTGCATTCGGCTATGGGTATCTTCTGGCTTTGATCCAGGCGGTGAATGCGGAGTGAGCACTCCCGTGGGGCGTACGCCCTAGTCCACACCTGGGTTTCTGCAATGGGGCAGTTTTTGAGAAATGGTGCGGAGAGGGGGACTTGAACCCCCACGAGATTGCTCCCGCTAGCACCTCAAGCTAGTGCGTCTGCCAATTCCGCCACCTCCGCAGGGGGCATGCTTACTTCTTCTTGGACGCAGGAGCCGGGGCCGGCTGAGCCGGCATTGGCGTCACTTTGCCCGAAGGATCGATCTTCAAAGGAATCGTCTTGCTGGGACCGCCGTTCTCCGGCGTCAAGGTCACCGAAGGCTGACCGGCCGGCACACCCGGAGCACCTGACGGAGCGGGCACCGCTGGGGCAGGCATGGCTGGCGCGTTCTTGGTCGCCGGGGCGCTCTTCGGCGCTTGCTGCCGCTCCAGAACCGTCCCGCCGGTTCCGGCATTCCGCGTCGCCAGAATCGAGAGCGACAAAGACGTAATCATGAAGAGCGCGGCTGAAACCGTCGTCGCTTTCGACAACAGCGTAGCGGAACCACGCGGACCAAATGCCGTCTGCGAACCCATTCCACCGAAGGCGCCTGCCAGATCCGCAGCCTTCCCGCTTTGCAACAGCACCACGATGATCAGAAACACACACACGATCACGTGGACAATCATTAACAAAATATACATCGCCGTCTTTTCAGTATAGGGAAAGCCGGAGAGCGGGTCAAACCGGC
>CAZMRK010000017.1:0-11882 GCA_964568355.1 uncultured Solibacteraceae bacterium | reverse complement strand
TTCGCCATTCTCGTTGCCGAGCGTGCCGCCTCCGGCCGTACCCAGCATGAATTCCGCCAGGCCGTCGCCCGTGGTGGCGCGATGCTGCGGATCAGCGGTGAATTCGCGTGTGAAACTGTACTGTCCGCGGGAGAAGCGGGCCGCGCGGCGCAACTGGTGCTCGCGATGAATATCGGCGCCGAACTTTAAGGTGTGATTGCCTGCGGTTTTATAGAGGATGTTCGAAAACTGGAAGTAGTCCAGGTTATTGGTGTTGGGCCAGTAGGCCATCGGCCCGAGCGACGCGTACCCGTTTGGCGCAAAGAGCGTGAGGCCGTGATCGTTGGAGGATGGGTCGGACGTCTTCGGAATGCCCTGGATGCCGTATTCGCTGAACAGGGATTCTGTGTAGGGAATATCGAGCAGCGACCGGGTGCGGGTGAGGCCGAAGCGGAATTCGTCGGTCAGGGTGGGGCTGAACGTCTTAACGACGCTGGCCACGGCATTGTGGCTCTGGAGATCGACGGTCTGCCAGGCGCCGCCATCGGCCGGAAGCGGCAATGGACCGGGCAGCAGGTTCGAGGTATTGCGGAAGCTATAACGGCCGGTGAATCGCGTGGTGTCGTTCCAGTTGTAGTCCAGCTTGCCGTCGTAGGAATCGGTGCGGTCCTTCTCGACGGGGGAATAGAAATAGTTGTTAACCAGACCGGAAGTGGTCGGCGCCGGGTAGAGCGCCAGCAGCTTGGGGAACAGAGGATCCCAGCGGGACTGGGGGATGATATTTCCCGCAAACGGCTGCCGGGTCATCGAGCCGCCGGAGCCCTGCGTGGTAGCGGGATCGAAGATGGGCAGTTGTTGGGAGAAATTGCCCTGGCGCTGCAGCATGGTGGGAACCGTAGAAGTAAAGCTCTGGCCGTTCCGGGTGCGGGTACCCTCAAAGCTGCCGAAGTAGAACAGCTTGTCGCGAATGATCCGCCCGCCGGCGGTTCCGCCAAATTGATTGCGCTTGAATGGCGGCTTTCCGGCTCCGTTCAGGTTGGCGAAGAAGTTGGTCCCATCCAGGGTGCTATTGCGCAGGAATTCGAAGGCCGAACCGTGAAAGCTGTTGGTCCCGGAGCGCAGGTTCACGATCACGGTGCCGCCCATACGGCCGCCATATTCGGCCGAGAGATTGTTCGTGACTACGCGAAACTCCTCGACCGCATCGACCGAGGGCGTGACCGACTGTGCTTCGTAGCCGAGCTGGCCGCCGGACTCCCGGGAATTGTTATCTACGCCGTCGAGCTGGACATTGGTCTGCCAGCCATGCTGGCCGCCGGCGCTGAATGCTCCGGCGTTCGCGGTCCGGCTGCCGACCGCGGGGCCGGTGCCCGAGGTCAGCTTGGCGAGTTCCAGATAGTTGCGGCCGTTGAGCGGCAGATTGACGATGGTGCGGTTGTTGATCACCTGGCCGACCTGCGTGCTCTCGGTCTCCAGAGCCGCGGCATTGGCGGTAACCGTGACCTTCTCTCCTACGTTACCCGGCTGCAGAGACATATCGACGCGTGCGGCCTGGCCGACCGCGATCGGGATCTGCTGGCTGGTTGCCTGTTGAAATCCGGCCTTCGAGGCGGTCAATACATAGGTTCCGGTGCTCAAAGAGGGGAACGAATAGAGACCGACATCGTTGGTTTTCGTGGTCGCGGTGGTCCCTGTTTCAACCTTAGTAAGCACCACCTCGACCTGCTGGACAATGGCGCCGCTGGAATCGGTAAGAATTCCCTGGAGCGACGCATTCTGGGCGAACACCCATGTGGTGAGCGCCAGAGAAAGGAAGATGGCATTTCGAACGGAAGTTGACATGACGCTTCGGAGGCGATCATGTCATCGGAGCGGCCTTTAGGTCCTCAAAATGGTGGATTTTGAGTTCCTCAAGGCGGTAGCTATGCCGGTGTTCCCCGCCCGTAGTCCCGAATCTTCATCAGTTCTCCCCCCTTGAGGGCAGACTTGTGCGCAATGATGCCGGGAAGCGTAAAGGCAATGGCCTCATAGATGTCAATCACCGGCCGCCGCTGCTCGACGATCGAACGGATGAATTCATTCACCAAAAATACATGGGAGCCGCCATGGCCGCTTTTCACGCGCAGGGACTCCGGCAGGGTCTCCCAATGGTTCGGCTGCTGGTAGGCTTCCACCTTCACATCGCCTTCCGGATACCCGTTGCTATCGAGAACCGTTTTTCCGCCCTTCTCAATCCTCGAGATGGTGTCGGGCGAGCCTTCCGGCCGCGCCATGATGTAGCTCATCCGGTCGCCGTAGAAGGCTCCGCGTTCCGTTCCGCCGGCTGCGATATGGCGGCAAAGGGAAATACGCGCGGCGTGCCCGCCGGAGGTCTTGAAGAAACAGGTCGCGTTCCAAAATGGATTGTTGTACTGGTTGGTCTTGAGAATTTCGTGGCCGTCGCCCCAACCGATGGCCTGCACCTCTACCAACCGCTCACCGGTCACCGGAATGACCATGCCGGTCGCGTGGGAGCAATATTGCGCGGGCGGAAATCCATAGCGCCAGGTAGGAAATCCGCGCTCGTCTCGCGCCAGGGCAATTAAGCCCTCGTGATGGTATTCGGCTTCGGAATAGAAGATCGTACCGAATTTCTTTTCCTCGGAAAGCTTGCGGCAGGTGATGATCTCAGGGCGGTAATAGCTGGTCTCGGCCATCATGTAGTTGAGCCCGGTCGTTTTGACCGTGTCGAGCATCTCGCCGAGTTCTTCCTCGTTCAGCGCAGCCACCACCGCGCTGATTACGTGCTTCCCGCTGCGCATGGCCTGCACCGCCATCCACGCATGCATCGGCACAGGCGTAAAGACAGCCACCGCATCCAGATCCGGGTGCTTCAGGAACTCATCGAATGATTTGTACCGGCTCTCACAGTGGAACACGGTGGCCATGTGATCAAGCCGGTCCGGACGGATGTCACAGACCGCGGTGACTTTCGCATTCGGGTGCAGATGCCAGGGAAACTGAGTACCGAAGTTCCCGCCCACGACTCCCACCTTGACCTGTTTTCCGCTCGGGGGCGGACTCCCCGCAGCTTGTGTTTGGGACGCCATGGCGATTCCGGATACTGCGGAGGCTCCCAGGAAGGCCCGGCGGCTAACCGCCTTGGATGATTGCTGAGACATCGTTATTTTCCTTTCTTTGAATAGAAATCCGGGGTTTCCGGCGCCGCAGCCCCATCCTGCCGGGGCGAAGATGCGCCGTAATTGACGTGCGCGGCAGAGTCGTGCAGAACCACATGGCCGCCCCCCATATCGCCCGAGTACGGCCCTCGTATCGACAGGTTGTGCCCCTTCGCGCGTAATTGTTCAAGAACCAGCGGCGGGATACGACTTTCGATCAGAACATCACAGCCGGAAAAGTCCAGCTTGGTGAACCGGGGCGCTTCAATGGCGGCCTGAATATTCAGAGAGTGATCGACAATTGAGGAAACGAATTGCGCGTGTGCCTGTGCCTGATTCAAGCCGCCCATAATCCCGAAGCCGATATGCAGGGGGCCGCGCTCCATGAAAGCTGGAATGATGGTGTGAAACGTCCGCTTGCGAGGGCCAACCACATTGGGCTCCTTTGGGTCGAACACAAACAGACCACCACGATTTTGAAGGTGGAAGCCCATGCCGCGCACGACGACCGCCGAGCCATAGGCATTGAAGAGGCTCTGAATGAGCGAGACGATATTGCCATCCTTGTCAACCGCGGTCAGGTAGATGGTGTCGCCATGGCCTTCCAGTTCCGGCTTCCCCGGACGCACCGAGCAATTGGCGCGCGAGGAATCGATCTCCCGCGCCCGCCTGGCCGCGTACTCCTTCGAGATCAGACCGGTCACGGGGATCTGCGCGAAGCGCGGATCCGCCAGATACTTCAGCAGATCCTGGTAGGCGATCTTCTGGGCCTCGATTTCCCAATGAAACGCCGGAGCACTGAGGAGCGGGTAATTGGAAATGGGAAACTGCTCCATGACGTTCAGCATCTCCAGCGCGGCCATTCCCTGACCGTTCGGCGGCAACTCATAGACCTTCCAGCCGCGATACGTGGTCGAGATGGGCTCCACCCACTCCGCTTGATAGTCGGCGAGATCCGACCGGTCGAGTACGCCCTCCAGGCTCTCGGATGTCTTCAAAATGGCCGCCGCGATCGGGCCGCGATAGAAGGCGTCGGAGCCTCCGGCCGCCAGCAACGCGAGAGTCCTGGCAAGATCCGGATTCCGGAAGACATCGCCGACTTTCGGCGCTCTGCCGCCCGGCAGAAACAGGCGCGCCCCTTCGTCGTCGAGCGCGATCTTCGGCTCGTTGCTGCGCCAGCGATCGTGGATCACTTCGGTCAGGGGAAATCCGTGCTCGGCATAGTAAATTGCCGGCTGAAACAGGTCACGCCAGGGAAGCCGCCCAAACCGCTGGTGCATCTTGCTCCAGCCGTCCACACAGCCGGGCACGGTAACGGAGTCAATCCCCAGATGCGGCATCTGCGTGTAGCCTTTCTTCCGCAGATATTCGAGCGTCATTCCTTTTGCCGACCAGCCGCTGGCGTTCATGCCGTACACCTTGCCGGTCTTGGCTTCGTAATAAATCGCAAACAGATCGCCGCCGATCCCGTTGTTCATGTATTCGACGACGCCGATGGCAGCATTGGCGGCGATGGCCGCGTCCATCGCCGATCCTCCGCGCGCCAGCACCGCCGCGCCGGCCTCGGATGCGAGGGTTTGCCCCGTTGAAACAATCCCCAAGGGCGTAATCACCATCGAACGGGCCTGGGCCCTCTGCGGCATGATGTCGGGCGGCAGGACCGGCATTTTCCGAACCGGTTGCGCCAGGCTGCCGGTAAGCGAACTCAGGAACAAAGCGGCGAGCGTGAATGGATGTTTTCCGCACATGGTCATCAGAAGGACAATTTCAAGCCAAACTGGATGATGCGCGGGCTATCAGCAGTCGTGATGCGTCCGAAAGCCGCGCTCGATACGTTGGCATTGGGCTGGCCGAAGTTTGCGTGGTTCAAGATATTGAAGAACTCCCCGCGGAAATCCAGCTTGAACTGCTCGGTGATACGGAAAGTCTTGAAAAGCGAATAATTCAGGGTCCAGTTGTTCGGCCCGCGAAGCTGATTCCGGCGTCCGGTGCCGATTGTACCGACGGCATTCACCTTGAATGCCGCAGTGTTGAAATAGTTCGCGAGCATATCGCTTTTGGAGGAATGATCGCGGCGCCAATCGACGCCGGTCAGGTCGGCAAAATCATTGCCTACGCCTGTCAGGCTGTTGTTGACTCCACTTACCACGGTGAATGGAATCCCCGATTGCGCGACCAGGATGAAGTTGCTCTGCCAGCCGCCCAGGATATTGCGTGCGACCGGATTCCACTTCGCAAGCGTGGGGTGTTCGAGAATTCCCGATGCGACGAGGCGATGCGGCGTATCGAAATCGGATAGCCCGCGGTTCGCATTCCAGTTCGAGTAGTCCGGCCCCATGCAAGGTCCATCGCCCTGACAGAATGAGCTATTGTCGATGGCTTTTGACCAGGTATAGTTCACCAGAATGCTGATCCCGTGGCTGTACCGCTTCTGGGCGGTCACCTGAAGCGAGTTGTAGCTGGACCAGCCGCCGCCGGAAGTCAACGTGAGCGATCCAATGGGCTGAAAGGGTCTGCGAGCATCCCGATTCCCAGCGGTGGCACCCGGGCCGTAAATCGCAGGGTTCACCTCCGCATTCGAGAGCAGGTGCGTCCCCTTTGAGCCGATGTATCCGACACGCAAGAGCATGTCGCCCCGGAACTGCCGCTCCGCGATCACGTTCCACTGCTGCATATATCCGGTTGGCATATCGACCGACGGCAGCGACCAGGTCTGTCCGGGGCTGAATATGAAGTCCCGGCCCGGATAGATGGGGCTGGGATTGATCGGCGTCCCACTGCCGTATGGGTTCGACAGGCTGACACTGTTGAGCAGCACCTGCTGGATAAAAGGAGCGCCTTGAGCCGACCGGTTGTTATTAATCAACATCTGCTGGTCGTAGAAAATTCCATAGGCGCCCCGCAGGACGGTTCTCGGAGTGAGCTGAAACGCCAGGCCCACGCGCGGGGCGAAATTCTTCAGTTTGTTCTTCGTAATCTGGTCCTCGAAGCCCGGGTCTCCCAGGAACGCGAGCCCGTGGGGCGCGTTCGGAAACCGCGTGGACTGAAAGGCGGGACTATTCGGCAGGAACGTCATCTTCTTGTCGAACTCGTTCTCCCGGATATCGAACCGCGGATCCCACCTGAGCCCAAGGTTCGCCGTCAGACGGCGCGTGAGGCGGATATCGTCCTGAATGTAGAGCGCGGGCGTCTGCAACTGGATGCGTTCGCTCCACATGGACTGCTGGCGGAACGCGTCCACTTCGCCGAGCAGAAACTCGGCGAAGGAATTTCCGGCATTCGATTTGCCGGGATCGCTCGACAGCAGGCCGGAGAAGGTCGCATTGCCGCCGCTGGTGAAGTTGGAATTCTTATCCATCCGGCTGCGATTTACGGAGAAGCCGAATCGAAGGCTGTGGCGGCCGGTGATGAAGCTGACGTTGTCGCCGATGCTATAACTGGTTCCCGCGCTCACGTAGCCAAGACCGAGCGTCGCGCCGGTCCATCCGGTGACCGCAAGATCCATCGTGGGCGACGGAGCCAGATTGATGCGCGACCCGGCTGACTGGAAGTTCACATTCAAACCGGCCGGCGTGCTGGACTGAGGAGTTTGCCGGTTGAATCCGACTACAAACTGGTTCAGCAGGCGGGGCGTGATCGTATACGTGTGGACCAAGGCCGCATTGTGCGCATTCCCAAACTGCCCGTTCACGACATAGAGGATGTTGTCCGGGATATAGCTCCACGGATTGTCATACCGGAGCAGAAAGTATCGCAGCGTCAGTTGCTGTTTGGGAGTGATGATCTGGTCGCCGCGCAGAACGTACTGGTCTTCGTTCGTCCGGTTGGCGGGCGTTCCGAAGCGCGCGACATAGTTGGGGTCGTTCGAGACAGGAAAGTATTTCAGCAGGTTCGTTGCTACCGGGTCGAACCGGCTGACGGGAATTTGATTGTTCGGGAAATATCCGCCCAGCGGATCTTTGATGCGGCCGGTTCCATCCGATTTCAAGAAGGCAGACAGATCGCCCTGTTTCATGGCCGCACTCGGCGCCACCACGGAGAATCCAGGGGTGGCTACACTATCCCGGGTCCCCTGGTAAGAGCCGAAAACAAAGGTGCGGTTCCGGCCGTTGTAGAGTTTAGGCAGGAGCACCGGTCCGCCGATCGAAAAGCCGAACTGATTGCGTTTCAGCGCATCCCGGCCTGAAAAAAAGTTCCCGGCGTTCAGCACGTTGTTGCGCAGATATTCGAATACGGTGCCGTGAAAGGAGTTGGTGCCGCTGCGCGTAACCATATTCACGATGCCGCCCACGCCGCGCCCATACTGTGCGTCGAACGCATTCGTCTGAATGCTGAACTCCTGGACCGCATCCGGATTCGGAAATGGAGCCGCGATGTTCGTATAGCTGTCGTTGTTATCGGCACCGTCGAGCGTGTAGTTGGTCGCATTTCCGCGCGAGCCATTCACCGATGCCGGCACCTGATACCGTCCTTTGGAAAGCGTGTTGGTCTGAATCGTCGAGCCGGTTGCGCCCCGGTCGGCCACGCCCGCGTTGATCGTGACCAGTTGCAAGACGTTGCGCCCATTCAACGGCAGATCTTCCACACGCTTCTGATCGACAACCTGAATCACGGCTGTGTTGGTGGTCTGCACCAAGGTGGCTTCCGCATTCACCGTCACCTCGGTGGTGGCGCCGGCTACCTGGAGCATTCCATTTACTTCGACATTCGTACTCACCTGCAGCAAAACGTTGCGCTGCAGGAACGATGCGAACCCGGTTTTTGCGAACCGGACCTCGTAGGTACCGACCGGAAGTTCCGGAATCAGATATTCGCCCGCGGAGTTGGTCGTGGTTTGGCGAGTGAGGTTCGTACCCTGCTGGATAGCGGTGACCTGCACTTCGGGAATCGTGGCTCCCGAACTGTCCTGGGCGCTGCCGTGAATCGCTCCGGTGCTCTGCGCGAAGGCCATACCGGAGAACAATGCCGCCAGCGACAGACACTGGGTGAGCAGAACTTTATTCATTGGAAATCCCTCCCGGCCGTGATGCGGTACGGCCTCCCGACACTACACTTTCAACCAGCCGTGCGCCGTGCCTGCCGTTCCTCATAGGTGGTGACCAGGAAGGTGCTGGCGAGAACCAGCGCTCCTCCGGCCATCATGTAAGGCGTCAGGTGTTCATTGAGAACCACTGCCGCCAGCAGTATGCCGAAGAACGGAATCAGGTAGTTGGAAAGCGCCGCCTGAGTTGCGTCCAGGCGGCTCAACACGGCCAAAAACCAGATCATCGACAGAAAATACTGGAGCAGCGCAAGAATCGCGAGACCGACCCACACCCGAAGATGAAAGTGCGGAATCTCGCGGAAGCCGCCAGGCTCGAGATAGAGAACAACGGGCAGCATGAACGCGATCACCGCGTAATAGCTATAGAGCAACACCTGGAGCGGAGAATACCGGGTAAGCAGCTTCTTGCTGTACGTATTGTAGAAAGCGCTTCCGGCGACACTCGCCACGATCATGATGTTGCCGGACAGGAATCGCGAACTGCCAATGTTCAATTCATGCCAATCGACGCCCGAACAGGCCGCCACGCCCGCGATCGCCAGCGCGAAACTGATCCAGCGGACCGGCGTCATCCGCTCGCCGAGAATCGCATAGGCCATCACCGCCGTGATTACCGGCAAAGCCAGCGAGAGCAGCGCGGCATTGGAGGCGAGCGACAGGCGAACACCCCAGGTAATGAACAACTGGGCGGCAACCTGGCCGAAGACGCCGATGATCACGAACCTCTTTACGTCCGCCGCCGGCACCGGCGCGGGGCGCTCCCGCCGCACGATCGGAATCAACAGAAGCATCGAGATCGCCATGGGAAAGAACACCGCGAAGAGCGGTCCCATCTGCTGCTGAACCAGTTTGACAACGACGAACTGGCTGGCCCAGATCAGGTTACATCCCAACAGCAGCATCCAATCGTGCAGTCGCCCGCGTCCGGTCATCTACTTCACCCGTGCCAGCGCGTCCGTGACGCTTTTCTCGATGAGGGCGCACATCTCGTCGAGGTCTGATTCCCCGGCGATCAGGGGCGGCGCCACGGCAAACCAGGAAGGGTCTACCCGCAGGATGATGCCGTTCTCGAGGGCGGTCCGTTTCAGGGCGGTCCCCAGCTCCGGGAACGGCTGCATGGTGCGCGTATCCCGCACAAACTCCACGCCCAGGAGAATGCCCTTCCCTCGAATCTCCCGGACAATGCCCAACTTCTTCAAGCCGGACAGGCGGTCTACCAGATATGCCCCCATCCTTCCGGCTTTTTCACACAGGTTCTTTTCCACGAGTTCGTCGATTACGGCGATTCCGACTGCCGCAGCCAGCGGATTGCCGGCAAAGGTGTGCCCGTGCGCGAAATGAAGGCCGTCCGCAGCCTCACCCCAGAAGGCTTCGGCCATATCCTGCCGAGCGATCATCGCGCCGAGGGGAACCGCGCCGCTCGAGATACCCTTGCCCGTACAGATGATGTCCGGAATCACATCGAAGGCCTGGGCAGCGAACATGCTGCCGGTCTTGGCGAAGCCAGTGATGACTTCGTCATAGATCAAGGTCACGCCGTAACGGTTGCAGATCTCCCGGATGAGAGAAAAATATTCGCGAGTGGGTGTAATGATGCCGCCGGTATTCCCGATCGGCTCGAGAATCACGCCCGCGACGGTCTCCGGGTCCTCGTGAACGATGACATCTTCAAAACATCGCGCGGCAAACCGGTTCGCCTCTTCCCAGGTCGCGAAGCGGTCCCGGTATTCGCTCGGCGGCATGACCTTGAGAAAGCCGCCCATCTGCGGCTCAAACCTGGACTTTCGTGCCCCGGTTCCGCTGGCTCCCATCGCGCCGAATGTCCCGCCGTGGTAGCTGTGATAACGGCTGATGAACTTATACTTGCCGGGGTGGCCGGTCTGCTTGTGATATTGGCGGCAGAATTTCAAAGCACATTCCACGGCTTCGGATCCGCCGCTGAGAGCCTTAACATATGTCATCCCTTCCGGGGCTACGGACCCCACTTTCTCGACCAGATCCAGTGTGACTTCCGAGATGCCGTGCAGCGGAGGAGCGAAGGTCATCTGCTCCATCTGGCGCCGCATGGCCTCCATGACGCGGGGATGGCGATGGCCGAGGATTGCGACAAAGATGCCGCCAATGGCGTCGAAGTATCGTTTCCCCGCGGTATCCCAGAGATACAGCCCGTCGGCCCGGCTGAAGATCAGCGGGTTCTTCAGAAAGTCCGGCATCGGCTGGTAATCGAGAAACGTACGTCTCAGGAGCGACTCTTCGCGCGTGGCTAGTGGCATAAGCGTTCAACCGTTATAAGGAAGACCCGAACCGAACCCTCCATCGACGACCAGCGCGGTTCCGGTGACAAAGGAGGCTTCGCTGCCGGAAAGAAACACGGCAGCCCGCGCGACCTCTTCGGGGCGACCGATACGACCGAGCGCATGCAAGCCGCCCGCTGCCTGGCGTGCCGCCGCGGGATCGGGCTGAGCCTCAAAGTAACCCTGCGCCAGTCCCGCGTCGATATAACCGGGACAGATGCAGTTCACGCGGATCCCCTGCCGTCCGTAGTCGATGGCCATGGCCTTGGTGAGCGCAATGATGCCGCCCTTGGTGGCGCAATACCCCGCGCACATCGGCTCGACGAAAAACCCGTTCACCGAGGACATGTTGATAATGCACCCCCGGACCGCTCGAAGGTGCGGCAGAAAATATTTCGAACAATGAAAGATTCCGCCGAGATTCACGGCCATCTGGCGCATCCATTCCTCATCCGAGGTTTCTTCGATCCACTTGTTCACCTGAATGGCGGCATTGTTGAACAGGACGTGGACCGCTCCAAATGCCCCGATCGTGGCGGCCACCAGATGCCGCACCGATTCCGGATCGGCCACGTCCACGGGGAAGGCGCCGGCGCTCCCGCCGGCAGCTTGAATCATCGCGACGGTTTCGCGGGCTCCGGCGGCGTTGATATCGGCCACGGCCACCTGCGCGCCGCGGCGGGCGAATTCGAGGGCCGAAGCTCGCCCGATACCGGATCCAGAACCTGTGATGACGACAATACGATCTTTCATGCTCCCCAGTTGACCACGGAACGGGCCGCCTCCCCGCTCTTTCCTTAAAGATCATATGTTATGCGCTCCGAATGGCTCTGTCAACGAAAATCTGACGGAAGATCCGGATTGCGCGGTGAATGGGGAGAGGGAGGAAAGATCGCTTCCTTGCGTCGACGAGAGCGTCGACGCGGCACGCTGAAGCGTGCGCCACGATGGTAGATATGATGTTCTTTCAGCAGAACGGGTTTTTTGAGTACTGGTCACTCTAATCGGAAGATGGGGCATCGGCGGCGCTTTTCCTATTGACAACGCTGCCCGGCCGCCTATATTCTCGCTAACATTCTAAAATTCCAAAAACCTAGAGGGGATTACATGATCCAAAGTCCGAGGTCTTTTTCCAGGCTGACTTTTGTCTTTGTGGCGTGTACGCTGGCGGCTGTTGTCCCGCCAGTCTTACACGGGCAAACCACATCCGCCGAGATTCTGGGGTTCGTCGGGGATACCAGCGGCGCCGCGGTTCCGGGGGCCAAGGTCACCATTACGCGCACCGCTACCGGCGAATCGCGCAGTTCGGTCACCAGTTCCGCGGGAGACTATTCCTTCCCTGCAATCGAAATCGGCGAATATAACGTCGCAGTCGAAATGCAGGGTTTCAAGACACAGCGATTTACC
>CAZMRK010000016.1:0-3804 GCA_964568355.1 uncultured Solibacteraceae bacterium | reverse complement strand
AACAGCTCCTTCAAAATGATCACCAACCGGCTGATCGACACGCGCCTGGAACTGTTGTCCGGCTCCGCGATTGTGGAGGCAGACGACCTTCCGAAGGACAACGGCGTAACGGTGGTATATAAGGACGCCGCGGTCCGTGTGATGAAGAGGGGCCTGTACCGGCTGGAATCCGACCCGGCGCAACTGCGGGTGTATGATGGCGAGGCATCGGTCGAGGCAGCGGGCAAGACGATCGAAGTGAAAGAGGGCAAGCTGCTGACGCTGGATGGCGATCTGGCGCTCAGCAAGTTCGACAAGAATACCGGTGACGCCCTGAACCGCTGGAGCAAGCGCCGCGGGGAGTACATCTCCATGGCGAACGTCTCGGCAGCGAAGTCCGTGCTGGATTCGGGCCGGACCTGGGGTGCTGGCGGATGGTATTGGAACTCCTTCTATGGGATGTTTACCTACCTGCCGCTGAGCGGCACTCTCTACAGCCCGTACGGCTACCGGTTCTGGAGTCCCTATTCGGTCTATCAGGTGTATTACGCTCCGCGCTACTACAATTCGGGAATGTCGGGCTTCAACCGTGGCGGGCTGGGCTATAACACCATTCCGCAAACTTCCAGAGGTTACTCGGGCGCGATCGCAAACGCCGGCGGTATTTCCCGCGGCGGTGGTGCTGTGTCCGCAGCTCCGGCTCCCGCGGCTCCGGCGGCAACCGCTCCGGTTTCGCGCGGCGGAGGCGGTGGCGGCGGACCGCGGCGCTAGGCGATTCTCCGAAGGCTCACTCAAAATTTTTTTTCGGGTAACAAAAGTTTTCTTGTAAATCGATCCCGACCGAATGTACAATACTGCCCCATAAGCAATCACTACTCAGCTTAAGAGGGCCGGGCTATGTTCGTAACGGGCAGTCGATCTCTGACTGTATTTCTGCTTTTTCTCTGTGCAGCCAACGCTGTCGCACAGACCACTTCCACCGAAGTTCTGGGAACTGTTGCAGATTCCTCCGGAGCCGTTGTGCCCAATGCGCGGGTGACGCTGCTGCGCATGGCTACCGGCGAGAAACGCAACGCGCTCACCGATGCTTCGGGCAACTATTCCTTTCCGCTTATCGAAATCGGCCAGTATACAGTGACCGCCGAGGCGGAGGGGTTCAAGACGTCCACACAAACGGGAATCGTGGTGGAGTTGCAGCAAAAGGCGCGTGTCAACTTTCAACTGCAAATAGGTGCCGCCTCCGAGCAGATACAGGTGGAGGCCGTCGGTGTCGAGTTGAAGACCGATGATGCGGCTTTGGGCGCGACGATCGATCGCAAACGCGTAGTCGAGCTGCCGATTCTGAACCGGAACTTCGCCAGCCTGCTGGTGCTGGCGCCAGGTGTGCAGTTTGGCACTCGCATGGGGATGAACGCCGGATCCACGGCTTCGTCGTTCTGGCCAGGCGCGACACAGGTCAGCGCGAACGGCCAGAGGGACGCCAACCAGCGCGTGACGCTGGACGGCGTGATCGCCAGTGAACCGCTGGTGAACACGGTCTATCTCAATCCCTCGATCGATGCCATCGAAGAGGTGAAGGTCGCGACGGGTTCCTACTCCGCCGAATATGGGATGAATAACGGCGCCAACGTGCAGATTGCGTTGAAGGCGGGCGGCAATGACTTTCACGGAACCTTTTACGAGTTTCTGCGCAACGATGCGGCGGACGCGAGAGATTACTTTCTAAATTTCCAACTGCCCGCGGGCACGCCCGAACAGAAAAAGAACCGCCTGCGCCGCAACCAGTTCGGCACGTGGCTTTCCGGCCCGGTTCTGTTGCCCCACTACAAGGGAAAGGATAAGACTTTCTGGAGCTTCAACTTCGAAGGCACGCGCCAGACGCAAGAGGCGGTCTCGCAGGCCACCGGAAGTAACTTCTTTCCCGAAGCTTTCCGCAACGGTGACTTTTCCGCACTGCTGCATCCGGCGATCGTCAATGGCAAGCCGATTCGCGCACCGATCATCATCTACGATCCACTCACCGGCATGCCTTTTACCGACGGGCAAGGTAACATTACCAACATCATCCCGCAGAGCCGGATTAACAAGAATGCACAGGCCCTGGTGAACAAGTACGTGCCGCTGCCTCAGTTCAACCCGGTCGATATCCTGGATGTAAATACCATCAAAAGCGTCGCCAGCACGCTATACCAAAACCAGTACTTCGCGCGGATCGACCACATCTTCAACTCCAAGGATCGGATCTTCGGGCGCTACGCAACCCAGGTCGGCCAATATGATGTGGGGAACATCAATCCAAACTTTCCCTACACCCAGCACATCTGGGATCACAACGTAGCGTTCCAGTACTTGCACATCTTCAGCCCGACCGTGTTGAACGAGCTGCGAATCGGTTTCAACAAGGTGAACAATGACCAAGTGAATCCGCACACCAATACGGATTTCAACGTAGATTCGCTGGGTATCGGGCAGTTCCGCGTTTCCACGGCAGACAACCGGCCCTTTACGTCACTCGAGACCGGAATCCCTCCCATCAGCAACATCATCGGAGGGGATTCGGGCGCCCGTGTAGACCTGAACGGCATGTACCAGTTCGCGGACAACTTCTCGTTCATGCGAGGCAATCACAGCTTCAAGACCGGTATCGAAGTCATGCGATTCGGATTGGACCGGGCCGCAGCTAACGTTCCGCTGGGAAGCATGAGTTGCTGCCCCGGTGGCTATAACTTAGCCGGATGGTTGATGGGGTTTCCGACGTCGAGTTCGAGCGCGGAAGGCCTGAACTGGACGGCTCCCAGGCAGAACCGCTGGGGCGCCTACTTCCAGGATGAGTGGAAGGCGACCCGGAAGCTGACCATCAACATGGGACTGCGCTGGGACTTTTTCCAGGTTCCGCACGATGTAGATCGAAAGTGGCGCTCGCTACGCCTGGACATTTTGACCACCGCTTCCAACGGACAGAAACTGCCAACACTGGTGCCGGCGCCGGGTGAGGACTTCGACTTTTACGGCACAGACAATCGCTATTTCATGCCACGCGTGGGTATCGCTTACCGCGCCACCGATAAGTGGGTAATCCGCGCCGGAGGCGGCTGGTTCGTGAATGTGCAGCAAATGAACAACATGACGATTCTGGCACTGCAGCCGCCGTTTTCCGGCACCAATACCTGGAGCCAGGTAGACCAGAGCGCCGGGACGCTGAACTACGAATATGCGGGCCAGACGTACACTCTTCAAACCCGCAAGTTCACTCCGGGTTCGCAGATTCTGACACTGGACAATCCGTTCCCGGGTCAGGGTACAACGGCGGCGCGCACCAACGTATTGCTGTTTACTCCCGACAATAAGGCCAGCAGCGTGGTCCAGTGGAGTTTCGACATCCAGAGGGCGCTTCCGGCCAAGTTCTTCCTGACCGTTGGATATGTGGGCAGCAAAACCAGCCACATCGACAACACGATCAGCAACTTCAATCAACCCAGCCCCTCTTCCAATACCGATGTGAATGGGCGGCGGCCATATCAATCGTTCGTCAGCCTGGGCCAGGGTGACGATCCGCGCCTTCTGGGGAGCATCCGCTATCTGGATAGCTTTGCCAACGCCAACTACAACGCGTTGCAGGTGCAGGCGGAGAAGCGCTACAGCGCAGGCCTCACGATGGGCCTCTCTTATACGTACAGTAAGGCGTTGGGAGAAGGATACGGTCGTAACGACCCCTCCGGGGATGTAGGCTCGGCATATCAGGATCCGCTGAACCGGCGGTCCAATCGCGGCCGGTACGGTTTCGACGTGACCCATAACGTGGTGATGAACTACGTCTACGATCTG
>CAZMRK010000015.1:0-4775 GCA_964568355.1 uncultured Solibacteraceae bacterium | reverse complement strand
AGCTTCGGCCGCGGCGACTAAATCACGGCCGGCGTCGGATTTCAGAACGTAGCCGCGCGCGCCGGAAGCGAGAACCTCCCGCACCACCTGCTCGGACTCGTGCATGGTCAGGATCAGGACCTGGGTCTGGGGGGTGATTTTCAGAATCTGACGGGTGGCATCGAGACCGTTCAACTCCGGCATCGTGATGTCCATGACGACCACATCGGGTTTGAGCTTGGCGGCCTTCTCCACGGCTTCGCGGCCGGTGGACGCCTCCCCGGTGACGGTCCAGTTCGGCTGGGTCTCCAACAAGGCGCGGAGCCCCCGGCGGACCAATTCATGGTCATCGGCTATCAGAAAATTGAGCGGTCTCATGATGCGGTTCCCTTTCCAGCCGGCGCTCAGGCGGAAGGCGCGAAGCTCGCCAGCGCCGCCCGTTCGTCCGTAAAGAACTCAAAGATAGAGTACAATTTCGTCACTTGCAAAAGGTCCTGCACGCGCTTCTGCACGTTCAGCAGTTTGATATGGCCGCCCTGGCTGCTGACGCTGGCATAAGCGCCGACGAGCTCGCCCAGCCCGGCGCTATCGATATAGCTCACCTCGCCCAGGTTCAGGAGGATGTCCTTCTTCCCCTTGGCCAGGAGGTCTTTGATAGTGGACCGTACCGTCCCCGAACCTTCTCCGAGGGTAATACGCCCGCTTAAGTCCACGACGGCGATGTCACCCGCCTGCCGTATTTCCACCGTGCAGCTCATCGTATTTGCTCCTTCTCTTGTCCGTAATAGGCACCGGATCCGTGTTTTCTCAGGAAGTGCTTGTCGCGCAAGACATCCGGAAGCGGCGCGAGACTCTGATTGAGGGACATTGTGCAATAGGCCAGATGGGCGATGCGCTCCAGGACCACTGCGGCGTGCGCGGCATCGGCGGCGGACTCCCCCCAGCAAAAGGGTCCATGACCGGCCACCAGGACCGCGGAAAATTCCGCCGGATCCGAGCCGGCCAACCGCCGGACAATGGCGTCCCCCGTCCCCGCTTCGTAGTCCGCCTCGATGTCGCAGGCCGGCAGGGGCTCGGTGACGGGAACGCTGCCTCGGAAATAATCGGCATGCGTGGTTCCCAGGCAGGGAATTTCCCTCCGCGCCTGAGCCCAGGCAGTGGCGTACAGGGAGTGCGTATGCACGACTCCCCCAATGGAGTCGAAGGCCCGGTACAGGACCAAATGTGTGGCCAGATCGGAAGAGGGACGCAGGGTGCCTTCGACGATCCGCCCATCCAGGGTGGTAATCACCAGATCCCCGGGACGCATCTGATCATAGGGCACGCCGCTCGGTTTGATGACCACCAAACCGTCTTTGCGGCTGATCCCGCTGGCATTGCCGAAGGTGTAAAGAACCAGACCCTGGCGGACCAGTTCCAGATTGGCCTCCAGAACTTCCGTTCGCAGCGCTTCCAACATGTTCCGGACCTATCCCATTATATTCAGATCCTTTCTGTACAATGGGTGATCTCATTATGGCGCTTGCATATCTGCTGGAGACTGCGCCCTCCCGGCTGTTGTCGCTCAGCCCGGTGGATGTGGCCATTATTGTCATCTATTTCGCGTTTGTGCTGGCGATCGGCTTCTACCTGAAGCGGCACACGCGCACCGGCGAGGAGTTCTTCCTGGCCGGCCGGGATATGACCGCCTGGGTCGCCGGGTTGAGCTTTCTGGCCGCCAACCTGGGCTCGCTGGAGCTGATGGGATGGGCCGCGGCGGCCTATCAATACGGCATCCTGGCCACCCACTGGTATTGGGTCGGCGCCATCCCAGCCATGCTGTTCCTGGGCGTGGTGATGATGCCGTTTTACTACATCTCGAAGACGCACTCGGTGCCCGGATACCTGCAACTGCGCTACGGCGAACCGGCACGGGCGCTTTCAGCCGTATCCTTCGGGCTGATGACCGTGCTGATGAGCGGCATCAACATGTACTCGATGGCGCTGGTCATGAAGGTGGTGCTGGGGTGGGACATCCATTTCAGCATCTGGGTCTCCTCCCTGACGGTGGCGGTCTACGTGGTGCTGGGCGGACTGCTCTCGGCCATCTTCAACGAGGTGCTGCAATTCGCCCTGATCTGGCTGGGGTCTCTGCTGATTCCGATTCTGGGTCTGATCGAAGCCGGCGGGTGGGACGGAATGGTGCAGCGCATCGCCGCCAACTTCCCGGGGCAGGACTACACGCACCTGTGGCGCACCCTGGGCACATTCACGGGCAATCCCATGGGAATTCACTGGACGGGGATTGTGCTGGGCTTGGGCTGGGTGATCTCGTTCGGCTACTGGACCACGGATTTTCTGGTGGTGCAGCGGGTGCTCTCGGCCCGCGACCTGCGCTCCGCCAAGCTGGCGCCGATTATCGGGGCGGGCTTCAAGATGATGGTGCCCTTCATCGTGATTCTGCCGGGATTGCTGGGGCTGGCGCTGCTGCCGATCAAGCTGACGGGAGAAGCGCAGGCGGTCGCCAGCGGCGGCCACAGCTACAACGAGGTGCTGCCGCTGATGCTGGCGCGCTATTGCGGGCCGGGGCTGCTGGGCCTGGGAATCACGGCGCTGATCGCCGGGTTCATGTCCGGCATGGCGGGCAATGTGAGCGCCTTCGCGACGGTCTGGACCTACGACATCTACCGGGCCTTTCTGAAGAAGGAGGGTTCCGATGCACACTACGTTTCGGTGGGGCGCTGGTGCACCATTCTGGGAGTGCTGGTGAGCATCGGAACAGCCTACCTGGTGATGCAGTTCCTGAGCATCATGGACTATGTGCAGGCGCTGTTCAGCTTCTTCATCGCCCCGCTGTTCGGCACCGTGCTGCTGGGAATGCTCTGGAAGCGCGCGACGCCGGCGGGCGGCTTCTGGGGCCTGCTGGCCGGCACGGTCTCCTCGATCGCGATGTGGGCCTGGGTGAAGGTGGACCCGGAAGCGCTGGGCTACATCGCGCTCTCGACGCACGCGCGCGATATGGCGGAGAACATGTACCGGGCGCTATGGTCGTGGATCATTTGCGTGGCGATCACCGTGGGAGTCAGCCTGTTGACGCGCCCCAAACCGGACCAGGAATTGGAGGGCCTGGTGTATGGGTTGACGGCAGTGCCCTCGGAAGGCCACCTGCCGCTCTACAAGCGCTCGATCTTCTGGGCCTGCGCCGTAGCGGCGGCATTCGGTATCTTGAATATCTGGTTCTGGTAGCCTCCGGGGCGGTGTACGTCGTGCCGAACAGAGCGGATGCGGTTCTGAGTTTCGTCGATCTCACTGCCACGGTGTTCCTGGGCATCGAAGGGGGCATGGCGGCGATCCGTGGGGAACTGGACCTGTTCGGTATCCTGGTCCTGGCATTTGCCACGGCGCTCGGCGGCGGCATCATCCGCGATCTGCTCATCGGAGCCATCCCACCGGCATCGATTCGCGATCCGCGCTATGCGATCGCGGCATTCTCGGGCGGCGCAATGGCATTTTTTCTATTCCGTTTCGTAGGGCAGGTTCCCGAACTGACGATGACCACACTGGACGCGGCAGGACTGGGGCTGTTCGCCGTCGTGGGCGCCGCCAAGGCTTTGGACCATGGGATCAGCCCGCTGCTGGCGGTGCTGATGGGCACCATCACGGGCGTGGGCGGCGGCACGACGCGCGATCTCTTTCTGGCCCGGGTTCCAGCGATTCTGCGAGTGGACGTCTATGCCGTTGCGGCGCTGGCCGGCGCGGCAGTGCTGGTGATCGGCGTGAAGCGGGGAGCTTCCCGCACGCGCATGATGGCCGCAGGTGCGGCCGCGTGCTTACTGCTGCGCATGACGGCAGTGTCGCTGCATTGGAATTTGCCCAAAGTGCCGATGCCGTAAAAAAAATACGGGGACACGGCTGCTGCACGTTGGAGGGTAGCAAGTTCCAGACGGTTGCCCGCAGTGTCCCCGGATTTTTTTAGGTAACGGCCGGGTGCCTCAGGTGGAGCTTTTCTGCCGCTCTTTTTCCGCTTGACACCGTCCGATCTCTGCCCCATACTTCCTATCAAGCATCTATGGGAAAAGAGAAGCAGCGCTCCGGCGGCGAGTTGGTGCAGGGCACGCTCGACATGCTGATCCTGAAAACCCTGGCTCGCGGTCCCATGCACGGCTACGGCATTGCGCAAAGCATCCAGCAGATCTCGGAGGAAGTCCTGCGTGTCGAAGAAGGCTCGCTCTACCCTGCCCTGCATCGCCTGGAACTGGACGGCGTCATCGATTCCGAATGGGGCCAGTCGGCCAACAACCGCCGCGCCAAATATTACAAGCTGACCGCGCTGGGCCGGAAGCAGTTAGCGCGGGAAGCCGATAACTGGAAGCGGCTCGCCCGGGCGATCACCCGCGTGATGGAGATGGCATGAAAAGGTGGCTGAAGAAACTGCGGCACCGCCGCCAGCTCGATCGGGATCTGGAAGACGAACTCGCCTTTCACCTGGAACAGAAGGCCGCCGAGACCGGCGATCCGCTGGAAGCACGCCGGAAGCTGGGCAACCCGTCGCTGCTCAAAGAGACCTGCCGCGACCTGTGGACCTTTCCCGCGCTGGAGACCTGGTGGCAGGACATTCGCTATGCGCTGCGCACTCTGGCCCGCCACCGGGGCGTGACCGCGGTCGCCGTGGCAGCCCTGGCGTTGGGGATCGGCGCGGACACCGCCGTCTTCACCTTCGTCAAAGGGGCGCTTTCGTTCGATCCGGGAATCGATCATGCCGAGCAGGTGGTCATGATTTCGGGCACCAATCCCCTGCGCAGCGACGATCTCCCACA
>CAZMRK010000014.1:0-16414 GCA_964568355.1 uncultured Solibacteraceae bacterium | reverse complement strand
GTAGCGAAACACCTGAGGGGTCTGAGCGAGCACCAGTTTGTCGCGGGGGATGGTGCTGCGGATTTTGGCGCGGGCGTTCTGGGCGCGGGTGACCTGCTTCACGGTGTCGACCGGAACGATGCCGACGATGGCCGCACCGGTTTGGGTGGCCTCGTCGATCACGTTCCCGATGGTCTCCAGGTCGATGAAAGGCCGGACCGCATCGTGGACGGCCACCAGGTCGGTATCCGGGTCCAGGACGCGCAGCCCGTTCTGTACCGATTCCTGGCGGCTATTGCCGCCCTCGACTACCCGGACCGGTTTGCCGGGCGCTTCCCCGCGCAACAGTTCGGCGACCCACTCGACGTCCTCGGCGCGCACGGAGACCACAATTTCCGTGACGCGGTCCGAGGCCGCGAATTTGCGAACCGTATGCACCAGGATGGGGGAACCGTCGAGCAGCATAAACTGCTTGCGGCTGGTCCCGGTCTTTTCGGCGGAACTGCGTCCCATGCGGGTCCCTAGACCCGCGGCGGGCAAAATGACGGCGACTTTCATAGAATTCGCGGGCGGAGGCAGGACCTCCCCCACTGAGTTACGAACCTATGATTCTACCGTGGTTTTCTCGGCTGGGAGCGGGTCACTCTTGCGGGGCGGCCGCTCGTGCTTTTCCGTGGGGACGGCGGAGTGCAGGCGATCGTCGAATTTGCCGAAGATCATCTTGCCGGCCGTGGTCTGCAAAACGCTGGTCACGACGATGTCGATGGTCTTGGAGATCATCTTTTTGGCATTGTCGACCACGACCATGGTGCCGTCGTCCAGGTAAGCCACGCCCTGGTTGTACTCTTTGCCCTCTTTCAGGATGAAGACCCGCATGGTCTCGCCGGGAAGAACGATGGGCTTGAGGGCGTTGGCGAGCTCATTGATGTTCAGAACCTCGACCCCGTGCAGTTGAGCCACCTTATTGAGATTGAAATCGTTGGTGATGATCTTGGAATCGTAGACCTTGGCCAGTTCGATCAATTTCATATCGACGTCGCGGATATGGGGGAAATCATCCTCGACGATTTGCACGTTGAGGTGGGCCATCTTCTGAACCCGCTGTAAGATATCGAGGCCGCGCCGGCCGCGGTTACGTTTCATGGAGTCGGCCGAATCGGCGACTAACTGTAACTCGCGGAGAACGAACTGGGGAATGACCAGGACGCCGTCGAGGAAGCCGGTTTCGGCGATATCGGCGATGCGTCCGTCAATGATGACGCTAGTATCCAGAATCTTGAAGGCGCGCTTGGCAGACTTTTCTCCGCCAAAGACCCCACCCAGGGCGGCGAGGTTGAGCATGTCGCCTTTCTTGGCTCCGACGATCAAGCCGACATAAGTCATCCACAACAAAAGGCAGATTTGCAGAAAAAATATGGTGGATTTATCAATTGTCGCGGGATTGGACCAATTCAGGACCAAAGACATGAGAAATGCGCCAAAAATCCCGAGCACCGAACCGAAAGCCGCGCCAATCAGCCGTTTCAGGCTTACGCGCTCCAGACGCATCTCAAAGAAAATAATGCAGATGCCTAAGCCTAGGCCACCCAGCCCGGAGATCAAAGAAGGGCCGGCAGGTTGAAAAGGATGGAGAAAATACGCACAACCGGCAAGCACTGCCACGAAGATTACGCGCACGATAGTTAAGTCGAGCATGAGAAACACCCCCTTAGGGTGTGTACGAATAGGAGCTCATACACCCGTTACATTTCCGCTCACAAGCAACCCTAGAGTGGGTTGCGCCAAGAGTATACCACCTGCCGCCAGAAACTGAGAACAAGATCCGGACTTGTTTGTCGACTTTATCCAGAGAAGCTTTTCGCTCGCGTACTTAGGCGCCTGAGCCCCGGGTCACGGTAATATATAGCCCATGCGCTGCGGCGTGCGAGGGTTCCTTCTTTTCCTGATGCTGGGTTCCAGCGTTTCGGGGCAGCCCCTTATCGAAAGCGGGAGGACGCAGTTTGAAGCGCGCTGCGCGGCGTGTCATGGAGCGGACGGCGCGGGCGGCGAGCTCGGGCCCAGCCTGCTGGAGCATCGCGGCCGCACGCGTTCGGAACAAACCATCCGGGATACCATCCGCAACGGGATTCCGGAGGCAGGCATGCCGGGGTTTCAATTGCCGGCGGGGGATGAGGCAGCGCTGGTAGCATTTGTGCGTGCGCTCACCGCTCCCGCGGCGGACGCCCAGGTGCCCGGCGACGCGGCGGCAGGCGAGGCGTTCTTCTGGCGGGACGGCAAGTGCGGCGAGTGCCACATGATCCACGGGCGGGGTGGAGTCTCCGGTCCGGACCTGACCAGCCTGGGCCAGCAGCGCACGCTGGGGCAGATTCTGGAAGCCCTGGAACGTCCTCAACTGCTCAATCAGTCCGGTTATGAACAGGTGACCGTCTACCTGGCGGAGGGCGGCAGGCTGCGCGGACTGGCTCGCAATCAGAGCGCTTACGATCTGCAACTGCAGGAGCCGGACGGCCGGCTACGGTTCCTGCGCCGGAGCCAGATCGCGCGGGTGGAAGTGGATCCGCGGCCGCTGATGCCGGCGGTCAAGCTCAAGCCGCCGCAGAGGGACAACTTACTGGCGTTTCTGAGCCGGCTTACCGGAGCGGGTTCGGGGGCCGCGGTGACGAGTAACCCGGTGGAGGAGGCGAAGCCCGGCGACTGGGCGACCTACCACGGCAGGCTGGACGGAAACCGGCACAGCGCGCTCGACCAAATTACGCCGCAGAACGTAGCCAATCTGGGAGTGAAGTGGATGTTCCCGATTCCCGGCTCCCGGCACCTGGAGGTGACGCCGCTGGTGGTAGACGGGGTGATGTACGTGACCACGGCCAACGAGGCGTTCGCCGTGGATGCGCGCAACGGCCGCCAGATCTGGCACTACCGGCGCCCGTTGACCAAGGGAGTGATCGGCGACGCCGCGGGAGCCATCAACCGAGGGGTCGCGGTGCGGGGCGACCGGTTGTTCCTGGTGACCGATAACGCTCACCTGCTGGCTCTCAACCGGGCCAACGGAGGGCTGATCTGGGATGTCGAGATGGCCGACTCCCACCAGCACTATGGCGCCACATCGGCGCCGCTGGTGGTGGGCGACCTGGTATTTTCGGGGACGTCGGGCGGGGATGAAGGCGCGCGCGGTTTTCTGGCGGCCTATAAGGCCGCGACCGGGGAGCGCGTCTGGCAGTTCTGGACCATGCCCAAGCCGGGCGAGCCTCTGGCCAGCACCTGGGTCGGGCGGGCGATCGAGCACGGCTGCGGCACCGCCTGGCTGACCGGCACCTACGATCGCGCGAGCAACACGCTGTTCTGGACGACCGGGAATCCCTGCCCCGATTACAACGGCGATGAGCGTAAGGGCGACAATCTCTACTCCGATTCGGTACTGGCACTCGAACCGGAGACGGGCAAGCTGAGGTGGTATTACCAATTCACGCCTCATGACGTGCATGATTGGGACGCGGCCCAAACTCCCATGCTGGTGGACGCGGAGTTTCAGGGGCGGAAGCGGGCGCTGCTGATCCAGGCCAACCGCAACGGCTTCTTCTATGTACTCGACCGGTCGAACGGGAAGCTGCTGCTGGCTAAGCCGTTCGTGCAGAAACTGACCTGGGCCAGCGGCATCGGGGCCGATGGCCGGCCGCAGTTGTTGCCGGGAGCGGAGCCGACGGTGACCGGCGCGCGCGTCTGCCCGGCTGTAGAGGGCGCCAGCAACTGGATGTCCACGGCGTTCCATCCGGGCACCGGCCTCTTCTATGTAATGGCGCTCGAGAAGTGCAACATCTTTACGAAATCCTCGGCGTGGTGGGAGCCGGGCAAATCCTTTTACGGCGGCTCGACGCGCGAGATCCCGGGCGAGCCGGGCAGGAAGTATCTGCGGGCGATCGATATCCAGACGGGAAAGATCGCCTGGGAGATTGAGCAGCCAGGCGATGCGGAAAGCTGGGGCGGCGTGCTTTCTACCGCGAGCGGCGTGGTTTTTTACGGCGACGATAGCGGGGCGTTCGCGGCGGCGGACGCCAAAACCGGCAAGGTGCTCTGGTATTTCCATACGAACCAGTTGTGGAAGGCCTCCCCCATGACTTACCTGGTGGACGGCAAACAATTCGTAGCGGTAGCGGCCGGATCGAATATTCTGGCCTTCGGGATGTGACGTATGCCCACACGACGCGATTTTCTGGGATCCGCGGCAGCTCTGCTGGCGCAGTCTTCTTTCGGCAGGGCGGCTTTCGGCGCGGCGTCCAAACCCATGCGCGGCATTTTCATCATCATGGCTACGCCCTACACGGCGGCCAAGGCGGTGGACTACGAGGACCTGGTCCGCGAGGTGGATTTCCTGGACCGCTCCGGGGTGGCCGGCATGGTCTGGCCGCAGATGGCCAGCGAGTACAGCTACCTGAATAAAGAAGAGCGCATGCGCGGCATGGAGGTGCTGGCCCGGGCCTCGCGCGGCAAGCGGCCGGCGCTGGTGCTCGGCGTCCAGGCCGCCAATACGGAGGCGGCGCTTGAATATGCCCGGCGGGCCGCCGATCTGGCTCCCGACGCGCTCATCGCCATGCCGCCCACCGAGGCCAAATCGCTCGATGATTTCAAACGGTATTACGCGGCTTTGGCCAAGGTCTGCAGCCTGCCGTTTTTTGTGCAGACGACGGGAGGGGCGAAGGGGGTCGAGCCGACCGTGGATTTTCTGGCGGAGCTGGCACGGGAGTTCCCGCAGTTCGGCTATGTCAAAGAAGAATACCGGCCGGTGGTGGACCGGATGCTGGCCGAGGCGGCGCGCAAGCCCTCGATCAAAGCGGTGTTCAGCGGCGCGGCGGGGCGAGGGATGCTTTACGAAATGCGCATGGGGCTGGATGGGACGATGCCCGGGGCGCCGTATGCCGATATCTACGCGCAGATCTGGGAACTGTTTCAGAGCGGCCAGCAGGAGAAAGCACGGGACCTGTTCGCGCGGCTGATGCTGGTGATCAACCTGGACGACCAGGTGCCCTATGCGCGCAACTATATTCTCAAGAAGCGCGGCATCTTCAAGACCACGGTTTCGCGCCGGGGCGAGGCGCGTTATACGCCGGCCGCGATGGCGGAGATGGATTTCGAGTTTGCCGCACTGGCTCCCTATCTGCGCGGCTATGCGGGTTGAGAGATTATCGCGGCTGCCGAGCGGGGCTGAAGCCCCTTGCAGACTGAAAGTCTGCCCCACAGCGGGCTGACTTACGGA
This sequence comes from uncultured Solibacteraceae bacterium, assembly GCA_964568355.1. Taxonomy (GTDB): domain Bacteria; phylum Acidobacteriota; class Terriglobia; order Bryobacterales; family Bryobacteraceae; genus JAJPJX01. Next base: position 11,187 of record CAZMRK010000014.1, on the reverse strand, counting down.
TCGTATTACTGCCAGCCGCCTCCCAGGGCGCTGTAGAGTTGCACGAGGGTGAGCGCTTCGCCCCGCTGCGCGGCCACAAGGTTCAACTGGGCGGAGAACAGGTTGGAATCGGTGGTCAGCACCTCCAGGTAGCTGGTGGCTCCGCCCTGGTATCGCATCCGTGCGAGACGGGTCGCATCCTGGGCCGCGGCTACCAGCTTTTCCTGCTGGTCGCGGGTGGCTCGCTGCTTGTTCAGCGCGATCAGGGCGTTCGATACGTCGCGGAAAGCGCCGATGATGGCCTTCTGATAGTTGAGGACCATTTCTTCCTTCGCCGCCTGCGCCAACTGAAGCTGGCCCCGCAGCTTACCTCCCGCAAAAATCGGCTGCGTCAGCGATCCGATGCCGTAAATCGTACGGCTCGCGCCATCGAAAAGGTTGGAGAATTCGTTTCCGCCGAGCCCGGCCGACGCACTGATCGAAATCTGAGGGAAGAACTGCGCGCGCGCCACACCGATTTGGGCGTTTGCGGCGATCAGGCGATGTTCGGCTTCCTGAATGTCGGGCCGCCGCTCCAGAAGCTGCGAAGGCAGTCCAGGCGGGAGATTGGCCGGCGGCGGGGCGAGCGCGGCCGGATCGTTATGCGGCACCGGGCCGGGCGTTTCGCCCAACAGGACGCGCAGTGCGTTTTCATCCTGCTGGATCGCCTGCTCGATTTGTGGAATCTGCGCGCCGGCGGTGTAGAGCAACTCCTCCGCCTGGCGCAGATCGGCCAGGGGAGCGGCGCCGCCGCGTTCCAGGCGGGCGGTCAGATCCACCGATTCCTGGCGTATTTTGAGTGTGTCCCGGGCGATGGCCAACTGCCGGTCGAGCGAATGAAGCTCGATATAGAGAGCCGCGACCTGCTGCACCAGCGACAGGCGAACCGCGCGCTGAGCCCAGGTTTGCGCTATCAATTGCGCCCGCGCCGCTTCCGTCTGCCTGCGGTACAGGCCCCAAAAATCGGGCGCCCACGAGCCGGAGGTGCTGAGGGAGCCGAAGGCCAGCGGGCTTTCGAAAGAACTCCCTACCGACGACGGGAGGCTGGCACCGATGCCGGTACCTCCGCCGCTGATCTGTGGGAATTGCTGCGAGCGCACGATCCTCACCTGCGCCTGCTGCTCCAGCATGCGCTGCGCGGCCATGCGAAGGTCGTAGTTCTTCGCCAGCGCAGTGCGGATCAACTCCCGCAATTCCGGCTGGTGGAAGACTTGCTCCCAGCTTTCGTCGCCAAGCGATTTTTCGCCGCTCCCCGCCTCGGCGTTATCGGCGCCGCGGTAGACCGGGACCGCGGGAGTCTGCGGGCGCTTATAATTCGGACCGACGGTGCAGCCGCTCAGGACCAGCAGCGCGACGGAGGATAAGAGACCGATGCGCCGCCTCATGCCTGACCTCCCTCAGGCGCCGGCATGGGACCGTCGCCATGATCGCCGGGGTCAGACGGATGATACGAATCCATGGTGGTGCCGCGGCCGCCCCTGACGAACCGGTGCGAGAGGTATTCGACAACCGAGAACGTGACCGGAATCATGAGGATGCCGACCAGCGTCGCGAGTGTCATTCCGCCGATGACGACCGTTCCCAGGATGCGCCTGGCCACGGCGCCCGATCCGCTGGCGGTCCATAGCGGCAAACAGCCAAAGATGAAGGCGAGCGCGGTCATGACAATCGGCCGGAATCGCAGCCGGGCCGCGTGCAGCGCCGATTCGGCGATGCTTTGGCCGGCCTTGTAGTTGATGACCGCGAACTCCACGATCAGGATGGCGTTCTTCGCCGAGAGGCCGATCAGCATGATCAGGCCGACGCTGGCGAAGATGTTGTTTTCGAGCGAGCGCGCGCTCAGCGCGAGAAACGCCCCCAGAATCGCGACGGGGGTGCTGAGCAGAACGCTGAACGGCAGCGTCCAGCTCTCGTAGAGCGCGGCGAGAATCAGAAAGACAAATGTCAGCGAAAGCCCGGCGACCATCCACGAAGGGATACCTTCGGCCGCACGCTGTTCCTGGAAGCTCATCCCCTGATAGGAGTAGCCCATCGATGCCGGCATCGTGTCGTGAAACACGACCTCCAGCGCCGCCCGTACCTGGCCGGAACTATAGCCCGGCGCGCCGGTGATGTTGAGCTGCGCCGCATTGTATTCGTTGAACCGCAGGATGAACTCGGGCCCGGTGATCTGGCGGACGTTCACCAGCGACCCCATCGGCACGCGCTCCCCGCTGGCGCTGCGCACATAGAATTGATTGATGTTCTGAATATTCGTGCGGGTGTCGCCCTCAGCCTCGACGTAGGTCTGCCATTGGCGGCCGAAGCGATTGAAGTAATTCACCAGGTACCCGCCCATGAATGTCTGCATGGTGGTGTAGATATTGTTGAGGTCCACCTGCTGGGCGAAAGCCTTGGCGCGGTCCACTTCCGCGTAAAGCTGCGGCACCGCCGGGAGGTAAGACGGCACGGCTGCCGCAATCTCCTTCCGCTTGGATAGCGCGCCCAGGTAGGCGACCAGGTTCTTGGTCAGAAAACTCGGGTCGTCGCCTCCCGAGCGGTCCTGCAGAATCATCGTCACACCACCGGAGGTGCCGATGCCGGGAATCGCCGGCGGCGGGAACGAAAACGCCAGCCCATCCGAGACGCCCGCCAGTTTCTGCTGCACGCTGGCCTGCAGGGCCTCGATTTGCTCCTCTTTGGACTTGCGGTCGTCCCACGGCTTGAGGGAAACGAAGAAAAAGGCGGTGTTGGTGCTCTGCGTTTGGGTGAGCAGACTGAAACCGTCCACCTGCACGACGCCCTCGACTCCGGGCGTCTTCAGCAGAGCATCGGTGACGCGCAGACCAGCCTGATCGGTTCTTTGCAGAGAAGCCGCATCCGGCAACTGCAAGGCAACGAAGAGATATCCCTGATCTTCCTGCGGGAGGAACCCGGCCGGAGCGCGTACGGCCATCAGGCCGGCCAGAGCCGACACCCCGACGAGAACGATCATGGTGATCGCGGATTTGTGGATCAGCACGCTCGAAATGGAAACGTATTTCTCCTGCGTGTAGCCGAAAACGCGGTTGAAGAGATCAAAGAAGCGGGCCAGCGGACCACGCCGCCGCTCATGGCTCTTGGGCTTCAGCAGCAGCGCGGCGAGCGCCGGGCTGAGCGTGAGCGCGTTAAAGGCCGAGATCAGCACCGACACCGCGATGGTGATGGCGAATTGCTGATAGAGGCGCCCGGTAATGCCGGGGACCGCCGCCGTGGGAATGAAGACCGCCGCCAGAATCAGGGCAATGGCGACCACCGGACCTCCCACCTCCTCCATGGCTCTTTCCGTCGCGGCGCGCGGCGTCATGCCTTGATCGATCAGGTGCTCCGCGGCTTCCACCACGATGATGGCATCGTCAACCACAAGTCCAATGGCCAGGACCAAGCCGAAGAGCGAAAGCGTATTGATGGAGAAGCCGAGCAGAGGAAACAGAATGAAGGTTCCGATGAGTGAGACAGGAACCGCCATCAACGGAATGATGGTGGCGCGCCACCCCTGGAGGAAGATGTAGACCACCAGGATGACCAAAAGCAGGGCGATTCCGAGTGTGAGCACGATTTCATCGATGCCCGCGGTCACGGCCTTGGTGGTATCCAGCGGGACGTCGTAGCGCATACCCGCGGGAAAGCTTGTGGACAGTTCCTTGAGGCGTTTCCTGACCAGTTGCGCCGTGGTCACCGCGTTCGACCCGGGCAGTTGATAGATTGCCATCATGCCGGCAGGGGCGCCGTTGTACCGCGCGGTGAGATCATAGACCTGCGTGCCGAGTTCGACACGGGCCACATCGCGCAGATAGAGCACGGAGCCATCCGGGGTCGCGCGGATGATGATATTCTCGAACTCCTGCGGCGTGACCAGGCGGCCCTGCGTGCGGACGGTGTAGGTGAACTGCTGGCCTGAAGGGACCGGCTCGCCACCGATTTTGCCGGCGGGATTGACGGAATTCTGTGTTTGCAGAGCTGCGATGACCTCGCTGGCGGTGACACCGAGCTTGGCAAGCAGTTCGGGCTTCACCCAGATGCGAAGAGCATACTGACCGCCGAAGATCTGAACGCGCGAGACGCCGGGAACGCGGGTCAGCTCGTCCTGAAGGTTGATGATGGCGTAATTGGTTAAGAAATCCGCGCCGTACTTATTGCCCGGCGAGGACAGGCCAACCAGCATGAGCGGCGATGACAGCGATTTCTGCACGGTCACGCCGGCGGCGTTCACCTGCGGAGGCAACTGGGCCTGCGCCTGGGCGACACGAAGCTGGGAGAGCACCTGGTCGGTGTCGGCGCTGGTCTTGACATCGAAATCCACGTACACGGTCGCCTGGCCGTTATTGGCGTTCACCGAGTACATGTACAGCATGTTGTCGACGCCGTTCATCTGCTGCTCGATGGGCGTGGAGACCGCTTGGGCGAGCGTTTTGGCGTCGGCTCCAGGGTAGATCGCCTGCACCTGGATCTCGGGCGGCACGATATCCGGATATTGCGAGGTCGGCAGGGTCAACATCGACACCGTGCCGATAATCACGGTGAGGATGGCGATGACGATAGCGACGATGGGGCGGCGAATGAAAAATTTCGACATGGTTACCGATTCACCGCGCCGCGCGCCAGGGCCATGGGCGCAGACCCGTTCGCGGAATTTTCGTGCGGCGCAACCGCGGCACCGTCCCGCAGCTTTTGCAGGTTATCGGTGACCACCAGCGCGCCGGCCTCCAGCCCGCTTTCTACGATCCAATCGCTTCCGGTTTGCGCACCGAGCTTGACGTTCGTTACGTGGACGCGGTTGTCCGGCCCGACCACATTCACCTGCTGAATGCCCTGTAGTTCCTGCACGGCCACTTGGGGAACCAGAATCGTACCCCGCCGGATCTCGGTTGGCGCGGTGACCCGTCCGAACTGGCCGGGCCGCAGCAGATTACCGGGATTCGGGAACGAGGCGGCGATGCGAATGGCGCCGGTCTGCTGATTCATTTGCCGGTCGACGAAGACGATCCGGCCCTGGTGCTGATATTTCTGGCCGTTGGAAAGGGTGAGAGTGAGGGGGACGTTGGCACGTAGCAGATCGCCTCCGGCCTTGCCCGCCAGAGCCGTCAAGCCCAGATATTCCTTGTCGCTAATCGAGAAGTAGACCTTGATCGGATCGAGCTGCGAAACGGAGGTGAGCACGGAGGCCGGGTTGACGAGGTTCCCCACCTGCGTGGTGGCCTGCCCGGCGATTCCGTCGATCAACGAATGCACCCGAGTGAAACCGAGATTGAGCCGGGCGGTTGCCAACGCCGCCTGGGCGGCGGTCACGGATGCCCGCGCAGCGTTGACGGCGGACTCGGCTGTGGCGACCGACGCCTGAGCCTGCGCGGCCTGCTGCTTTTCGGTGTCAAGCTGGCTCTGCGCGATGGCGCGCGCGGCCGCCAGAGGCGTGTCGCGATTGACATTGATCTCCGCCAGTTCGAGTTGTGCCCGCGCCTGCCGGACCTGCCCTTCTGCCTGCGCCACCTGCGCCCGGGCCTGTTCGAGCTGTCCCTGCGCCTGGTCGACTGCCGCCTGAAAAGGACGAGGATCGATTTCAAAAAGGACGTCGCCCTTGGATACGCGCGATCCTTCCTTGTAGTTCTGGCGAATCAGATAGCCGCTCACTTGCGGCTGGATTTGCGCGTTTACGTACCCATCCAGCGTTCCGACCCATTCTCCATTGATCGAAACATCCGCCTGCCGCGCCCGGACCACCGATACCGGGATGGGCGGGGGAGCGGCGCCGGCGGCCGGCGCCGCATCCGTTTTTCCACAGCCGCTGAGAATCGCTAACTGCAAGCAAAGAATCGCGATAAAAACACTTGGAGCCCTCAAACTGCTGGCCATACGATTGTTCAATTGCCCTCCTGAGCCCAGGATTAAATTATACACGCGTGTATCTTTTTATGAGATTCTGGGAGTGTGATGCGGGCTTCACAAAAACGCAACCCCGGGAAAACACCAGTTGCCAAGAAGCAGGACCGGGCGATCCTGACGCGTAAGCGCCTCACGGAGGCGGCGCGCCGCATCTTCGCGCGTGATGGTTTTGAAAATGCGCGCGTGGAAGACATTGCCGCCGCGGCCGGGAAGACGCGGGGCGCATTCTACGCGAATTTTAAAGACAAGGAAGATGTCTTCTTTGCCATCTTTGAGGAATATCTTTCACGCGACCGGGAGCAGGTCAGCCTCCGTTTGAACGATGTTTCGTCTTCGGAGGAACGGATAGAAGCTCTGGCGCGCCACCTGGTCTCCGTGATCCAAGACTATCCCCGCATGATGCTGGCAATGGAATTCAAGCAGTATGCCATCCGCCATCCGCGCAAGCAGAAGCGCCTGGCGGATCTGCATTCGACGATGTGCGCGCGCTGCGTAGAAACGGACGTGGATACGCTGTTTCCGGAGTTCGCCGCCTATGGGACCAAAGAGAAGCGGGCTCAAACGGCGCAGATCGGCGCGATTCTTGAAGGGCTGGCACTCAACCAGATGTTCGACGCGGACATCTTGAACGAGGAACAGATCTTCCAGCAAATCCTAGCGACGCTGCGTATCGCGGTGCGCCAATGTTGCGGTTAGGGCAAGCCCATCGGGGTGCGCGGCTATTCTCCGTAGCTGATTTCGAGCCGCCGGGCGCGGCGCGCCGCCAGATACAAAATCAGGGCGGATACGGCCAGCAGGCCCAGGATCGCGATCCAGGCCGGTGTAGGCTCGGCAGCCACGGCGATCAGGGCGGCCGCCCCGGTGACCGGGACCTGCACCGGCACCAGCGATTTCAGGTAAAAGATCACGCTGAACTTCTGCAGCAGGCCGGGCAGGAAGGGCTGAATGCCCTCCCAGAGCATAACGGCGGCGGCCGGTACCATGGGATTGCGATAGAGCAGCCCCAGCACCAGGAAGACGGCCCCATAGCCGACGCAGGCCAGCGCCGCGGTCAGAGCATACCAGCCCAGTTGGGCCAGGCCGCCATCGCTGAGGATAAATTCGCGCCAGGCCGGGCCGAAATGCGCGCCGATCAGCAGCCAGGCTAATACCGCGCTGCCGGCAAAGAACAGGATGGCCGAGATCAGGCCCGCCGCATATTTGCCCGCGACCAGAATCTCGCGGCGCACCGGCGCAAGGAAATAGTAGTGTAGCGTCTTTTCCAGCACCTCGCCGCGAAACAGGTTGGAGAAGATGCCCACGCAGCCGAAGAAGATTCCGAGCCGCAGATAGAAGACCTGGAAGATGCCGGCGTAGATGCGGTAGTCCTCCTGGAGGGTGTGGTGCATTCGCCCCGGATGGTTCAGCACGACGATGGTATGCAGGCCGCAAATGAACACGGGGCCGAGCGCGAGCAGGTAGACCCACCAGGCGCGGCGCGAGAGCAGACTTTTCTTCCACTCCAGGCGTAGAATCGCCGCGGCCTGCCGCAGACGAAATGCGCGTTGATTCATGCCGCGCCTCCTTTTTCACCGATCAGGTACTGATAGACGGAGCCGACATCGTCGTCCGCCGGAGCCACGGATTCCACTTCCAGCCCGTCCTCCAGGACCACGCGATTGAGAGCGAGGTACAGCCGGTCGGCGTCGCGCGTGCGAATCAGCAGGCTTTTGCCGTCGTCCTCGATTCCGGCCTCCACGACGTGATCCTGCTGGAACAGGCGCGAGGCCAGCAGCGCGGGACGGTCGCAGCGGACCAATATTTCCATGGGATGGTCCTTCACTTCGTTGCGCACGTCCTGGATCTCGCCCTCGGCCACGACGTAGCCGTGATGCAGCAGCACGACCTGGTCGGAGATGCGATCCACCTCATGCAGAATGTGGCTGGATACCAGGACGAAGCGGCTCTCGCCGGCCCACTCGCGAAACAGGGCGATGGTCTCGGCGCGGGCCATGGGATCGAGCCCGTTGAGCGGCTCGTCCAGAACCAGCACGGTGGGTTCGTGCGCGATCGCCTGGGCCAGTTTGACGCGCTGCCGCATGCCTTTGCTGTAGGCCGCCACGTGCCGGCCGGCGGCCTCGGTCATGCCGGTGCGTTCGAGCGCCTGCCAGGCGCGGCGATCCGCCTCGGCTGCGCCATAACCGTAAACGCGCAGCATTCCATACAGGAACTGATAACCGGTCAGGCCCTTCGGGAAAGCATCGAACTGGGTGCAGTAGCCCACCTGGCGGAGCATCCGCTCGGAATCATGCGGCGGGAACCCCAGCACGCGGATCTCGCCGCGCGTGGGCCGGATCAGCCCGGTAATCAGGTTCATGAGCGTGGTCTTGCCGGAGCCGTTCGGTCCCACCAGGCTGGTGACACCGGGCGGAATGGAGAGGTGTACGCGATTGACACCCAGCACCTCGCCGTAAAACTTGGAGACGTTTTCGAGAACGATGGCCGGCCCGCTCATCGCACCACCTCCACGCCGCGGATCTTACGCGCCAGCAGGTAGAGGCACAGGGCGCAGATGGCGAGCAGAGCGGCCCAGCAGCACCAGATGGGGATTTCCTCGCCGGGGAAAACGCGGAAGAAGACCGCACCGGCGCCGCGGTGCATCGGCTGCTCGAACAGCGATACCCAAACGGACCCGATCAGGTGGCTGATGTTGAGCAGGTTGCCCCAGCGGGTGCGCAGGATCCCGTTGATGACTCCGCCGAAGCCGGCCGCCACGAAGAATACGCCGAACAGCAGCGCGCCGGCGGCGGGCTTCCATTTCACCCAGGCGGAGAGAGCCAGCGCCAGCAGCGAGAGTAGCAGGATCCAGATCCAGGCGCCGAAAAACAGGCCGGCGGCGATGCGCCCGTTGGCGGCCATCCAGCTCGCGCCTTCCAGGTAGCCCTGGAGGGCGAACAGCAGCAGACCCGGCACCCAGGTCATGAGCGAGAGCAGCACCAGCAGCACCGAGATCTTGCCCAGCACATATTCGGTGCGGGAAAACGGCCGCGCCAGATAGAGCGGCAGCGCGTGATTGGCCAGGTCGGGCGAGATCTGCCCCGGGCCGATGAAGGTGGCCAGGAAAAACGCGCCCATGCTCTGAATACCCAGATAGGTGAGGAAGAACGTGGAGTTGATGGAGATCAGGCGATCGGCATCGAGGTTCAGCAGCTTCAACGCGCTGAGATTGTGATGCAGATAGATCACCAGGGCGCAGACCAGCGGCCACAACAGGGTGCTGATGAAGAACAGGCTCAGAAAGCGCGACCGGCGCATCTCTTCGAAGGCGTAGCGGGGGATGACGAGGAACCGCCGCCGCTCGGGGGTCAGCGCGCCGTGGTAGGTCTGGTAGGTTTTTTTATAGACGGCCATGGGTGTCTCGGGTGGGGGATGCGGAGGGACCGCTTGCTGGCGCGCGCGGGGTGGTTGCGGCGGGCTCCATGGCTTTGAGGAAGATGTCTTCGAGCGAATCGCGCTTGTGATGGATGCGGCGAAGCTGCACCTGCTGCGCGTCGGCCAGTTCATACAACTGCCGGAGCTCGACTCCTTCCGGCATGACCAGCTTCAAGCGGCCCGCGGCGCCGGGGGCGGTCTCGCAGCCCAAGGCCCGCAGCGCGGCGGTGAATGATCCGTTGGCGCCGCGCATCTCCAGCTCCAGAAATTTGCGGTTGGCACGCCGCTCTTCTTCCAGGTTGCAGAAGGCGGCGACCATGCCGTCTTTTAGAATCAGGACCTGATCGCAGCACTCTTCCACATCGCGCAGCAGGTGCGAAGAGAGGATCAGGTGCATGTTCTCGCGATCCCGCATCTCGCGAATCAGCTCGATCATGCGCCCGCGCGCCGGCGGGTCCAGGCCGTTGGTGGGCTCATCGAGAAACAGCAGCCGCGGGCCGTGCACGATGGCCTGGGCCAGCTTGACCATCTGCTTCATCCCCAGGGAATAGGTGCCGATGGGCCGGTAGCGCACCTCACCCAGGCCTACGTAGAAGAACGCTTCGTGCGAGCGTTCCATGGCCTGCTGCGGAGGGAGGCCGGAAAGCTCGGCCATCAGACGCACGAACCGCACGCCGCTCATCGACGCGATGAAGGAATCGTTTTCCGGCATGTAGCCGATGGATGCGCGCACACGCCGCGCATCGGTGCGGATATCGAAGCCGAGCACCCGCGCCGTACCAGCGGCCGGACGGTGGAAGCCGAGCAGGGTATTGATCAGGGTGGATTTGCCGGCCCCATTCGGCCCCAGCAGGCCGATACAGCGGCCGGTGAGCGCGGCATTCAATTGCTTCAGAATGCCGCGTCCGCCCAGCCGGACTTCCAGGTTGTCCAATTCGATGACGGGCTGCATAAGCAAGGAGGGGCTTCCGCCTTATCCTACTGCCTATACGCAGGGCCGTGGTGTCTTGTTCCGGAGTTGTGGAGGAGCCCCATCCATCCGAAATTGTTGAGGCCAAGGCTGACCAGGCTGCCGGTACTGGCCAGGATGATGCGGTCGGATTCACCGTAGGCCGCCAGCAGCGAGGTCCGGAGCTGCGTGCCCAGGCTTTCCATGGCCTGTTGCTGCGGCGCGGTGAGTGTTTTGCCCTGACTCAGGGCTTCCATCAGCGGCGCGAGAGTGCCGCCAACATTCTGATAGAACAGCGCCGAGACATTGGGGTAGTGATCATGGGGCAGCAGGTTCAGAAAGGCCGCCGAGCGCGCCAGGGTGTTGCCGGAGGCGCGCGTCTGGATGGCGCGATCGAGCAGAGCGCGGCTGGGCGCCGCGAGCAGATAGCCGTCGATGTAGAGGTAATGCAACTCGGCCAGCGGCCCGGCTTGCGGCAGCGCCAGCGTGTAATAGGTGCGCCCGGAGGCCGTCTCCTGGCTGAGTTGCACCGGGCGGCCGGTTTTCGCCGTGAGGTTGCGGCTGGCTGCTTCCACCAGTTTTTGAATGGTTGCCTGCAAACGCGCGGGGTCGTCCACTTCGACGGCCAGCTTCCAGGCGGGAGTGGGCAAGGCCGGACCGTCCTGGGCGAGCACGTACTCGGTGCCCAGCGGCGCGGCCAGATCGGCGCGAATCTGGATGCCCAGCTCGGTCTCGATGCGGCTCACCGTCTGTGGAAACGAGGGGTTGACGGCGGTGCGCCAAGCGAAGAGCTCATTCACGATCGCCGCCGGCGATTTCACCACACAGGCCGAGACCAGCGCGGCCTCGGGCGTCAGGAAATCGAGCCCCGCCATGGGCGCCGGGTCGCCGAGCCAGGACGCGACGCCGTT
>CAZMRK010000013.1:0-4423 GCA_964568355.1 uncultured Solibacteraceae bacterium | reverse complement strand
GGAGCGCTTCCCCGGCACGATGATCGCGTCCACCCCCAGCGCCCGCAGCCAGGCAACTGACAACTCCGGATCCTTGCCAAATACGATCTCCGACTGCGCGGCCATCACGTTTGGATTCAAAATCCCCTGTTCTGAGCCGCCGCCGATCTGCGGCAGATCGTTCCAGGCGTCGAACCAGAAACGAATCGAGCCGGTGGCCATCGTACGCGCTCCGGGCAGATGACGCGCCACCCAGTCCTGCATGCGATATTCCACCCGCTGGTGGAAATCCGGCTCTGGCGGATACACCGTCCAGGCTTTCGCAACCCACTTCCCCGCTGAGGCCAGGGAGATCGCCACCAGGTATCCCAGCACCACCCGCGTGCCCCATCCTCGCCTCCAAAATCTCCGGCCCCCCTCCACTGCCGCCAGAATCAAAACCAGGTCCAGTTCCGGAACCAGGCGCGCCGCATTCCCCGAGACCCGCAAACCCATCCAGTAGTGGCCGATTACGATCAACCCGAACAGCAGCACGCTGCCGCACAGAAACAACCCATATGCCATTGCTCGCCGGCCGTGCGCCAGGCGGTAGGAAATCGCCAGGAAAAGGCCCAGAACGGCAGCCGTCAGAGCCGCACTCCAGGCATTGGCCGGCTCCGACACAAAGCGCAGGTTCGCCGTGGTGATCCGCAGATAGGAGGGAGTCAGCCAGAACGCCGTTAATCCATAGGTCAGCCCGGCAATCGCCGCGGCCCGCGCCCATACGCGATGATCCCGGCTCGTCACCCAGACGCTCCACACGGCTACGCAAAAGAGAATCGCCAGCGCGGTAGCCCCGTAGAAATTATGGGACACCACCAGGGCGCAACCCACCGCCGCCAGTGCCAACGAACCCCGGCGTTTGGGCTCCAGTCCGCGAAAGAGCAGCGCCAGGGTAATCGGCAACAGCCCGAGAGCCGAAATATGCGGCCCCTCGCCGTAGCGCAGCAGCACTCCCAGGCGCTGCGGCATCCGCAGCAGCATCGCATCCTCGCGCGGCGCCGTCAGGAACAGGAACGAAGGCGAAAGCAGAGCCGCGGCCGCCGCAGCCAGCCAGGCCGCTCCTCGCGCCCGGCTGATGCGCCAGACGAAGAAATAAACTCCTGCGATCCCCACGCAGAAAAACAGCGCCGCATAGATGTGGTACGCCCTCACCGGCGGCCAGATGCGAGAGCAGCGCCGTGCCGTAGCGCAGCGCGGGCGGATAGATGTAATCGAAACGTGTTCCCAAGTACCACAGCGGCTGCCACAGCGGATGTGGTCCGTGGTCGCGCAGGAACCGCCCGTCTGCCGCGAACGTGCTTTCGATCGCGTCCCAGCGGTTTAGATAAGTGGCCTGAAACAGCGGCCGGATAAGCACCGCCGCCAGAAGGAAAATCAGCAGGCAGTCGATTGCCGCCCGCCGGCGACGTGAAACGTCCGGAGAATTCAACTGCGGCTCTCGACCTCGTGGATCCCTGCGTGATAGCGGCGTTGCAGGCTATCAAACTGGCGCTGGTGGACGATCCCCGTCCGATGCAGCAGGTAACGCCCCAAGAGCCACAGGATCGAAAGACCGTAGACGGAGCTCTGCACAAAAGAAGCCGAGGATGCCTGCGCGAAGTACCGCGTCGGCACGGGCACTTCTGTGATGCGCATCCTCAGTTCGACCAGTTGGGCCATGATCTCCTGGTCGAAAATGAACTTGTCCGAATTCATCTCCAGGTTGGCCGATTCCAGGGCCTCGCGCCGGAAGGCCCGGTACCCGGTATGGTATTCGGCCAGGCTCAGCCCGAATACCCGGTTTTCCAAAATGGTCAAGAACCGGTTGGAGACATATTTCCACCAGGGCATGCCCTGCTTCACCGGGCTCGCGCCCAGCAATCGCGATCCCAGCACCACATCCGCCCGCCCCTCCTGAATCGGACGGATCACCTCCGGCAGCAGGGTCGGGTCGTACTGATAGTCCGGATGCACCATCACGATAATGTCCGCCCCCGCCTTCAGCGCCTCCCGGTAGCAGGTCTTCTGATTGGCGCCATAGCCGTAGTTCCGGTCATGGACGAATACTCCCAAGCCCAGGTCCTGGGCCAGCCGGGCGGTGTCGTCGGAACTGCCGTCATCGACCAGAATTACCTGGTCGATCATGTGCCGGGGCAGATCTTCATAGGTTTGATTGAGGGTCCGCGCCGCGTTGTACGCCGGCATCACCACGACTACCTTGGGTTTGGTCATCGTCCCTCCTCGGGCCGGGCCACTACGATGAACTGGTATGCGCACGCGGTCTTCCAGATTCTTGCCGATTCAAAGGAAAGCCGCTCCGCCAACCGGACCAGCCAGCGATCCCGCCACCGCGGAAGCGCTTCGCCCGCCGGTATGCCCGACGAGCGTACCTGCTCTATCGTAAACCCTGCCGCAGCGAAGAGTTGCACCCATCCCTGCCACGTGTAGAAGTGCAAATGAGTACGATCGAACAGCCCGCGATCGTGTTGTGGAAAACGGCCCATCAGCACATTCCAGCGGAAATACCAGTGCCCGCTGTTCGGAAGCGAAGCCACCAACCGCCCGTTCGCCGTCAGAACGCTATGCAATTCGCGCAGAAATGGTTCCGGGCGTCGCAAATGCTCCAGCACATCCGCGCAGATCACGTAATCGAAGCTGCCCAGGCCCGGAGGAAGCCCGCTATCCAGATCGGCATGAACCAGTTCCACCGTCTCCGGGAAATTTTGCACAGCATGGACGGCGCTTTCGACCCCGGTCACACGATAGCCACGCCTTGCCAGAAGCTCGCTCAAATAGCCCCCCGCGCAGCCCACATCCAGCACTCGCAGGCTGTTTCCGCGCGTGGGAAGGCTTTCCAGCAGGAGCGTGTGGCTGCTATACGCGCTGGCCTTGTAGCGGTAGGGGGACCCCATGTCCAGCCCTCCGGTTCGTACTGCCGTTGGCATGGGTAATGTGATTTTAGCAACCCAGGCCGTAGAATCGCACGGCGTTCTCCCCAAAGATTTTTTCGCGAATCGGCATCGCCAGCGGTCCCAGCACCTGCGTGCAGGCGGCCAGCACCTGCTTCCAGCGCTCGCAGGCCAGCAGACAGACCGGCCAGTCGCTGCCAAACACCAGACGATCCGGTCCGAACAGTTCAAAGACATGCTGGACATAAGGTTGCAGATCAGCCGCCCGCCAATTCCTGTGATCGGCCTCGGTGATCATTCCGGAGAGCTTGCACCAGATCTGTGGAAACTGCGCCGTCCGTTCCATGTCCTGCGCCCATCCGTCCAGAAGCCCCTGTGCAATCAATGGCTTCGAGATGTGATCGACGATCGCCCGCAAATCGGGAACCTGCTCCATCAAACGCGGCACGAGCGGCAGATGCACCGGCCGCAGGAGCAGATCATAGGGCAGGCCACGACGCGAGACCTCGTGCAAGCCGCGCAGCACGTCCACCCGCAACAACCACTCCACCTCCGGCTCGTCATGAACAATGTGCCGTACCCCCTTGAACTTGGGGTGCTGCTGGAACTCATCGAGCTGTCGGCCCACCATCGGGTCCGTCAAATCAACCCAGCCCACCACCCCGCGAATCCACTCATGTGCATCGGCCAGTTCGAGCAGCCAGCGAGTTTCGGCCAGGAGCGCATTCGCCTGCACCACCACGGACCCGTCGAAACGGTTGCGCCGCAGAGTTGGCACCAGGTCTTCCGGCAGGTAGTTTCGGCGCAGCACCGAAGGTTCCGGCGGCATCCATGCATAGTCGAACCGCTGCAGGTCCCAAAAGTGCTGATGCGCGTCAATCCGCATACGTTCATAATAGAGGCTTGCGCTGCCGCTGGATTCTCTCGTTCGCCCTCCTGCTATCGGCCGGATGCCGCTCCGTCCGCAACCTCGGCCCAGCGGACGCCGAACTGCTCCGCTATGTTCCCCAGGAGACCATCGCGCTGGGTGGGCTGCGCTTGCAAGAATTGCGGGCCTCCCCGGTTTTCCAGAAGCTACCGGTCCAAAAACAGTGGGCAGACCGGAAAGACATTCAGGAACTGGTGGCCGCCTTTGACGGGAAAAATGTGGTCTTGATCGCGCGCGGAACGTTCCGGCCGGGAGACCCGGAGGCGAAGGAATGGACCATCGTCGATTCCCGCACGGCCCTGGCCGGAGACCCGGCCGCGGTACGCGCCGCCATGGATCGCCGGAAAAACGGCGGCAGTCCCCTGGCTCTGGTCACTCGGGTACAGGCTCTGCCCCGCCATAACCAGGTCTGGGCGATCGCGGATCAGCGCCTGGCGGCAGTGATTCCCCGCACCGGCAATCTCTCCAACCTGCACAAGTTCTTCGGCCCCATGCAGGACTTGATCCTGCTGGCCGAAGTAGGGGAAAGTCTGCACGCCACGCTGACCGGCGCCTTTGCCACGGAGAAGGACGCCCAGGAATTGGG
>CAZMRK010000012.1:0-8438 GCA_964568355.1 uncultured Solibacteraceae bacterium | reverse complement strand
GGCCAAAACCGTAATCCCCGGCGCGGCGCAGGCGCGCGTCTATCGCGACCTGAAAGAGTTGCTGGCGCAGAAGGACATCGATGCGGTCTTGATCGCTACCCCGGTGTTCCTGCATCCGCCGCATTTCGAAGCAGCCGTCGACGCGCGTAAGCACATCTACTGCGAGAAGCCCGCTGGAGCGGACGTGGCGGGCGTGAAACGGCTGCTGCGGGCCGCAGGCCATGCGGACTCCTCCAAAACCATCCAGTTCGGATTTCAGCAGCGGTTTAGCCCCGAGTATCTGACTGCGGACCAGGTGCTGCGCACCGGCAAGATCGGGCAACTTACGCTGATGGAGAGCTATTGGGTGCTGGGCGGCACGCCGCCGCGGAGCTTCCAATCTCCCTATCCGCCCGAAGAGCAAAAGGTCCGCCACTGGGGCGCCTGGATGGAGACCTCCGGCGGGCCCATCGTGGAGCAGGACTGTCATGGGGTCGACGTGCTCAACTGGTTCGCCTCCGGACATCCGGTAAAGGCCACCGGCACGGGCGGACTGCGCTACCAGGTGCCCTACGGCGACTGGGATTCGGACCATCACAACATCGTCTACACCTACCCCAATCAGATCGAAGGCTGGCTGCTCAGCATCAAGCACACGGGCGGCTTTCGCGATGTCAAGGAGCAGTTCTACGGCTCCCAGGGCATGCTGGAGACGGCGCGAACCTATTACAAATGGCACGGGCCCACGCAGACCTCGCCCTTGAAGAACGCCGACGACCTGCGCGACCGCAGCCTGATCGCGCAGGCGGCCTCCAAGCGCGAAATCACCATCGACGCGGTGGAATCGTTCTTCAGCAGCATCGTGAACGCGAAGCCTTACAACATGACGCAGGTCGCCGCCGACGCCACGCTGACCTCGCTGCTGGGGCGCATGGCCTACGAAACCAAACGCGAAGTCACCTGGGACGAACTGCTCCGCACGGCATCGTGACCGCTTGCTTACGCGCGCGGCTCAGTAACCGAGCCGCGACCGTAAGGGAGCGGTATAGGGACTTCGGAAGCAGGGCATTAGCTGCTGTAGTCGCGCCGCGGCGCCGGATCGAGATAGCGGTTGGCCTTTTCGGAGTTCGTAATCCGCATGGCCGCGCTATCCCATTCGAACCTCTCGCCCGGCAGGCGCTGCGCCAAACAACCGAGCAGAAACGCTTCCGTCACCGGACTCTGCACTTCAAAATTCGTAGCGGAAGGCGGCCCGCCCTTGCACGCCGCCAGCCACTGGTCGATCGCCAGTTCGCGCGGCTGGCCGGGCTGCCGCGGCGCCGCCTGATACTTGGCCGACTCCGGATAAACGCGCGGCCGGTCTCCGTTAAAGCCGGCCAGGATCACGCCCTTGTCGCCGACATACAGGATGCCCTCGCCGCCCTTCTGGAACAGGCGCTGATCTTCCGTCCGCAGCCCGGCCGGCTGGGGCGGTTTCAAGCCGCCGTCGTACCAGGCCATGTGGACCGCTGGACGTCCGTTATTTGCAGGATAGTTCAGGTGGACGATCGAGGCCTTGGGATAGGTCTCGTCATAGGACTCGCTCGAACTCGCCTCCACGCTTGTGGGAGGCGTCAGCCCCAGAATGTGGAAGACACCGGCGAAGCTGTAGCAGCCCATGTCGCCAAACGAGCCGCACCCGAAATCGTACCAGCCGCGCCACACGAAGGGCAGATAGGCTTTGTTAAAGGGCCGCTCGGGCGCCGGACCGAGCCACAAATCCCAATCCAGCCCGTCCGGGACCGCCTGTACCTCCTGCGGACGCTCGATTCCTTGCGGCCAGAACGGCCGGCTGGACCAGTTGTGCACTTCGCGCACCCGGCCGATCGCCCCGTCGGCAATCCACGCCGCGATCGTCTTGGTGGATTCCGTGGAAGGATTGTTCACCGGCAGCGAGGTCGCCACCTTGGTCTCGCGCGCCACCTGAGCCATACGATGCGCATCGCCAATCGAGTGCGCCATCGGCTTTTGACAGAGCACGTGTTTGTGCTTGCGCATCGCGGCAATGGAGATGGGCGCGTGCCAGTGATCGGGCGTGGCGACGTAGACTGCGTCCAGGTCCTTTTCTTTTTCCAGCAGCTCGCGGAAATCGCGATAGGCGGTGCAGCCTTTGTACGTTCCGTTCTTTCGGGAGGCATAGTAGGCCTCCACCACGCGCCGCGCAGGCTCGCGGCCCCCCATGCCCAGACTGCTCGAAAAATCGTGCGTCAAGTGCGCACGGCCCGGCGAAGCAAGATCTTCGCCCCACTGCTCATGACCGGGACCAAGCAGGCGTCTGGCCTCGCGCAGAAGGGCATTGTTGCCGTACTCCATGTAGTCCTTGCTGCCGCGATTGACGTCGCACACCGCCACCACCTGCACATTCGGGCGGGCCAGCAGGCCCATAGTAACCGCCAGGCCCTGTCGGCCTAATCCAATGGCGGCCAGTGTGACGCGATCACTGGGCGGAACGAATGGCGCGCCCAGCACGTGCCTGGGCACGATCAGAAAGGCGGTCGAGCCGGCAAACGCGCGCCGCGTCCACCGGGCAGGTTCGGAACTCTCCACTGCTCTCTCCTTTCCAGGCGTGGCCGAAGGTCCGCCTGTCCCACACTGAAACTGATCATAGCCCATATCGTTGCCGAGCTTGAGTTCCCATCCGGACTGTGATAGAAATTCACGAGCCTCGGAGGATATCAGCGTGTCCATGTCGAAGGTCGCTGGGCTATTGTCCCTGATTGCTGCGTCAATATGGGCGCAGGAGTTTCGTGCCACGTTACAGGGAACCGTGATGGATCCCTCACAGGCCGCCGTTCCCACCGCAGTCGTCACCCTCAAAAACACTGCGACCGGCATCGAGCGTGAAACCACTACGGACGAAACCGGGCACTACCTGTTCTCGTTCGTGATGCCGGGCAACTATTCGGTTACCGTACGCCGGACCGGCTTCAAAACTTCGGTCCGCAACAACGTGCAATTGAGCCTGAACGATCAGATCCGCCTGGATGTGGAGATGCTTCTGGGCGAGGCCGCCGAGACGGTCTCCGTGGTAGGAGATGTGGCCGTTGTGCAGGCCGAATCCTCGGCCTTGGGCGCGGTCGTCAAC
This sequence comes from uncultured Solibacteraceae bacterium, assembly GCA_964568355.1. Taxonomy (GTDB): domain Bacteria; phylum Acidobacteriota; class Terriglobia; order Bryobacterales; family Bryobacteraceae; genus JAJPJX01. The sequence goes on along the minus strand of CAZMRK010000012.1, from coordinate 5,335 downwards.
CGCGAGATCGTCGATACTTTGCCCCTCAAGGGACACAGCAGCCTCTATCTGTACAATCTGGCGCCGGGGGTGGTGGGCAACCGTTATCTGGAGGACGTGCGGCCAAGCGACACGGGGACAAATGTGCTCTTCACCGCAAATGGCTCGCCGGTGGCCTCCGGAGACGTCGCCGTAGATGGCGTGGCCAACACGGTCAATGTGGGGCGAGGCATGAACCTGTCTCCCTGGGTGCCCGCCACCGAGGCCGTGGCCGAGTTCAAAATCCAGATGGGCACGCTCCCGGCCGAATACGGGCGCGCCGGCGGAGCGTTTACCAATATCGTGATCAAGTCCGGCACCAACGATCTGCACGGCTCCCTCTACGAATACCTCCGCAATTCGGCCATGGACGCCAATCTGTTCTTCCCTCGCGGGCAGGGACAGAAACTCACGCCTTACAACTCCAATACGTTCGGCGTCACCGTCGGCGGCCCCGTTCTGTTGCCCAGGATCTACGATGGCCGGAATCGCACCTTTTTCTTCTTCAACTATGAGGGCTCGCGCGAAGGCAATGGGCAAAGCACACGCAGCAGCGTGCCGACCCTCAAGATGAGGCAGGGAGACTTCTCCGAAATCGGAGCTCCCATCTATGATCCGTTCTCCGTTCACACGGTGGACGGCGTGCCGGTCCGCAATCCCATCCCGAACAACCTCATTCCCGTCTCCCAGCAGGATCCGGTGGCGCGCAACATGATGAACTACTGGCCGGTGCCGAACAATCCGAACGTCAGCCCGGCCACGCCCTGGGTGCAAAACTTCGTTCAAGGCAGTAAGTGGCCGCAGACCCGCGACGTCTGGATCCTGAAATTCGATCACCAGCTCACGCCCAAGCACCAGACCTTCTTCCGGATGAATTCGGGCGATGCGTTCTTCAACTTCAACTACGATTTCGACGGCCTGGCGACGCCCGGCCGCAACGTGGTCCACCGGCCCAATTTTGGCGTAGCGATCAACGATACCTATCTGATCAGCCCTCGCACCACGCTCGACATGCGCCTCGGCTACGCTTACGGCAAGGAGCAGCAGCGCCCCTACTCCTATGGTTTCGACCTGGCTTCGCTGGGCTTTCCCACGGCCTTCATCAACTCCGTCCAGTTCCCGGCCTTTCCGGCAATCAGCATGACCGCCTTCCAAGGTCTCGCCGGCGTCGGCTACAAAGAGCAGCCCGGCTATAACTATTCCCTGCAATCGAGCATTTCGATGCAGCGCGGCAAGCACCTGTTCAAGACCGGAGGCGAAGGCCGTCTCTCGCGCGGCAACTATCTCACCAACAACAACCCCGCCGGAAGCTTCTCCTTTGGCCAAGCACAGACCGGAGGACCCCGCGCCGATACTCCGGTCGCGACGTCCGGATTCCCGGTCGCCTCTTTCCTGTTGGGCTACGGCAGCGGATCGATCGACTACGTCAATGGCGTTTCGATTCAAAATCTCTACTACGCTTTCTACTTTCAGGATGACTACCGCCTGACGCCACACCTGACCCTGAACCTGGGACTCCGCTACGAATATGAATCACCGCGCACCGAGCGCTACAACCGCACCACCCGCGGCTTCGCGTACCGGACACCCAGTCCCTTCCAGGTGCCCGGCCTGCCACTAAACGGCGGCCTGCTCTACGCCGGTGTGAACGGAAATCCGCGCGGCATCTACGACCCGGACCGCAACAACTTCGCGCCCCGCATCGGTCTGGCTTATAGCTGGAACACCAAGACCGTCCTGCGCGCGGGCTATGCCTGGAATTACATTCCCGTGGTCGGCTCGGTGAATCCCCTAGGCTACAGCAACACCACGCCGCTGGTCAGTTCGCAGGACGGCATCACGCCCAAAGACCTGCTCCGCAACCCCTTCCCGAACGGCCTGCTGCCGCCGATCGGCAATTCCCAGGGGCTGGCCACCTTGGTGGGACAGAACATCTCGTTCGTCGATCCAAGCGACCGTTCCCCCATCTTTCACAACTGGCACTTCGACATCCAGCGTGAGATCGCTTCCCGTACCATGATCCAGGTCTCGTATGTAGGCAGCCGGGCGATTCGCGTAGCGGCACCGCCGAACGACTTCTTCGGTTCGGTCAGCGAAAACGTCAACCAACTGGACCCCCAGTATCTTTCCATGGGCACCGCGCTGCTCCAGCCGGTTGCCAATCCGTTCTACGGAATCATCACCTCCGGCTCGCTCGCCGGCAGGACGGTACAGGAATCGCAACTGCTGCGGCCCTACCCCCAATTCACCGGAGTCACGCGCATGGCTCCGGCCTTCGGCAACTCCGTCTATCACTCCGCCCAAATCCAGGTGGAGAAGCGCATGTCCCACGGGTTGACCGCACTGGTTTCCTACACCATCGCGAAGAACATCAGCGACCTGAACAACGCCGACAACGCCTACAACCGGAAAGCGGAGCGAGCCCTCTCCTCGCTCGACGTGCCGCAGCGCCTCACCCTCTCGGCAGCTTGGGAGCTCCCGTTCGGACAGAACCGCCATTTCGGAGCCAACATGCCGCGGGCGCTCGACCTGGTCGCAGGCGGCTGGATGCTTTCGACGTTCCAGACCTTCCAGGCGGGCTTTCCGCTCGCCTTTAGCCTGTCGCGCTGTGCGGCGGGCTCCAACAGTTGCCGGCCAACCGCGGCGGGGAACCCGGCCCAAGGGGTCAGTGGTCCCATCGTGGACCGGCTCGGCAACTACTTCAACACCGCTGCATTTGCCCAGACGCCCGACTTCACCTACGGCAACGTAAGCCCGATGATCGGCGCCGTCCGCTCGCCCGGCATGAACAATGTCAACGTCACCCTATCCAAAAGCTTCCGCGTCACCGAGCGGGCCAAGGTCGATTTCCGCGCGTCGACCTTCAATTTCCTGAACCATCCCGTCTTTGCCGCGCCGAACACGACGTTTGGACAGGCAAACTTCGGCAAGGTGGCCAATCAGGCGAATCTGAACCGCCAGATGGAGTTCGCGGCAAAAATCGTATTCTAAGCGCCATAGCGCGCGCTTCAGCGTGCTGCCTCGACGCTCTCGTCGACGTCTTTACTCCTGCCGCAGAGGCTCTTCCAGCGGCGCCTGCGACGTAAACTCCGCCAGCGCTTCCAGCAGCACCTTGATCCCGCGCTGCAAATCGGCAATCGCGATATGCTCGTCCGCATCGTGCCCCGGGTACGGCTTATCCGGAAACCACATGCCGAACGCGACAGCGTTGGGAAGCCGCCTGGCATAGGTCGCCCCGCCGGCAATCGAAGGCTGTGCCGCTTCGCCCGTAGCGCGCCGGTAAATCGCGAGCAGCCGCCGGACCAGTTTGGCGTCCGCCGGCACCATGAACGGTTCGTCCTGGAAATAGCCGCCGCTTTCCAGGGCGACCCCCCGCTGGCGATTGAAATCCGCCAGGACGCCCGCGAGATGCGCCTGAATCTGCTGATGCGTCAAGGGCGGGATGCGGCGCAGATTGATGGTGAGCGTGAGTTTCCCATCCGTACCCGGCTTGAGCAGAGCGACGTTGCTGTTGTAGCGGCCCCAGCGCGGATCCCGCTGGCTAAGCCTCAGCCCGCCGCCGTGCAGGTCCTTGCCCGCCATCACCGCCAGGTCGAGCAGGTCGGCAGCCCCGCAGGGAGCCAGTTTCCCCTGGAGCGCGCGAGCCAGAAACACCAGGGCATTCCGTCCTCCCTCGATATTCATCCCCGAGTGCGCCGCCTTTCCGGTAACGGTCACCACCGCGTCGCCGTCTGCCTGGGTAGCGCTGCAATGATAGCCCTCGGGTATGGCCGCCGGGCACAGCGCGCGTAGGGCCGCGTCGAAGCCGGAGCGATCCCCGCCCCTCCACTGCAGACGAGCCACGGCCCGCTGCGGCACGATGCTGGCCGCCACGCCCGCCTCCACCTTCTGGATCGCCCAGGGCGCCTGAGATCGGCCGCGGATCCGATACGGCTCGGCCGCGCTGACCTCCCATCCGTCCCATGCCTTCTCCCCCACCACCACGGGGAACGAGGAGTCGAGCACCAATGTCAGATCGGGAGCTTTGTGCGATGCCAGATACGTAGCGATATCTTGATTCCCGCTCTCCTCGTCGCTCCCCACCAGCAGCCGTACCGTGTAGGTTCGGGAGCCTCCCGCGTCCCGGAGCGCGGCCATCGCCAGCAGCGCCTGAACCAGCGGCCCTTTGTCATCGGCTGTGCCGCGGCCGTAGACCGAACCATCCCGCATCGTGCAGCGGAATGGCGGCGCCGTCCAGTCCTCGGCTCCGGCCGGCTGCACGTCTCCATGCACCAGCAGCCCCAGGACCGGAGCGCCCGGACGAGCGGGCAGTTCCAGTTCCGTCACCGGCCCTGCCGGCCGGTAGTCCAGCCCCAGCGCCTTCGCCTGCTGTTCCAGCCAGGCGGCTTGCCGCGCTACCGCATCGCGATTGCCAGGCTCGGTGGGAAACGCCACGGCCTCGCAGAGCAAGGGCACCAGCCGCTCTCGATAGCGCTCCTGGTAAATGCGAAAAAGATCACTGCCGGCCTGGCCATTGAGCGCCGGGACGGACAACAGCAGAAGGAACAGTGCCTTCATGAACTTCAGTATGGCGGATATCCGAAACCGGCGTGCGCGGGTGCGCGTCGAACCAGCGAGGTAACGCGATCCATGGGTTCACGACTCTTGTGGCTCGTGCTCGCCGGCCTGTTGTTGCGAGCGCAGACGGTCCCGCCCTCCGCCACGAATCCAGACGCCGAAAAGCAAGCCGCTCTGGAGGCCCGGCTTGCTGCCGAAGCCCAGCGCCGAACCACCGCCATTTCAGACCCGGAGATCTTCCGCTATGTGAAACAGATCGGAGCGAGACTCGCCACCGTGATGCCGCCACCCTCCCATCATTACGAATTCGTGGTCATCGCGGAGAATCTCAACGGCAGCACGCATGAGCCCTTCTCCCTGCCCGGAGGAACGATCTTCGTCCCCCTCCGTCTTCTTGCGGATGCTCAGGATGAGGCGGAATTTGCGGGTATGCTGGCCCATGCAATGTCGCACGTGGCGCTATATGAGCCGGAGAGGCAGAATCCTCTCGTTCAGGGCGTCCCGCTCTATACGGGCATCAACATGAGCCTCGGCGGAAGCTATCCCGGCGCCGTTCCGCTCAGCCTGGCCCAAACCATGCGTGCCCGTGAGCGTTCTGCCGATTTCCTGGCGGTGCAGGTGATGGCCAAGGCCGGCTACCCACCCGCCGCGCTGATCCGCTACATTGCACGGACCCAGTCGTCGGATCGCCCCCATCCGTACGCCACCCTGCCGGCTCGCGACGAACGGGTCACCGCCTTGGAATCCGCCGGCCGGACAC
>CAZMRK010000011.1:0-9409 GCA_964568355.1 uncultured Solibacteraceae bacterium | reverse complement strand
ATGGAATCCGGCGTCCGCGAGCGCGGGCTCTTGAAATGGTCGAACAGTCATTCGCCGTCGCGCTCGAGACCTTCGTACGTCAGGTCCGGCGCGATGCCACCGTCCTTGTCCAGCAGTTTGTGGCAGGCCGTACAGGCGCGTTCGGCGATCAAATCCCTGCCGCGCGCGGCGAGCGCCGGGCCGGTCAACTCGGGCTCTTTTGCTGTGCTCTCCACCGGTTGATTTGCGCTCAGCGAAGCCAGGCGGTAGCGCTGGAGCGAGGTTTCGGCGAAGTTCATCCCGCGGCGGCTCTTTAGAAAGATCACCAGCGCCTTCACATCGTCTTTCGGTAGATGGAAATTCGGCATGGCTGACGTCGCCAGGTTCGCCCGGGGATCGACGATCGATTCCCACAGGTAGTCGATCCGGAACTTCTTGCCCACCTCGCTCAGCTCCGGGCCGAGGGTGCCGTCCGACAGGCCTTCGATCTTGTGGCAGCCATAGCAGTTCGTGGAGAAGAACAGCTTGCGGCCCTTATCCACCAAAGGCGTGCCGGCGAAGTTCTCTTCCGTGTGGCACTGCGCGCAGTTGGCCTGTATGTATTCCTTTCCGGTCAGGTGGGGCCGGAACTCCGTCCGCCAGGTCGCTTGCGTCACATAGCCGAGCATCGGCTCCGGCCAGAATTCATCCTCGCCGTGGCTATAGTGCGTCTTTAGCCCGCGCCCCTGCCCGTCGTGGCAGACTGTGCAGCCGAAATCGGAGAATTTGTGCCGCCGCTCCCATTTTCCGTTCCGAAACGTGTCGCCCAGCGCCGTAGAGTACGGATGCGTGCGCAGAGGCTGCGCGTGATCCTTGAAGCGAGGATCGTCCATCGCGATATGGCAGGTCGCGCAGCGGTCCACCCGCATGTCGCCGAACTGGGTAACAAGCGCCTGCTCGATGCGCGGCCTCCGGCCTTCGAGCGCGTCCTTCTCCGCGTTCGTCTTGGCCAGCGCCCGCGCCTGGTCGAAATATGCCGTCTGGTAGTTCTCCCACTTGTGGAAGAACTGGTTGTAGAACACCACCCCGTGAACGATGAGAACCACGAAACTCGCAATCGCCAGTGCCAGCCGCATCGTTAGCCTCTCATTTCCACGGGGAGACGAACTCCCAGTTCGGACCTCGGAAAAATGTCCCGATCACGATGAAGATCACGTTCAGCAGCACGAGCGCGATGAACAGTGTGTTCGGCAGCAGGCGCTCCCGCGCGAACCACTTGCCCACGCCCACCGGACTTCGGTCGAGATAGGGCACAACAAGCAGAAGGAGTACCAGCACCGTAGGGACGCCGATGCCGCCCCAGAACGCCGAGTAGCTCACCATTTCTTGCAGCCCCAGAAAATACCAGGGCGCCTTCGCCGGGTTGGGGGGATGCATCACGTTGACTGGCTCCTCGAGCGGAGCGTCAAACAGCAGCGACATCGAAAGCACCGCGGCGACCACCACGACGAAGACGAACAGTTCCGCCACCAACAGATTCGGCCACGAAAAGACCGACTGGTCCGGCACATTGCCGACTTTTGTGAACGGCCCACGAACGAAGCCCTGCAGGCCGTAGACCTTGTTCTTGACCACTTGCACGGCCTTGACGGTCACTGAGACTGGGGCTGGGGCTGGCGACGCGGTGAGCGGCTCTTCTGCTTCCACGGGCCTCGACAAACCGCCGTCTTTGCGGATCCGCCAGAAGTGAATGGCGATCAGCAGGGTCAGCACGGCAGGCAGAACCGCTACGTGCAGCACATAGAAGCGCAGTAGCGCCTCCTGGCCGACGGTCGCGTCTCCCAGCAGCAGGAACTTGATGTCCTTCCCGACCAGCGGTGCGTAGCCCGCGATCGAGGTCCCCACCGTGATCGCCCAGAACGCCAGTTGGTCCCACGGCAGCAGATAGCCGGTGAAGCTCATGAAGAGCGTGAGCAGGAACAGCACCACACCCAGAACCCAGTTGAATTCTCGCGGCTTCTTGTACGTGCCGGTCAGAAACACGCGGCACATGTGCAGGAATACGACGGCCACCATGCCGTGCGCGGACCACCGGTGCATGTTGCGCAGAAAGATTCCGAACGCCACCGATCCGCGCAGATCCAGCATCCGGTCGTAGGCCTGAGTGGTCGAAGGCACGTAGTAGAACATCAGCAGGATGCCGGTGACCACCAGGATGGCGAACAGGAAAAAGGACATCAGCCCGAGCCCCAGCGTGTATAAGGGCCGCAGCGTATTCCTGTGGACCTTGACCGGGTGAATGTGGAGAAAGAAGTTGGTGAAACTGGTGGAGGCGCGTTCCAGGTCGCTGCCCGGAAGCGGATTACGGAAGATCGACTGCCACACGTTGGAGGGCATTTCCCGGATGCTCGTCCAGACGCCGTGGGACTTGGCCGCGGTGCTCATACGTTGAGGTAGCTCCCTGGGTCCACCTGGGTGTCTTTATCCACCTCGATCTCGCCGTTTGGCGCCAGCGAGACCTTGAACCAGGGCAGGGGTCTGGGCGCCGGACCGCCCGTCACGTTCCCGTCCTCATCGAAACGCGATCCGTGGCACGGACACGCGAAACCGGTGTCGCCTAACCCGACGATGCACCCCAGGTGTGTGCAGGTGGTGGAAATCGCGGCGAGTTTATCGCCTTCACGCACGATGCAGATCCGCTTGGATTCGAGCGCGATCCGCGTGCCCGGCGGGAACTGGTCCGGCTTGCCGATATTAAACCGCTGCGGCTGCCCGTAGGTCGCCCGCGGTTTGATGAAAACAAGATTCGAGAACGCGCTCAAAACCGCCGATCCTGCCAGCCCAAAACTGCTCAGCCACGTCAGCATCCGGCGGCGGTTCATCGGAGGCCCTTCGGCCCCGGCTTTGTCACCGATGATTTTCGGCACCACTGACATCGTTGTCGCTCTCCTTCGAGTGCTCGACCAGTTCTTCCAGGTCCGGCCAGAACACCTGATACTTTGCGTCTTCTATGTCCTTAAAGTAATCGCGCCTGACGGCAAAGACGAACACGCAGGCTGCGCCCAGGCCCATCATCAAGCTGGCCGCCAGCGCCACCCATGTCAGTTCCATCCGCCCAGGCTCCTCACTCGCCGGATGCAATCGGAGTATGGGCCGTGACTTGCGCCGCGAGCGATCCGATCGTTGTCCGGCGCAGCACGCGCGTCATGGCATCCTGCGCCTCCACCCACACGCTGTGCGCCGGGCACCACCACTTGCGTCCGCAGCTCGGTCCGGGCGCAAGGCACACGTTTAGCTGCGTTGTGCCTTCGATCGCCTCGATCACCTCTAGCATGGTGATGCGGTGGGGTTCTACGGCTAGCCCGTAGCCACCATTCATTCCGCGCTGCGAATCGATCAGACGTGCCCTCGCCAGCGATTGCAGGACCTTGCCGACAAAATGTTCCGGAATCTCCCCAGCCTCCGCGAGCGCCGCGCGGTTCGGGCGTGCCCCGGCCGGCAGCGTGGCCAGGTGAATCATGATCCGCACGGCGTAATCGGCCGCGCGCGTCAGTTGCATAATTTTAATAAGATAAATTAGAGTCTGTTTATCTTCTTTTGTCAATACCTAATTTTGAGGATGTCGGATTGTCGTGGGGAGGTGCCTCTTCCGTCTGCGGCGATGCCGCGCCTAAGCGTCACGCGGACGGAGATACCATTCGATTGCGTCGGGGACCTTCAGCCCGGCGGGTTCGGACCCGGCTTCCGGGTGTGTCGTCCGGAAGCGTGCGAGCAGTTGCCGCGAGAGCATCTCCACTACCTCCGGATGCCGGTCCGCGATGTTGTGAAATTCACCAGGGTCTTTCTTCCAGTCGTAGAGCCGGATCGTACGGCCCGGCGTTGGATTGTCCGTCTTGTATCCATCCGTCCGGATGCGCCGTCCGCTGCCATGAACCAGTTTCCACTGGTTCGTGCGGAGATAGGCCTCCTCGTTTTCCAGGTACTCGCTGAAAATCGAGGTGCGCGGCTTTGCCGGTTTCTTCCCTTCCAGATACGGGCACAGGCTCTGGCCATGCTGGACCGGGAACGGCTCCCCATGCAGAAGCTCCAGGATGGTCGGAGCGACATCGACATGCTCCGTCAGATCGTTGATGATGCCTTTTCCCACATGCCCCGGCCAACGGATCATGAGCGGGACTTGCAGCGCCGGCTCGTAGCCGCAGTGCTTTTCAAAGCGCCCGTGCTGGCCCAGGCTGTATCCGTGATCGGCCAAATAGACGACCAGCGTGTCGTTCTCCAGATTCAACTGCCGGAGCTGATTCAGCACGACACCGATGTTGTGATCCAGATAGTTCACCGAAGTGTAGTAGGCCGCGATAATTCCCTGCTTTTCCGTCGGGCTGAGATCCCGAAAAATGAGGGGGATCTGGCTTGCGTCTTCCGGCCCCACCTTGGGCGCCGCGAAATCCGCCGGGTTGAATTTGTCGCGCCACTCGATAGGAAAGTCGTACGGAGAATGCGGTTCCTGGAAGCTGACCCAGAGAGCAAATCGATCGTCCTTGTGTTCTTCCAGATAGCGGGAAGCCTGGCTGGCCACCCAGGTGCTTTTCATCTGGTCGTACTTCCGGGGAAACGGAAGTTTTTCGGCATTCAGCCAGATGCGTGCCGGATCGCGGAATGGCCTCCACACCGGTTTTACCCGAATGTCGCCAAAATCCGGCTGTGAGCCCACCGCTTCGGACCAGCGCTTCTGCACGATGTCTTCCGTCCAGGCCTGAGCGAATCCGTGCAGTCCCGGCCGGCCCGGACGATTGAAGTGCATCTTGCCGAAAACCGCGGTGGAGAAGCCCTGGCTGCCCAATGCCTTGGCCAACGTCGGCCGATTCTCGTCCAGGGGCGTCTTCAATACCGTGACGCCCGCCGAATGGGGTAATTGCCCGGTGAAAAGGCTCTGCCGGGAGGGAGTGCAAACCGGCGAGTTGCAATAGTGGCGGGCAAAGCGAGTACCTTCGGAAGCAAGACGGTCCAGGTTGGGGGTAATGGCGCGCGCATTGCCTTGCGCTCCAAGCACGTAGCCCGCGTGGTCGTCGGCGAGGAGAAAGAGGAAATTCGGCTTGCGGTCCCGGGCATGAGCGGCCCGGGGTATCGTCGCCCCGGCAAGGGTCCCGAATAGTTTCCGCCTGGTCAGGGACGTTTGCTCTCTCGATACGTTTTCCAGCATGGCGATGCCTGCCCGACAATTATAGAGCTTACAAATAAAGGACATAGATATAGAGCTTACAAATAAAGGACATAGAACTATCCGGATCGGCATCCGCCCGATCAGATGCCCGAAAATTGTCGTCGCTGCGCCCTTTGAGGCACTAGCCTTCCACGCCCGGCCGCGGAACTGACGCAATCCCCGCATTTTTCGGACGGCCCGCAAATTGCGACGAATCTACTGAACCAGGAAAACGATAGGAGCTACCGATGGAAATCGCTGTTCGAGCACGTCACGTTGGCTGGAACGAGGAACTGCGGCAGCAGGTCGAGCGAAGCCTGGAATTCGCCATTGACCGCCACAGGAGCCGGATAGATCGAATCTCGGTGTACTTGAGCGATCTAAACGGCCCGCGGGGCGGCATCGACAAACTCTGCCAGATCACAGCCGATATCCGCGGAGCGCGGCCGGTGCTGATTCTGGAGAGAGGCCGCGACCTTCAGACTGTGGTCGGCCGGGCAGCCAGGAGGCTCGGTTATCGCATAGCCAGGCACATGCATCGCCAGCGGATACCCAGCCAACGAGCGCGCCGCAACACGATTCGTGCCGCCTAGCGCCGTGGCGAGCGCGGTTCCATTCCACCACTGAACCGCGACCGTAAGGGAGCGGACCTCACGGTCACAGTACCGGCCCTCGTTTGTATAGCCGGGAGCGATCCGCAGCCGGCCATATCCCTGCTGCGCGGCTCCCGGCGATACAGCGCAAGGCCAAGACGGCAGCCGTCCGGCTCATGTCAGGAGCTTTGAACAGGCGATGCACAACCTCAGCATACTCGTGACGTTTGCCGGCGGCTTGGCCGCGGCTTTGGTTTTCGGCTTTCTGGCCCACCGGCTCAAGGTATCTCCCATTGTCGGCTACCTTTTGGCCGGTATTGTGGTCGGGCCGTTCACGCCGGGTTTCGTTGCGAACCGGGTTGTCGCCGAGCAGTTTGCCGAAATCGGGGTCATCCTGCTTCTCTTCGGCATCGGGCTCCGTTTTCATTTGAGCGAGATGATCGCGATGTGGCGCGTGGTGGTGCCCGGCGCACTCATCCAGAGCACGATATCCACTGTCGCGCTGACTCTGCTGCTGCACCTGCTGGGCTGGACCTGGATCGCCGGCCTCATCCTGGGGATGGCGATCTCGGTGGCCAGCACGGTCGTGATGACCCTGGTATTGTCCGATCAGCATGACCTGCACACGCGCATCGGTTACATCGCCATCGGCTGGACCGTGGTGGAAGACCTTCTCACGGTGGCGATGCTGCTGCTTCTGCCGATCCTTTTCGCTCCAGGGGCGGGCTCGGTAGAGAGCGCCGGTGTTGCTCTGGGCGTGGCCGGCCTGAAAGTTGCCTGCCTCATTGTGATCGTGATGGTGCTCGGCCGCTGGGTCGTCCCTGGGGCGCTGGAGCGGATCGAGAAGACCCGGTCGCGAGAGCTCTTCACGCTTGCCGTGCTGGTCCTTGCCGTCGGAATCGCGGTCGGTTCGACAGCCCTGTTCGGAGTATCCATGGCGTTAGGCGCCTTTCTCGCTGGCCTCGCCGTGGGTCGCTCCGAATTTGCGGCCCGCGCTGCCATTGATGCAGTGCCGATGCGCGACGCCTTCGCGGTGCTCTTCTTCGTTTCGGTCGGCATGCTGTTCGATCCCCGCCGCCTCCTCGACGCGCCTTTGCCGATCGCCATCGTGCTGCTGGTGGTTGTCGTCGTCAAACCTGTCGCTGCGTTGCTGACCGTCCGCCTGCTCGGCGAACCCCTTGCCACAGCCATCCCGGTCGGTGCGGCATTCTCTCAGGTTGGCGAATTCAGCTTCGTCCTCGGCTCGCTTGCGCGCGAACTCGGGCTGATCCACGACACCGGCTGGAACGCGCTGGTGGCTGCTTCCATCATCTCCATCGTGTGGAATCCGTCCATCTATCGCTGGGCTCGCCGGCTGTCATCGGCGCCCCCTCGCCGGATCCCGGTTGTCCCAGACCGTTTTCCGAAGATCGACCAAGCTCGCTGCATCCTGGTCGGCTACGGTCCGGTCGGAAAGATCGTGCGCCGGCTTCTGGAGGAGCGCGAAGCGGCGATCACCGTGATCGATCTGAATCTTGACACCGTACGTCGATTGCGGGCGGAGGGCGTCAATGCGATCTATGGCGATGTCCTGCGGCCGGGCACCCTGGACGAAGCGGGCATCGAAATGGCGGGAAGCCTGATCTTGAGCGCCGATATAGAGGACGCCGCTGAAATTATCAGGCAATCGCGCCTCCGCAACCGTGCCCTGCGCGTTCTCGTACGCTGCACGCATCTTCGCGACGCGGCTGCGCTCCGGCGCGCCGGGGCCAATGTCGTTGCCGCCGGCGAGGCCGAAGTCGGCGTTGCGCTGGCCGAGGCGGTAGCATCCGGAAATCGGGTAGACCCGGGGGAGGCGGCTGAACAGCGGGAAGCAATTCGAGGCCGGCTGTACCATATAGCCGCTGCCGAGTAGCGGGAATCTCATATCCCCATCCGGCTGTCCGGATCCCGCTGCGGCCCGGCGCCCGTCAGGCCGTTCAGAAACGAACGGCAGCGCTCGGCGTTGACGGTGTTTGGCGACGGGATTGCTCCTCCAATAGGACCATCGACGAAAGGACGACACCATGTCTGCGAATACCTGCAGTGTGAGGCAGCGGTTATGCCGGCTCCAGCCCTCCCGCGCGGCCGATATTGTCGCCATCAGCGACAATCCTACTCTGGCCGTTTACTTATCCGGACTGTTTCCGCAGTCCGGCTGGACAATCGCTCGAACGCGTACCTGTGCGGACGGCATGGCATTCTTGCAGGAAAACAAGGCGGCGGTCGCCGTTTGTGAGGAGGTTCTGCCGGACGGATCCTGGCGCGATGCCATGGCCGGGCTCACTTCAGTCCCTCACGCTCCTTCGTTGATCGTGATCGGCGACGATCCCGCCATCGTGCGTGACGTCATAACCCTGGGAGGCTTCGACGCGCTGATTCGGCCGCTCCGGGAATCCGATGTCGTCTGGAGTGTGGCGAGCGCATGGCACGCCTGGATGAAGCGCGGAGAAGGCGGTGACGCCGGAGGAGCCCGATGTTCCGATGCTTGAAACCCGGTTGTCCGTTTGGCTGCGGCACGCGCAGACGTCCTGGTTGTGCCGATCAAATCCTGTCGCGCGCGCTTTTCCTTCTCCTGGTAGCGGTACTGGTTGTGAGCCTGTGGACCGGGATTCAGTCCCTGAGCGAAGCTGCCCGAAAAGGCACAGCACTGACCGCTTGTGTGCAGCCGGGCCATCTGAATTCCGCCAATCCCATCTCGTCACTGTCAAGGAGCTGAAGATGATTCATAGGATTCTCCTGCCGCTCGACATTGCGCAAGATTGCCGGCAGCAAATGCGGTATGGCTCTGAAGTCGCCGCGGCGATGAATGCGGATTTGTGCTTACTGCACGTTGCCGGATCCGGCCGCAGAGGCTATCCATGGAAATGGCCTGCGGCGTGGGACGATGAAACCGGGGTTCTCCCCGCTCACAGGGCGGTGCTCTCTGGAAGGCCTGCCGAAAAGATCGCCGGCTACGCGGATTCCGTCGACGCGGATCTGATTGTCATGCCAACGCGTGGACATGGGCTGCTTGGCCAGCTCCTGCTCGGCTCCACGACCATGGACGTACTTCGGATGACGAGCCGGCCGCTTTGGGTGGCAAAACCGCCGTCTGTCCGGATGGCGCGGCCGATCCGCAGCGGGCGTATCCTCTGCGGGGTTGGACTGGAGGCGGAAGGCCAGTCCGTGCTGCATTACGCTGCCCGGTGCGCCGCAGCCTGGAATGGAGAGCTTCTGATCGTACATGCCGTGCCCGAAATCAGCGAGGCCATGCTCATGTTATACGGCCTCGACGATTCCGCAAAAATCGAACTCCTGCCGCGGGCGGCCGAGCAGGCGATCTCCTCTATGGCCGCGTCAATCGACGTTCCCTGGCAGGTGAAAACGCAGGTGGGGGATGTCGCCGAGACCCTGCGGAAGTTCGCCAGGCGGTGGCGGGCGGATGTCATCATGGTCGGCCGTGGCCGGCGTACCGGCCAGTGGCAGCTCGGTGCGAACATTGGCAACATCATGATGCGAGCCCCATGTCCGGTGATGATCTATCCCGGTCGCGCGGTGCATATCGGGCAGCTTGGACATCGGATCTTCTGCCGCGATCATCGCTGGCAATGTGTCGAATCCGGTGCTGCAGCTTCAGCGAATCCGGCAGAAACCTGCT
>CAZMRK010000010.1:0-8060 GCA_964568355.1 uncultured Solibacteraceae bacterium | reverse complement strand
CGGTTAGGACCGCGCCGCATGGCGGGCTGATGACGGTACTCCCAGATCACCCTGCCGCTGCGGCCGTCGAGGGCATAGACCTCATTCGGCTGCGAGACATACATGACCCCGTCCACCACCACGGGCACGCTCTCCAGGCGTTCGGCGCCCGGCATGTGGAAGATCCACTTAGGGACTATCGTGGCGACATTCTGCAGATCGATTTGTTTGAGATGGCTATGCCGCTGGGAGTTGTAGGAGCCGTTATAGCTCAACCAGTTGGCGGGATCCGGGTGCAACAGATCCTGATAGGTGATACCTCTCGCGGGGCTTTTCGCCACCACGACCGGGCCTCCCGGGGTCCGGGTCAGGCGTGCGAGGTACGCCAGCAGATCCTGTATTTCGCCTGGGCTGAGCGCCTTGGCGGCCACCGGCATCATGGAATGTTCGTCGTAAGTGACCGATTTTACTTCCTCCCGGCTGAACAGGTGCAGTTTGCCGCCGGTGTCCAGAAACTGCACGGAGAAAGGATTCTGATTGCGCACGATGCCCCGGAGCGTCTGCCCGTGGCTGGTCACGACCTGCGCCGAGCGGTAGCCGCGGCTCAGATTCGGGCGGGGCTTGGTCAGGGTATCGCGCAGAAAATTCAGGCTGCGTTCGGCGGCGATATTCGAAAGGTCCGGGCCGAGAAATCCACCGCTGCCGTTCAGCGTGTGGCACTCCAGGCAGCGGCCTTTGCCCCGAAACAGCGCCTCCCCGTGGGCACGATCTCCCTCTACGGGGGAGTCGTTCGCCGTAGCCCGCAGGCTGCGAATATAGGCAACGACGCCCCAGACGTCATTTTCGGGCATCGAGGAAGGCGGCATCAGGGTGCCTGCGATGCCGTTTCGGATGGCGTCAAAAATGTCGGGTTCCGAGGAACGAAGATATCGCCGGGTAGCAGCCAGCGCGGGAGCCCGATCGCCCACGGTACCATTCAAGCCGTGGCACATAGTGCACGATTTGTTGTAGATTTCCCGGCCTTTTTCGATGACTTCGGGACGATTACCCAGGGGATTCACCGAGCGTTCGGGCGCTCTGGAACGCTGCGCGAGGCCTGATACTACACCCAGCAGGAGGACGAATACGATACGGGGAAGCATGTGCCTCTTTATTTATCAAAAGCTGCCCGTCCGGAACAAGCAGGGGGCCACCCGTCCGGGCCGGGCAAAATCAGCGTTTGGCCTCCTTTTTCACGACAGTTGTAGAACGTCCCTGGTTTGCAAGCAGCCGGATTTCGCCAGCACCAACGCACGAGTGGTGGCGACGAGTCGCTTTAAACCAGAATGGAACCCTCAATTCCGAGATCAAACCTGCGCGAAAAGGGTCTACAAGCAATCGAGCTCGCCATCTCCACATTAAAAAAACATAAAAAAACGGGACAGACGAGTGTGAAACTATTGACTCCAGAGACTCTGGCGTGGTCTAATTCGAATCGTGAATCAATTTTTGGTGGTTTTGCGACCGCCAAGCGGCTGCTTCGTGTTGAGCGGAAAGCAATTTCTCTTGACACTGAGGTGCGGATAGGGTATCAATATCTTTACCGCGTCCGAACGCCCATGCAATTTTGTGTTTCCATCCCGCGAGCACAGAAGTAGAGAACAAAAAACAAGACGCATGTGCTCTCGCAGGCTTGTAGTTTGCAGGATCCGGTGACCCACTTGAGGGTACTGGGCAAAATCTTTACCTCTCCGCCCGACACGGAGAAGTTCCCTAGGTTGTGAAACGGTTTTGAGACTTGCTTTGAGGCTCAGGTTGCAAGAGAACTTCGACCGATTCAACTACGCAATTCACAAGGAGAAGGAAATGGCAGCTTTTCGCAGATTTATTCCTGCGCTCGCCGTACTAGCCCTGTTTATGGGGATAGTGTCGACTGCGAGCGCTCAAGGTGTCGGCCTCACCTGTACCACGACAGTGGTTCCGCCGTTCCTCCGTGCAGAAGGTCTGACGGAGCTGACTGGCGATATCGTGCTGACGTGTACCGGTGGCACGGCACTGCCGGCAGATACGGCAATTCCGACGGCCAACATCACCGTTTACTATGGTGGCACGACGGTAACCAGCCGGCTGTTCGGCAGTTTGTCAGAAGCCATGCTTCTGATCGACGAGCCGGCACGGGACTATCAACGGCTGTGCCCGGTTTCGGCGTGCTCCGCATCGACGAACGCTGATGGCACGGAATTCGGGTCCACCGGCACCGCCTACAACGTCTATCAAGGCGCCGTTGCGGCAAACTCGGTAACGTTTTTCGGCGTGCCGATCGCTGCTCCGGGAACTAGCGCTACGCCCGGAGTGGTTCCGACTCGGACATTCCGCATCACCAACGTGCGCATCAACGCGACGTCCATCTCGGCCGGCGCTGGCGTGCCTGGCCAGGCGAA
The DNA here is from genome assembly GCA_964568355.1 of uncultured Solibacteraceae bacterium. Classification (GTDB taxonomy): domain Bacteria; phylum Acidobacteriota; class Terriglobia; order Bryobacterales; family Bryobacteraceae; genus JAJPJX01. The sequence continues at coordinate 5,661 of CAZMRK010000010.1, read as the reverse complement.
TGCGATCATCACTGTGACGCCCGCTCAGACGGCCTCTTCGTTGTCTTTGACGCAGTCGCAGGTTGTTGTAGGCTACGTGCAGACCAGCTTGACCTTCAGCATTGGTGCAGGCGATGCGAGCACTGTACCGTTTGCGATCCAGCAGTGCGAGGGCTACGGCGCTACAACGGAAACCGCGGCGGCAATCCTGAAATACAAGGAGAATTTTGCCAACGCGTTCAAAATCAGGCAGAAAATAACGCAGCCGGATGGTACCGAGTCTGTGGGCACGGACGGGATAGATGACCAGGCGATTCCTGGCCTGATCTATAACACAGAGACTGGTTTCTACGACAGCAAGCCGGAGTTTGGCGGCCGCGGGTTGGCCAGCAACGGCACTCGCCTGAAGGCAGTCTTCAACAACATTCCTGCCGGTGTCAGCCTCTATGTCAGCTCGAACGCTCTCGGTGCCAGCACGGCTACCGGTAGCCTGTTCTCCGCTCCGCTCACCATCAGCGAGTATGGCTCGTTTGTTGGGGTTGCGCCGACGGACAGCAGCAGTTTTGGCAACGGTAGTGGAGCCATCCCGGTTGCTCAGATTCCGATCGCCAATGGCACGGGCACTGCGGTTTGGGAAGTCACCGCGGCTAATCCGACCGGCGTCGACGAGTTTGACTTCGGCGTTTGGTTTACCGCTTCTCCGAGTGTCGGCTCGAGTGCGACCCTCGCGACGACCGTTACCCCGGGCACGGTGAATGGTAGCTACGGTGGAATCTACACGGCTGCCGTGGGAGGCGTTGCTTCCTCCAGCCTGCAGATCCCGCGCTTTGTGGATACCTCCACGGCGATGAACATTCTGAACGTGAATGTTTGCCGTACCACCATCCTGTTCCCGTTCGTAACCAATACCAACGGCTTCGACACTGGTCTGGCGATTGCCAACACCACCACCGATCCGTTCGGTACCACGCCCCAAGCCGGAAGCTGCAGTCTGAACTTCTATGGCTCTAATGCTCCGGCCACTCCGGTTGACACCGGTGAGGTTGCTTCCGGTACGGCCTATACGACGACCGTGCTGAGCGTCGCCCCGAACTTCCAGGGCTACGTGATCGCGGTTTGCGACTTCCAGAAGGGCCACGGCTTCGCGTTCGTCAGCGACGTCGGAGCCCGGAACATCGCGATGGGCTATCTGGGTCTGATTCTGCCCGATCCGCCGCGTGCTGGTGGTATCACGTTGACCACTGGCTCCGGTGAGGTTCTGGGTCAGTAGTTAGATTCCGTAACATACTAAGAGAGGGGAGCATTGCTCCCCTCTTTTTTTTTGGGTACACTAAAACTCTCTCCGCGTTCACCAGTTCAGGTGGTTTTTCAATCAAACAGGAGTCAGTATGCTTAAACTGAAGTCTCTCTTCCTTGGAGCGATTATCCCCCTGCTCGTCGTCGCCGGAGTGGGATCGGCCCAGACCATTTCCATTGTTTCTGGGAATGGTCAATTGGCATGTGCAGGATGTTTTGCGAGCGGCGGCAACTTTCAGCCCATGGTGGTGGTCGTCAAGGACGCCAGCGGCAATCCGGTCGCGGGCCGATCCGTGACCTGGGCGATCACGAGATCTACTACCACGAGCGGCACCAGCGGTTCGAACACATTGCAAGCAACAACGACGACAACTGGAACCGACGGAACTGCGCAGAATACACTCTTCATGTTCCCCGGCATTTATGTGGCTTCGGTTAATCAGAGCACAGTTACTGCGTCGATCGGAACTTCCAGTGTCACGTTTACCGAAACACAAGAGGTAGTGCCTCTGAACACTTCCGACCAGGTTACTATTTCTTTTGTCAGTCCACAGGCGGGTACTACATATCGCGCAGCGATTGGAGAGTCGCTGACACCCGCGGTCCAGGTGCGCGTGCAGCGAACCCAAACTGGAGCCGGCATTGAGGGTGTGGAACTAGCGATTGTGGCACCCGATCCCGCGGCGGGCCCCAGTGTCGCTTGCCAATCGGTTCCGGGGCTGCCTCCAAACACCGTGCTTTCGGATTCTAGCGGCACAGCCACCTGTAACCTGGTTGCTACCGGCAAACTGGTATCCGGTCAGGCTTCGACGGGACAGTTTACGATCAGCGTCGGCGGCGGTTTCAGGCAGGCGATTACGCCTTTCACCTTTACCTTGACTCCCGGGGGCCCGGGCTTGATCAAGATCATTTCCGGGAATAACCAATCCGCAAATCCGGGCGCCAACCTGTCCGGAGTGTTGGTTGCCGAAATCGATGATCTGGCAGGTAATCCCATTCCCGGTGTTGCTGTAACCTGGGACGTTCCCCAAGGTTCGGCCACTCTCAGCCAGACCAGTACCACGACCAATGCCATCGGGAGAGTGCAGACGCGCGTCACCATGGGCCCGGCTGGTGGAACAGTGCAAGTGCGCGTCCGTGTCACCAGCGTCCCGACCATAGCCGTCACGTTTACGGCAACGGCCAATCTTTTGATCTCGGGCATGAGCAAGGTTTCCGGCGATAACCAGAGCGCGGTGGTCGGTACAGCGTTCACCGAACCGCTGGTGGTGGGCGTGACGGGCAACCAAGGACCGTTGGCTGGCGTTTCCGTCACTTTTGCGGTCGCCAGCGGGATTGCTACCCTCGGCTCTGCTACCGCGACTACGGACGCTCAGGGTTATGCCTCCACGACCGTTCAAGCCGGCGCGACTCCCGGACCTGTCACGGTTACGGCTACCGCCGGTTCTTCCAGTCAGACGTTTAATCTGACCGTATCTCCGCCGGGACCGTCGATTACCTCCGATAGCTTTTACAACGCCGCTGGTTTGCAGAAGGGTTGGGTCTCGCCTTGCAGCCTGGCGACGATCATCGCCCCCGGTCTCGCGCCCGGTATTCAGGGTGCTGTCGTCCCGGGCATCATCGGCCCTCTGCCCTACGTGATGGCCAATGTGTCCGTGCAGTTCGGTAATGCCTATGCCCCGATTTATAGCGTGGTCAATAACTACAGTTCGGGCATGGACGCCGTGACAGTACAGGTGCCGTGTGAGGTTACTCCCGGGACGGTGCCAGTGACCGTCAGAGTCGGTGCCGGATCGGCTACCGTCAATTTGACGATCCTGAACATCAGCCCCGGCATCTTCCAGACGGTAATGTCCGATAACAAGAGCCGCGCTGTGCTGCTTCGCCCGGACGGCAGTTACGTTACATTGGAAAACCCAGCCCGCCGTGGAGAAATCATCCGGACATTTGTTACCGGTCTCGGTCCAGTCGATCCCCCAATCGGGACGAATCAAGCCGGAATTCCCGACACCGATCAGAATGTCACCAGCCAGATCGTGGTCGGCGTGAACAATGCCGGAGTGCGAGTGGTCAACGCCAAGTATGCCGAGAACCTGATCGGCATCTATGAGGTCGACTTCCAGGTTCCCAGTGATACAGCTACCGGCAATGATGTGCCCTTCGCCGTGGCTGTAACGCAAGGCAACAACCTGGTCTTCGGCAACGGCAGCGCTCTCCCCATTCAGTAGGCCTCAAAGCAAGGTGCGCGGTGCCCGGGGTGCCGCGCGCCGGAGCAGGCACGGATTGCTACGCGATCCGCAGCGGATTCTCAGGCCACGCGTGCCGCGGATACCGCCGCGCCAGTTCGCGCCGCACTGCCGGATAGAGTCTTTCCCAAAACCCTGCCAGATCGGTCGTCATCTGAACGGGCCGCTGGTTGGGGGCAAGCAGGTGGACGATTAACGGCACCTTGCCGCCTGCAATGCGCGGCGTCTCGCTCATGCCGAAAAAATCCTGCAGGCGCGACGCGATCCAGGGGCCGCGCTGGTCATCGTAATGCACCGTTACCTGGCGCCCGCCTGGAAGCCGCACGCGCATGGGCGCTGCTTCTTCCAACATGCGCATCCCACCTGGGGGGAACTGCTGCTCCAGCGCGCGTATCAGGCCGCGCTCCCGGCAGGCTGCGCGCAACTCCTCGAAACTGCGCAGCCCCTGGCACAAGGACTCCAGCGCAGTCTGAACGTGCTCAGAGCCAAACTGCGGCAGGGAGGAGTGCGCCGAAGCAAAGCGCACCCTGGCCAGAAGGCCGGCGAGTTGTTCCGCATCGGTAAACCGGTCCACTCCCGCTTCGCGGGCCTTCATCGCCAGCAACTGTCCGGCCGGCCCTGGCGCCGGGGCGGCGCGGCTCTCCTCAATCGCAATCGAGCCAAAATACAGGGCGCTGATTCCATCCACTCGTTCGCCGGCACGGTTCCATTCCACGCCCTGTTCCTCCCGGATGCGGTCTGGAAACAAGTCGAGCAGCCATTCCGGCTCGATCCGGCTGGCCAGCCGCACCAGCGGTCCTCGGCGCTCCGCGCGGTCCTCGGCTTCCACCGCTACCAGCAGAGTGCCCTCCCGTACGGTGCTGGACGCCGCCAGTCCCGCCAGGCCTCCGGAAGCCAGTTGTAGTTCCTCGCCATGCCGCCGTTTCGCGACCCGGTCCGGAAACGCAGCCAGCAGCGCGATACATAACGCCTCTTCGTTGGCACCCCTCTGCCGTGGCGGCGCGACGGCGCCGCGAATCTGCCGGAGAATCCGGCTGGTCTGCGGCCTCCATTCACCCTCCAGCAGCACCAGCACGTCGGAGCGGCTCCAACTCCCCGGACGTTCGGGGAGCCGCTCGCCGGCGCTCAATACCGCGGCAGCGGCGCAGCCGTCTTCTCCCACCCCACGGGCATCCGCCTCGATCACCAGCCGCCCCAGCCGCGGATGCAGCGGATAGAGGGCCATCGTTCGACCCGTGGCTGTCAGCCACCCGGCCGCGTCGGCCGCGCCCAGGCTCCGCAGAAGATCCATCGCGTGTCCGATCGCCTCTTCGGGTGGCGCCTCCATCCAGCGCAGCGAATCGACGCTCAATCCCATGGCCAGAAGCTGAAGAGCCACCGGCGCCAGATCGGCCCGTGCAATTTCCGGCCTGTCTTGGGCAGGCCGGCGGGCGAAGTCGGCTAACGGATAGAGGCGGATCACGCGCCCCGGCCCGGTTCTTCCCGCGCGACCGGCCCGCTGATTGGCTGCCGCCTGGCTGATCCGCGCCACTCGCAGGGAGGGGAGCCCGGACCATGGCGAATGGCTGGCCACACGCGCCACTCCGCTGTCGATTACCGCCCGGACTCCGTCGATCGTCACGGAACTTTCCGCCACGTTCGTGGAAAGAATGATCTTGGGCCGGTCCGATGGCGCTACCGCCCGGTCCTGCTCCTCCGGAGAAAGATCGCCATGCAAGGCGCAGAGTGCCGCGCCACTCCTCTGCGCGAAGCTCGCGCACGTTCCGAGAGAGCGCCGGATCTCGGCCGCGCCCGGAAGGAAGACCAGCACGTGCCCGCTCCCCGAACTACCGCCGAGCCGTTCGAGCGCCGCCGGCACCTGCTGCTCTAGCGGTTCGGCCGAGTGCGGCGTGTACTCGATGTTGAGGTCATACAGCCGTCCTTCGGATCGCAGCACCGGACAGCCGCCCAGGTAGTCCGCTACCGGCCCCGCCTCCAGAGTGGCCGACATCACCACAACGCGCAAATCGGGCCGCTCGGTTTCTTGCAGCCGCCGCAGCAGCGCCAGTGCCAGATCGCCCTCCAGGTGGCGTTCGTGAAACTCGTCCAGAACTACCGTGCCGATTCCATCCAGGCGTGGATCGGATAGAAGGCGCCGGGT
>CAZMRK010000009.1:0-2718 GCA_964568355.1 uncultured Solibacteraceae bacterium | reverse complement strand
GACCTGGTGATGGAGGACGTGTTCCTGGCACAGCGCGCCAGAGAGATTTATCAGCTTGAGGGGACTCCGGACCTGCGCTTCCATTTCGGCTATCTCCATCCGGACGAGGATCACAGCCTGGGACCGGCGCAGCGGGCGAGCGCGTGCCTGACAAGTCTCGCCAATATGCCGATCCAGGTGCTTTCGTGGAGCCAGATGTTCCAGCGCCTGAACACGGCGCAGATCGGGTTCGACGTAATTCACCCGCAGTTGAGCCTGACGATCACCGATGCGGCGCAGTTGCAGGCATTCGCAAACGGGGCGGTTCTGAGCTTCGAAATCGACCTGGCGGATATTCCAGCCGGCATGTTCGAACTGAAGGTAAACGCGCTTGATCTCCAGATGACGGGAGCCAGTTCGACGCAAAGCGCAAATATCTGGGTGACGCATTCGGGCGACTGGAGCATGAACCGGCGCACGGACGGAAGCATCACGACCATGTCTCTGCGGCCGCGGAGAGAGGTGTTTGGGATTCAGGCGGGAACGGGCACATTGAGTGCCAGCATACCGGCGAATCCTCAGTCGAACTCCGAGACAGGGCCGCCCTTTTCGTTTTGGGGCCGCGGCGTAGCCACCACGTTCCAGCTCCAGGTTGCCGCGCCTTCGGTGATGGATCTGTCGCAGTTGAGCGCGATCCACATCGCGGTGTATTCGATCGCATTTTCGCCGCAGAGCGCAGATGCGGTCGTGACGATTCATCCGGTGGTTCAGATCGTAGCCGAGCCGGCGATGCTGCTGGCGGCAGGCGCGGACTGATGCAGTGCTGAGGGTTGTCCGCTTGCTGACGCGCGCGGTTCGGTGGCAGGGCGGGATGCGGCGCGCGGAAGTGCACGCGCGTGAGCAGGCTAAATTTTCGGATCGAAGAACAAGAAAGTCAAAGGAGGCAAAGACCATGCCACAGTGGAAGCCAGATCAATCGTTCTATCCTTCGCCGAAGATGGCGATGGAGGCGCCACGCGAAAAGCTGGCGTATGTTGCCATGTTGAATCCCAAAGGCCAGGGCGCCCACGACGGTATGGCCGTCGTCGATGTGGAGCCCGGGTCCAAGAGCTATGGGCGGGTCATCGGGCACGTGGAGATGCCATTTGCCGGCGATGAGTTGCACCATTTCGGGTGGAACGCCTGCAGTTCCTGCCTGTGTCCCTATTCGCCGCATCCGCACATGGAAAGGCGGTACCTGGTTGTGCCCGGCCTGAAATCGTCGCGGATTTACGTGCTCGATACCAAGCCTGATCCGCACAAACCGACGATCGTCAAGGTGATCGAGCCGGAGACGGTTATGCGCCGTACCGGATATAGCCGGCCGCATACGACGCACTGTGGGCCGGACGGCATCTATATCAATGCGATTGGGGCGCCCGACGGGGATGGGCCGGGCGGCATCTTCATCATGGATCCGGAGAGCTTCGAAATACGAGGCCGGTGGGAGCTGGACCGCGGTCCACAATTCCTGGCCTATGATTTCTGGTGGCATCTGGGCTACGACACCATGATTACCAGCGAGTGGGGGACGCCCAACATGGTGGAGAGCGGGGTCAATCCGGAGATGCTGCTGGGCGGCAAGTACGGCCACCGGTTGCACGTGTTCGACCTGAACCGTCGCCGTCACCGCCAGGTGCTGGATCTTGGCCCGGAGTACCAGATGTCGCTCGAACTGCGCCCGGCGCATGACCCGACCAAAGCCTATGGCTTCGTGGGCGTGGTGACGAGCCTCAAGGATCTCTCGTCCTCAATCTGGCTGTGGAGCCGCCAGAGCAATGGTGAGTTTCAAGTAAGCAAGGTGATTGAGATCCCCGCCGAGCCCGCCGATCCCGAGCAGTTGCCGCCACTGCTCCAGGGATTCAAAGCCGTGCCGCCGCTGGTTACCGATATCAACCTCTCGCTGGACGACCGCTTCCTGTATGTCTCCTGCTGGGGGACCGGAGAGATGCGCCAGTACGACGTCTCCGATCCGCTCAGCCCCCGGCTGACCGCCTGCATTCGCATGGGCGGCATCGTCCGGCGGGCGGCCCATCCGAGCCGTCCGGACAAGGCCTTGAACGGCGGGCCGCAGATGGTGGAGATCAGCCGCGACGGGCGGAGGGTTTACTTCACCAATTCGCTCTATGCGTCCTGGGACGCGCAGTTCTATCCGGACGGGATCCGCGGCTGGATGGCCAAGCTGGATGTCGGTCCGGAAGGCGGCGCGCAACTGGATCGCGAATTTTTGATGGAGTTTGACGGACAGCGTCCGCACCAGGTGCACCTGGAGGGCGGCGATGCCTCGTCGGATTCCTACTGTTACGCCTGAGGTGCACCATGAGTGAAGGGACAATGTGGTCTTGGACGGCGCTTCTGTTCCTGGGTGCGTTTCACGGCATTAACCCCGGGATGGGGTGGCTGTTCGCGGTGGCGCTTGGGATGCAAGAGCGCCGCCGCTCCGCGATCTGGCGGGCCATGCTGCCGTTGACGCTCGGCCACATGCTGGCGATTGGGACGGCGATTCTGATCGCCGCTCTGGCCGGCGTGGCCATACCGGCTCACCAATTGAAGTACCCGGTAGCGGCACTGCTGATCGGGCTGGGAGCCTATCGCCTGTTTCGCCACCGTCATCCACGGCTGGGCGGGATGCGCGTAGGAATGCCGGGGCTGACGGTCTGGGCCTTTTTGATGGCCACGGTCCACGGAGCCGGATTGATG
>CAZMRK010000008.1:0-5770 GCA_964568355.1 uncultured Solibacteraceae bacterium | reverse complement strand
CATTAACGAAGTGCGTGTGGGATGGGACCGCTTTTTCGAGCACGAGTTCTTCGGAACCACGGGCAATTCCAAGTATGACATCGCCAATCAGCTTGGCATCCCGGGCGTATCCACCGACCCTCGCAACTATGGCCCACCCACTTTTACCGTCGGTTACGACATGCCGAACGTCCGTTCCATCGGTCCCCGCGACCGTTTGAACCAGCTTTGGCAGGTGAGCGACAACGTTTCGATACGGCGCGGCAGCCACTTCTTCAAGACCGGTCTCATGATCGCCCGCCGGAACTGGACTTTCGACGAAGCCGTGAATGCCCGTGGCAGTTTCACCTTTGACGGTACCGTTACCGCCGGCGGCGTGAACGCCAGCCGCGAAAATCAGTTCGCGGACTTTCTGCTGGGCCTGGCCACCGGCGCTCAGATCTCGGCGCAGCCTTTCGCCACGCGGATGAATAACTTCTGGCACGCCTATTATTTCCAGGATGATTGGAAGGTGCTGCCCAGTCTCACGATCAATATGGGGCTGCGCTGGGAGTTCTATGGCCGGCCGGTGCAGCGGGGCAAAGCCACGAATTTCGATATGAACGGCTTTCTTCCGAGCCTGCAGACCTATCACGGCTTCCCGGATATCCCGGATACGCCGAATCATCCCGCCGCTCTGGCCAACGATGATTACAACGATTTTGGACCACGCTTCGGTTTTGCCTGGTCGGTGCCGCACGTGCGCGACTTTGTCGTGCGCGGCGGATACGGCATCTATTACACACCGGAAATCACCAACTCCTGGACCACGCTGACGCTGAATCCGCCGATTGTCCAGACGTACACCTTCACCGGCAACGCCGCCAATCCGATCAACGTAGCTACCGCCTTTACCGGCCAGGGGGTGGGGCAGAATACGTTCGGTTCAGGAGGCGTGGACCCCGACCTGCGCGACAGCTATACCCAGCAGTGGAACCTCACCGTACAGAAGAAACTGCCCGCCGACTTTTATCTCGATATCGGCTATGTCGGTTCCAAAGGGACTCGCCTGACCACTTCTTATGACGGGAACCGTCCCCTGGACATCGTGACGCCGGGCCCCGCTGTCCCGTCCATCGCCAGCCGCCGTCCGCTTCAGGGATTCGCCGGGATCTCGGTGGCCAAGTCGATCGCCAACTCGACCTATCATTCCTTGCAGGTGAAGGCCGAGCGCCGCGTAGGTCACGGATTTTCGATTCTGGGCGCTTACACCTGGTCGAAGAGCTTGAGCAATTCGGACATCAGCACGGTCGGCGGCGGTTCGTTCCTGGGCGGCATTCAGGATTACATGAACCTCTCTGGCGAGAAGTCCTACTCCGCTTTCGATGTACCTCACCGGCTATCGGTCTCCGCTCTCTATGATGTCCCGCTGTTTAACCATTCGCCGGGCGTGATTCGCGCGCTGCTGGGCGGCTGGCAACTGGGCACCATCATTACCGAGCAGACCGGGTTTGCCGCCGCACTTTCCGGGGTTGTGGATACCACCGGTACGGGGATCGCTTCCCGGCCGAATGTCGTGGCCGGCCAGAGCGCGATGTTGCCCCGCGATCAGCGTACGCGCGACCGCTGGTTCAATACTGCCGCCTTCGCGCTACCGGTGGCGGGACAGTTCGGAAACTCGACGCGCGAGCAGATCCACCTGCCGGGCCTCAACCAGGTAGATTTCTCGGCGACCAAGAATTTCCGGTTCTGGGAGAGTCACCAGGTCCAGTTCCGGGCGGAGTTTTTCAACTTCTTCAACCACGTCAACCTGGGCGCGCCTGGCCTGAATATTCGCGATCCGCAGAACTTCGGGCGCGTGACCAGCACGGTTCAGGGCGCCGCCGGCATGCCCGGCGATGCACGCGTCGTGCAGTTCGGGTTGAAGTATTCGTTCTGAGTGTTACGGCTTGCGCACGGCCCGCTCGACTACGTGTTCGGGCAGGCCGGTGTGCGGGCCGACATGGTTGAATTCTTCTCCGTAGCGGAAGCCGTGCTTCTTGCCGACGGCTTCCGCCAAAGCCACGAGCCGGTCGCGGGAAAGCGTCTCGGGCGAAGTTTTGAGGATTGCGAGAGCTTGCAGCTTCCGGTCCAGGGTCGCGGTGATATCCACGGGGCGGAACCGGGCCGCTCCGTCTCCTCCCTCGCCCGCACGGTACGGCCGGCCGATCGCGTAGTAGTAGACTTCCGGAGCTCCGTACGGCTTTAATCCCATGCGCTCCAGCTCCGGAGCGAACGTGCCGCCACCGCTATAGCCCCAGGCTTCCTCCACCATCTTTCCGACGTAGAAATGGTCGCGGTTGGGATCGTAATGCAGGTAGGGATCGGGGAAAAAAATGGCACGGGGCCGGAAATAGCGAATCAGACCGAAGATCTCTTCCCGCAGTTCGGTACTGGAGAGATAGCCGAGTTCGCCACTCTTGTGTCCCAGAAACAGCACCTCCCTGGCCCCAAGCGCCCGCGCCGCTGCCTCGGCCTCGGCGGAGTTGGCCTTCTGCGTTTCCGCCGGACCCAGGCCGCGCGAGTTCTTCTCGTCGTTCGTCACCTGCACGACCGTCACCTGATCCCCCGCGGCGATCCGCTGCGCGAGCGTGCCGCCGGCGCCGGTGAGATAGTCGCCGGCGTGCGCGGTCACCACCAGCACTGCATCGCCGGCCCACGCAGGTATCGCGAGCAGCATCAAGGCGAGAACAAAGATCATCGTGATAGCATCATATACCACCCATGCGAATTGCCCTGATGTCCCTGGCTTTGCTGTGCCCGTTGTGGGCGCGCCTGCCCATGGGACAGATTCCGCCCGGAAAAACGTTCCTTGTCGTTTTACCCCACCACGACGACCACACCTGGGAATATGGCTTCGGCGGCCTGATCGCCAAGCTCGCGGATTCCGGTTACACCGGCTATTACGTGCGCATGACCAATGACGAAAAGGACGGCTCTCTGGGGTGGGCGGGCAACAATCAGATCAATTTCAAAGAGTGCCTGGAAGCCGTGCGCTTTCTGGGAATGAAGGATGTCATCAGTCTGAACTGGCGCAACGATCACAGCGATTCGGTTCCCGCTAACGAAATCCGCGCACAGTTGGTGCTGCTCTTTCGCAAATACCGTCCGGAAGTGGTGCTGGCCTACGATCCCTGGGGGCATTATGATCGCAATCCGGACCATCGCAAGAGCGCACGCGCCGTAGCGGATGCCGTATGGGCTGCCGCTGATCCCGCGATCCTGCCGGAGCATCGCACGCTCGGTCTGGAGCCTTGGCGCGTTCCTTTTCAGTATTATTCCCAACGCAGCGATTACGGCCGCGGCTTCACACCGAATCTGGCCGTCGAGCTCAATGAGAGCCAGGTGGCGCGCAAGGCCAAGGCTTATTGGCTCAACCGCAATGTCCGGCTCCAGCCTTCGCTGGGCCGCTCCATCCGGGCCAAACTGGCTCAGGAGCATCTCGTGGTTCCCGAGTTGGAGGGTTTAAGCGACCTGGAAGCCACGCAGAAGCTTCAGGAGTGGCGCATGTACTGGGTCTCCAAAAAGCGTGGCCGGGAAAACGGCGTGCCCTATGCCGAGGTCTTTGATTTTGCCGGCGAATTCGACGACCTGCCCGCGATCCGCGATCATCTCGAGCACCGGTCCGCAACGATGCCACGCCCCGCTGCTCCCTCCACCTTGCCCCAAGGCCCCGCGCTGGTGGTGACCACCTACGACGAAGACTATCTGCTCGCAGCCGGCGGCACCGTGGCCCGGATGGTACAAAGCGGCTCGGAGGTCTCGCTGCTGCGGGTGGTGGAAGATGGCGCTCGCGCGGAAAGCGAAGAGGCGGAACGTCTGCTCGGTGTGAGGCAGGTCTTCTCGTTGAACTACCGCCGGGGCGAGCTGCCGGCGGTATCTCCCACCGAATTGCGCGACCGCATCCTTTTCTATATCCGCCGGCTCCGGCCCCGCTCGCTTTGGATTCCCAATCCTTACGCGCACCACGACGGCCGGATGGATCGTCTCTATGCGGGCAGCGCGGCTGAAGAAGCCTGGCTTGCCGCCGGGCTGGCGAACTTTCAGCCCCCTTTCGCGCTGGCCGGCCTGGCGCCCTACACCGTTCCCGACCTTTACTATTATTCCCAGCCGCTCGATCCGGAGACCCTCCGGCCTGAGGCTGCCGCGCCGTTTGTGCCGCAGCCGGTAGCCTTCGATATCGGCGGCACCGCCGCCGGCCGCAAGCTCAATGCCCTTTTGGCGCTCCACAGCGCCAACCAGGCTATTTGGCGCGATGTGACCACCCGCCTCGCGCGAACCGGGCGGAAGCTGGACGCCTCTTCTCCCGATGCCCTGGCCCGCATCCGCGTGACGGGATTGGGGAATTCCGAAGCTTTTCTGCACTGATCGGACTCAGGGCAGTCCGAAAGCTACGACGTTCGATCCGGCTCCCAACGCGATGTATTGCTTCCCCTGATAGCTGTAGGTTACTGGCGATGCCGAGATGCGCTGGCCGGTATTGAAGTGCCAAAGCACCTTGCCGTTGCGCGCATCGAGCGCCGTTAGTTCCCCCTGGTCGTCCCCGGCGAAGATCAGCCCTCCGGCGGTGGCAAGCAGCCCGGCACCATAGGCGCGAGATCCGGTCTGCGGATAATCCCACTCGATCTTACCCGTGGTCAGGTTAAGCGCGCGCACGTGCATCTGCCAGGGTTCTTCCGGGCTTTCGATGTAGCCGGTCGCCATATACGGATGCCCGCCGGGCTGGAACTTGTCTGCCGATTTAGTATTGATTCCGCAGCCCTCCATGGCCACCACGTAGAACCAGTTGGTTTCCGGATGATAGGCAGGGGACATCCAGTTCGTGGCTCCGGCCGTGGCCGGGCAGATTTTTGTCCCCTGGAGGCTGGGCTCGACGCCGGGTACCTGAATTGGACGGCCGGCTTTGGTCAGTCCCGAGGCCCAATTGAGCAGCTTGACGAACGGTGTGCCGTGCAGAAATTCGCCGGTGGTGCGGTCGAGTACATAGTAAAAGCCGTTGCGATTGGCCTGCACCAGTAATTTGCGGGTTTGGCCCTGGTAGGGAGCGTCCACCAGAATAGGGATCTCCACCGCGTCCCAATCGTAAACATCGTGCGGGGTGAACTGGAAATGCCATTTCAACTTACCGCTATCGGCGTCGAGCGCCACCATACTCTCGGTATAGAGGTTGTCGCCCTTGCGATAGTCACCGTTGAAATCAGGCGCCGGGTTGCCGATACCCCAGTAGATGAGGTTTAGCCCCGGGTCGTAGCTGCCGGTCAGCCAGGTATTGCCGCCGCCGGTCTTCCAGGATTCCCCGGACCATGTCTCGTTGCCTGGCTCGCCGGGGCGAGGAATCGCGTTCCATCGCCAGGCGCGCTCACCAGTCTGGGCATCGTAGGCATCCAGCCACCCGTTCAGGCCGTGATCGCCCGGAGCGATCCCCATGATGATCTTGTCCTTCACCGGCAGCGGCGCCACCGGGCACCAGTAGCCGTCCTTGGGATCGGCCATCTGGACCTGCCAGAGCAGGTTTCCGGTCAAGGCATCGAGCGCCACCAGCCGGGCGTCGGGCGTTCCGAAGTAGACCTTATTACTATAGACGGCGACCCCGCGGTTAGGACCGCGCCGCATGGCGGGCTGATGACGGTACTCCCAGATCACCCTCCCGCTGCGGCCGTCGAGGGCATAGACCTCATTCGGCTGCGAGACATACATGACCCCGTCCACCACGACGGGCACGCTCTCCAGGCGTTCGGCGCCCGGCATGTGGAAGATCCACTTAGGGACCATC
>CAZMRK010000007.1:0-4335 GCA_964568355.1 uncultured Solibacteraceae bacterium | reverse complement strand
CCTGACACCGATCAATATTCTGTATCGCGAGCGCGAGATCGGACACATCCTGGAAGACGCCGGGCCGAAGGCAGTGGTGGTCTCCGGAGAACTGCCCTGCTCCGCCCCGGTCAATATCTGGCAAGTCGCCGATCTGCTCGCGGAGGCCGAATCCGGACGGCATCCCGCCGCCCCGCTGCCAACCCTTACCGGCGACTCACCCGCGGCCATTGTCTATACTTCCGGTACAACCGGCGTTTCCAAGGGCGCCATCCTCACCCACCACAATTTCGCCGCCAATGCCGTGAACCTGCTGACCTGCTGGCAAATCAGCGCGGCCGACCGCTTTCTGCTAACCCTGCCGTTGTTCCACGTCCACGGCCTGGGCAACGGCCTGCACTGCTGGCTGATGAGCGGATGCCGCACGCGCCTGCTGGAGCGTTTCGACCACCGCACGGCGGTCGCCGCGTTTCTGGATTTCCGCCCATCGTTGTTTTTCGGCGTGCCGGCGATGTATGTGCGGCTCCTGGATACGCCGGCGGCGGAGGCCAAAGAGATCGGATCCGCGATGCGTCTGTTCGTCTCCGGATCGGCGCCTCTGCCGGCACAGGTACTGGAAGAATTCCGCGCGCGCTTTGGCCACACCATCCTGGAGCGCTACGGCATGAGCGAGACGCTCATGAATATCAGCAATCCGTACGCGGGCGAGCGGCGCCCGGGCACAGTCGGCCTGCCGCTACCCGGAGTCTCGGTGCGCTGTCTGGATCGGGACGGCAAGCCCGTGGAAGACGGAGCCACCGGGGAGCTCTACCTGCGAGGTCCCAATATCTTCGCGGGCTACTGGCGGCGGGAAGAGGCCACACGCGCGGCTTTCGCGGATGGCTACTTCCGCACCGGAGATCTGGCCGTGCGCTCGCCGGACGGCTACTATACGCTGCGCGGGCGCACCAGCGATCTGATCATCTCCGGCGGGTTCAATATTTACCCCAGAGAGATTGAAGAGTTTTTGCTGGAGCAGCCCGAAGTGGCCGAAGCGGCGGTAGTCGGAGTCCCGGACCGGGTCCGCGGCGAGATCCCGGTGGCGTTCCTCGTCGCCCGGGCGGCGTTCGATCCGCAAACCCTGGAAAGCCGCTGCCGCGAAAAGCTGGCATCGTTCAAAGTGCCCCGCGCCTTCCTCGCCGTGGATCACCTGCCCCGCACCGCCCTGGGCAAGATTCAGAAACACCTCCTGCCCAAGTGGCAGGAAGCCGGCGAGCAGGCCTGAGGATTGCCTTTACAAAGCAAACACACTCAAGATGCCTAAGTCAGGGTGCCCATCCGCTCCACGTAGCGGTAAAGTTCCTCCAGATTGTGGATGCGGAGCTTGCTGAAGATATGGGTGCGGTGGGTCTCGACAGTCTTGACACTGATGCCGAGGATGGCTGCCACTTCTTTTTGCGATTTACCTTGCACCAGCAGAGCTACCACTTCGCGCTCTCGCTCGCTCAGGCCGCGGCGGCGTGGCTGGACCACACTGTCCATGTGATCGCATCTCCCACAGCCAATGTACACCAGGAGAGCCAATCGGGATAGGAGGAATTATCCCCTCTTGCTCTGCCTTGCGGGGAAGGATTGATAAACGCGGTCGAACTCCTGCTTGAGCAGCGGATTGGGAGAGCGCAGGCGGTCGACCACCTGCTTGCCCCAATCGAAATATTCGCGTTTGCGTTCGAATCCCCAGCCGGCGGGCGGCGAGACCAGGATGCTGCGCAGGTTCGAGATTTTATCAGCCAGCTTCAACGTTTGCGCACGTGCGGAAAGCTCGGGCGCGTGGTCCACCTGCCGGGCCTTGCGCACATCACTCGGCAGGCTTTTGTCATCGGTCACCTCCGCGACCAGGCTGGCCACGTCCTCGCCGAAGCGTTCGCTGAGGTCCTGGCGGGAGACCCCGGTGTCTTCGATGGTGTCGTGCAGGAAAGCCGCCATCACCAGGTTCGGGTCGCTTTGCTCGCAGCCGTAGGCCACCAGCTCCGCAACTTCGATCAGGTGATTGATGTAAGGTTCCTGCGCAGCGCCTTTGCGTTTCTGGCCGGCGTGTTTTTCGGCGGCGAAGCGCGCGGCCGCCAGAATGTCCCGTAGTGCCTGTTTACCGTCGGCTGAATCGTGCTCCTGGGCCATGCTGGAAACTCCCCCAATCTTTCCATCATGACAGCTTCAGCCGGTCCGGCACCATAGGCAGCGATCGCAGGCGGATTCCGCAAGCATCGAAAATCGCGTTTCCCACGGCGGGAGCCACTCCGACGATGGGCGTCTCCCCCGCCCCGGCCGATGGCAGGTCTTTGCGATCAAGCAGGACCACATCGATCTCTGGGATGTCCCGGAAGCGCGGCACGCGGTAGCTCGAAAGCCGGGGATTGAGGATCTTCCCGCCATCGAAATCGACGTGCTCGAACAGGGCGCCGCCCACGCCCATCGACAGCGCGCCTTCAATCTGGTTCCGCAGATGGTCCGGATTGACCACCGCGCCGCCCTCAAAGGCCTCGACCAGCCGCGCAATCCGTACCTGGCCGGAAGCGCGATCAACAGCAACTTCGGCGCAGGCGGCGATGTAGTCTCCCTTGTCGAAACCCGCGGCGATGCCGAAGCCGCGGCCCGGCTGTGCGCGGCGGCTCTTCCATTCGAACCGTTCGGCTGCTGCCCGGATGACCGCCGCCAGCCGGGGATCCTGGCAGTTCTTCAGGCGGAATTCCACCGGATCGACGCGCAGCATCCGCGCCAGTTCGTCCATATGCGATTCGCGGGCGAAATGATTGGCGGTCGCCGCCAGCGAGCGATACGAGCCCTGCCGCAGCGGAGACCGCGAGGCATGAAACGTGATGCGCTGATGCGGGATCGCATAGGGCGTTCCGATGGCCGCGGCGCCGGAGTTGTAGTTGTGGAACTCCCAGGCCGTGATGGTGCTATCGGCGCGCACCCCGCTCGATACTTCGATCACACCGGCGGGCCGGAAGTAGGCCCAGGTGAACTCTTCTTCGCGGGTCCACACCAGCCGGACGGGTTTGCCCGCTCCTTTGGCCAGACGGGCGGCTTCGATGGCGCACTCCCCGGTATGCTTCCCGCCGTAGCCCGAGCCGACGTCCGGAACAATCACGCGCACACGGGATTCCGGAATGCCGAAGGCCCCAGCTAGTTCTCCCTTGACGCCAAACGGGCGCTGGGTGCCGGTCCAGACCGTGAGCCGGTCTCCCTTCCACTCGGCGACCGCCGCGCGTGGCTCCAGTGGAACGTGGGCGATGTAGGCCACGGTATAGGTCTGGCTCAGCTTGTGCTGCGCGGCAGCCATGCCGTCCGCCAGCGACCCCTGTTCGCGAGGAGAGCCTGGCTCCGCGTGCTGCTTCAGGTAATCGAACAACTCGCTGCCGGAGGGCTGCGGAGCAGCCTTCCACGCGGCGCGCAAGGCCCGCAAGGCGCGCTCGGCAGTAGCGCGATCCGGCGCGGTCACGCCGGCGAAGGCGCCTTCGCGAACCACTGCCACACCCGGAATGGCGCGAGCCGCCTGATCATCCAAACCGGTCAGCTCTGCGCCGTAGGAAGGCGCTCGCAGAACCGCGCCAAAGACCATACCGGGGCGTCGGATATCCAAGGGGTACTGGTGCCGGCCGGTAACGAAATCGATGCCGTCGACCTTGGCCGCCGGCTGTCCCGCCACCTTCCAGCGGCTGGCCGGCGTGACCGGCGCATCCGCGGAGATGGTCTCCACCAGTTTGCGCCCCGCGGTCAGTTCGCCGAAACCAGCCGAGCGGCCGCTCGCCCGATGGACCACCTTGCCCTCGGAGACGGCGAGCGACTCGCGCGGGACACTCCACTTTTCCGCAGCCGCGCCGATCAGCAACTCCCGTGCCGCAGCGGCAGCCCGGTGCATCTGCGGGGCCATCACTGGCGTGGTCAGGCTGCCGAAAGTCCCCATATCGAACGGCGTCAGGTCCGTGTCCCCCATCACCATCCGGACCGAGGCGAGCGGCAGGCCCAGCTCTTCGGCGACTGCCTGGGTAAGCGACGTGCGGGCATTCTGCCCCACCTCCACCTTGCCGGTGTACGCGGTGACTTTACCGTCCTGCGCGATGTGCAGCCAGGCCGCAATCTCCTCCGGCATACCACGGCCGCCGGCTCGCCGCCGTCCGCCGCCGGACTCCTGCGCGGAGGCGGTAAGCACTACCAGAATTCCGCCGCCCAGGCTTGCCAGGAAGGCCCGGCGATCGAGTTCGAACCGATAGGCGGGCCCTTCGCGGAGTTCGTAGCGCTCCGGCTCCAAAGTCTCCAGTTCCAGGGAATTCGGCTCCAGGGTGCTCACAGCTTGCTCCCTTTCCCGGCGGCCAG
>CAZMRK010000006.1:0-23397 GCA_964568355.1 uncultured Solibacteraceae bacterium | reverse complement strand
CGCCGATTGGGCTCCGCCTTCGCCGAACCCGATCGCCATCGGTACCATGCCGAAGATCATTGCCGCGGCAGTCATCAGGATGGCCCGCAAACGGCTCGAAGCGCCCTGGCGAGCGGCATCCGGCACCGGCCTGTTCTCGTGCCGGAACCGCTCCGCGAACGTGATCAGCAGAATCGAGTTTGCGACAGCGATGCCGATAGCCATGATCGCGCCCATAAAAGATTGAATATTCAGTGTGGTGCGAGTGATCCACAACATCAGCAGAACACCACAAAGCACGGCGGGCACGGTGAGCACGATAGCCAGCGCCAGGCGCATCGACTGAAAGTTCGCGGAGAGCAGCAGAAAGATCACCACCACCGCCAGCAGGAGACCGATCCGAAGTCCGGAGATGGTCTGCTCGAGCGGCGGAAGCTCGCCTTTCATGACAATCTTCGCGCCCCGCGGCGGTTCTCCGGCGGCGGCCAATGCCTGCCTCAGCCCCGGCGCCGCTTCTCCAAGGGTGATTCCGTGAATATTGGCTGTCAGGCTGACAATATGCTGCCCGTTGAAGCGCTCAATCAGGCCGGGCATCGTGCCGGGCTTCAGCGATGCAATGTGGTCCAGTTGCGGTTCAGGACGCCCGCTCGGCATGACGGGAAGGCCCCCGATTTCATCCAGGCTCTGAATCCGGTTTTGTGGTAGCTGCACCTGGATCTGAAAAGCATTGCCCGAATTGGGATCGCGCCAGTAGTTCGGTTCGGTGAACCGCGACGATGACGTTGCCGGTACAACGGAGCGCGCGACATCCGCCATGGTCAGCCCGAATTGACCGGCCCGTTCCCGGCTGATGTGGATATCGAGCGTCGGGTAGTTGTACTCCTGTGCGAACTGCAAATCCCGGATGAAAGCCAGTTTCGCTAACTGAGACTGAATCTTCCGCGCGTATCCATAGTCGTCGGCGAGGCTTGGCCCTTGTATCGCCACTTCGATGGGGGTGGGCGATCCAAAGCTCATGACCTGGGAAACGATATCGGCGGCTTCAAAGGAGACCTGGCAGTCCGGCAGTTCCCGGCGCAGCTCGTTTCGGATGCGCTCGCGCAGAGCGGCGCCCCGCGGCGTTTCGGGTTTCATTGCGATTTGGATAATCGCTTCCTGCGGGCCGCTGGTAAACAGATGGATCAGATCGACGGGATAGCTCGGGGGAACGACCCCGACGAAGTCGCTGGTGATTTCGACGTTCTGGCCGCCCGTGCTTTGTTCCATCACCTGAAGAGCGCGAAGCACAATGCGTTCCGTCTCTTCGATCCGCGTGCCCGCGGGCGCGCGCAACCGCACCCGCAGAAGCGGCGCATTGGCATCCGGAAACAGCTCGGTCCCCACTCGCGGCAACAGCACGTATAGGATGGCAACCGCCGTTGCCAGATAGCCGAGGGTCACCGGCCAGCGAAGCCGAAGAACGACGTTGAGATAGCGCTCGTAAAAGGAGTGGAGATGCCCGAAGAGTCCCTCGTACCCCTCGCCGCGATGCGTTTCCCGCATGAGCCAGGTGGAGAAGACCGGCACCAGGCTGCTGGAGAGGAGATAGGACGCGATCATCGAAAAGGCAACTGCCAGCGACAGTGGAACGAAGAGCTGGCGGCTCACGCCGATCATGAAGAACGACGGCACGAAGACGGCGAGAATGCAGACCATCGAAAGCAGGCGAGCCATGGCGGTGCGGCTGCATGCTTCCACCACCGCGCGAGCCCTCGATACGCCCGGCACCATCTGGGTATGGATATTCTCGATTTCAACCGTCGCCTCGTCCACCAGAACGCCAACGGCGAGAGCTAGGCCGCCAAGCGTCATGATGTTGATGGTCTGCCCGGTGAACCACAGCAGAATCACGGCGCTCAGCAGGGCGAACGGAATATTCAGGACGACAATCAAGGCGCTGCGCCAATCCCGCAGAAAAAGGAGAACCATCAGGCCGGTCAGCCCGGCTCCGAGCAGCCCTTCGGTAACCAGTCCCCGCAGCGAGTTCCGCACAAATGGCGACTGGTCGAATTGCAGGCTCACATCCACATCGTTCGGCACAACCTTCTTGAAATCGGGAATCGCGGCTTTGACGGCGTTGATGACGGCCAGCGTCGACGCGTCGGCTCGCTTGGTTACCGGGATGTAGACCGTTCTTTTGCCGTTTACATGTGCGTAAGCGGTGATGACGTCGGTGCTGTTCTCGATGGTCCCGATATCTCTGAGATAGATTGTCGTGCCGGAAACAGGCCGGATGGGGGCGCTCAGCAATTCGGAAAGATCTCCCCCTAGCGCCGCATTGGTTCTGGCGATGCGGTTGACCGTTCCGGTCCACATATTTCCCGAAGGCATCACCAGGCTGGCTTTGCTAACGGCCGCAATCGCCTCCTGGGGCGAGATTTGATACTGCTGCAGCTTGTCGGGATCGAGTGTGATCACAATCGTCCGCTGATTTCCGCCGAAGGGCGGCGGAGCGGAGACGCCCGGCAGAGTCGCAAACAGAGGACGCACGCGATTGAGAGCGAAATCCTGCAGTTCTCCCTGCGTATGGGTCGCACTGCTGAAAACCAGTTGGCCGACCGCGACACTGCCCGCATCGAACCTGGTGATAAAAGGTGGCACCGTCCCCGGCGGCATGAAGGCACGTGAGCGGTTCACGTATCCCACGGTCTCCGCCATCGCCTGGGCCATATCCGTACCTTCGTGGAAGACCAGCTTCATGAGAGCGGCGCCTTGAATGCTTTTGCTCTCCACCCGACTGATTCCGGTGATATAGAGGAAGTGATACTCGTAATAGTAGGTGAGGTAGCCCTCCATCTGCGCCGGATCCATGCCTCCATACGGCTGGGCCACGTAGATGGCAGGCTCCCCGACTTTGGGGAAGATGTCCACGGCCATCCGCTGAACGGCGAGCACGGAGCAGAGAGCCAGGCCAATGAGGACCACGACAACCGTCATCGGCCGGCCAAGGGCGGCTAGAACCAGACGCATGTTTCGCCTTTCGAGGTCATTGACTCGCCTCGGCGAGAAACGGTTGGAGATCGCCGGCCGCAATCGCAACGCCTAGCAATCCCCTCCAGACGGCGAGGCGCGCCAGCGCGTCATCGATTTCGGCCTGAGTGAGAAGCCGCTGGGCCTCCGCAACCGCATCGATATTTCCCAGCCCCGAGTGATAGCGGGCCGTGGCCTGCTCGGTCGCGGCCCGGGCGGCGGCTACTTGTACCGGAGTGTTTGCCACCACACTCCGTGCTCCCGCCAAGGTCGCCACGGCGGCATTCCAGCGAGCCTTCAGATCGATCGCAATCTGCTGATACCGGGCCGTCTCGGCGCGGACGGCCGCAGACTGTTCCGCCTCCCTGGATCGGATCGACGCCAGATCGAAGACCGGAAACGTCACGGTGAGGCCGACCGCATAGTTCTGGAAATTTGGCGCGAGCCCGTTCAGTCCTCCGAGAATCGTTCCGTTGGTCTCTGCTCCGGTCCCGCGCGCGTAGGCGGAGCCTTGCAGGAAGAAACGGGGGAAGTAGGAGCGCTCCAGAGTTCGGAGCTGCGCTCGCAACTGGTCGATTGTGGCGTTCTGTTCGACGGCCAGAGGATTTTTGGCAGGATCCAGGGGCGCCACGGCGTGCTCCGGAGGCAACTGGAGGAGTTTGGCCGCGGAGATCGTGATCTGCACCGGCTCCGATCCGACGAACCGGGAAAGATTCGCGCGGGCAACCTCCACCGTCTGCTGTGCCTGAATCAATTGGGTTCGTGCGGCGGCAAGTTCCGCCTGAGCTCGCGATCGATCCGCGCCGGGGCGCAATTGCGCGTTCACCAGAGCGCCGATCGTCCGCTCCAGCACTCCGGCCCGGTCCACGCCTGCCTGGGCGGCGCGGACGGTCTCCTGCGCGGCAATCAGAGTTATATAGGTATCTGCGGCCGCGGCCATGACATCGAATTGGGTCCGCTTGAGCGCAGCCTCCTGGCGTGTTCGAGCTGCGGTGGCGGCCGCAACGCCGGCCTGTCGGAGTCCGAAATCGAACGGCTCCCAGGTGACGAGGGTTCCGACGGCGCTGCCCCATGCTGTCCCGAAGTTGTTTGTGCCGAGTACGGGGCCCGACAGCGGAGGAATCACGGTTTGCGGCAGCATCATCCCAAAGACATTGTTTCTGGTGGCGCGATTCGCCTGGGCGAGCAGGTCCACGCGAGGCAGGTAGGCCGTGCGAGCCAACTGAATTCCAGCCGCCGCTGCATTGATTTGTTCTTGCGACACGCGAATCGAGGGATAGTTTTTCAACGCCGTCTCGACCGCCTGGCTGAGGGTCAGTCCGGCAGGGGCGGTTTCCTGTTGCGCGAACACCGCTCCCGCAAATAGAAACAGGGCCGGGAGACATCTTGCCCCGATCCGGGCCGGTTCTCGCCTAACAGCCACTGGAGCTAGTCCCCTTACCGGGTGATTCTGTTCGCCCGCTTGCTAACGCGCGCGGTTCTGTTCCGCCACCGAACCGCGACCGTAAGGGAGCGGACTTCACGTTCAGAGTACTAGTCCCCTTCGATGAGTTCATGAAATAGCTCCCGGACTTTACTTTTTGAAGCAGCGAGGGCGTCTTTGCCCAGTGGAGTGGCGCGGTATACGCGCCGCAACGACTTGCCGTTTCGCTCCTGGGTTGACCGCAGGTATCCCTTTTTTTCGAGACCCTGAAGCAGCGGATAGAGACTGCCTGGACTGATCCGATATCCGTGACGGGCCAGTTCTTCGATCATCCCCAGGCCGAAGATCGGACCCTCCACCGCGTGGTGCAGCACATGCAGGCGGATCAGCCCTGAGTAGAGGTCGCGATCGTCGGCAACGATGTCCTTGTTAACGGACTTCGATTTCGACATCCGATTACGACATCCAGCATAGGAGGCGACCCCGCCGCTTGTCAAATGAAAAATGGTATAGGTTGCGACAGCTTGCTGCTGGCTCCATCTCCGCCGAGCGCGGGACGGGGACTACAACGCTAAGCACAAAGGATGTGCAGTTGCTTGCCGACGGTCCCGATGATTTTCTCCGGCAATTGCCGGCGCTCTCTGCCAGCGGCGGAGGCTCTCCCGCTTCAACCCTTATCATGGTCGATGGTTTTCAGAATGGAAGCGCGCTACCGCCCAAGAGTTCCATTGCTTCTATTCGTGTCAACCCGGACCTTTTCTCTTCCCAGTATCAGACACCTCCTTTCAGCGGTGAGGTCATCGAGATTGTCACCAAGCCTGGCGCGGACTCCTTTCATGGGGCGCTTTTCTTCGCAAATAGCGACGGCCGTTTCAATGCAACTGACCCCTTTTCGGTCAAGAAGTGCAGGTGATGAGCCCAAAGCGTATCCTTCTCCGGTGGAAAAGATCGAGTGGATTGAAGCAGCGGAGTATTACTCATGTCTCCACTCGAATGGTCGCAGCTACGTGCTGCGTGAAACGATCAGCAGCTTAAGTGCAAAACTGAATCCCGGACAGTTTGTTCGTATTCACCGGTCTTTCGATTGTCAACCTGGATCAGATCCGGGAAATCTACCGGGAAGGTCAGACGGAGTCGTCGATTGTCCTCATGGATGGCCGAAGACTCAGGATGAGCAAAGCTGGCCGTCAAAAGCTAGCTGAGATCGGGAAAGTCTGAATGGGTTGATCCATTCCTAAGCTAGTGTAATGCGTCGCAAATGTTGCCCAATAGGAAACGACGCTGCAAACCGGGGACTGGCATGAATTTCGCCGCATTTGCGAAATTCGTTGCCTGTACCCGGTTTGCCCTGAACGCAGGTATTCTGCGTGGAACCTGCGACGCACTACACTAGGGGCGCTGGAAGAAGTCCGATCGTTCGATGAAGCGTGTAGCCTCCTGAGCGAGTCCCCTCTACCGTGCGACGGCCTGCTCTTGCTAACGAGTACGCATCCAGGTGAACTTGTGGCAATCGAGCGTACGCCCTCTCGTCGTGCGATCCGCAAACCACGGGGCGGTTACATCTGTGTGACAAACGGCTACCAGGATCTCGAAGCGGGTCTAGGGAATACTTCCCCAGGGTTTGTTTGCGCCTTGGTGCCAACGTTTCCAGCGAGTCGAACCCTGGCCACCACCGGTGAATACTGGGCTCGTATTCCTCAGCCTAATGACGCGCTCTGAGTCCACGGCAAACCGCAGGCGCGTCGGCAGAGAGTCCGAATCCGGCAAAGAGCTGCGGGAGCCGCCGCCCCGATCCGCAGCCTCTGCCTGTATCTGCTTGAAAGAAGTGGTGGGCGCGACAGGACTCGAACCTGTGACCTCCTGCGTGTGAAGCAGGCGCTCTAACCAACTGAGCTACGCGCCCTTTCGGAATCTCTTCTCATTCTAAACTACTTTCCGGATTTTCGAAACTGAGCGTCGGGCACGGAGCATCCGGGCATCTGTCGCCGGCGTCCGGGCGGATTGCGTGGAGCGCCTCCACGCCGATTGCCGTTGAGCCGCATCGAGCCGTAGTATCTGTCCACGCCATCACGGGTCTGCTCCGCGAGGCGCGTCGCCCTCCTGCTCCAATGGATGCCCCTTGTCCAGCCGCGTGTTCCGAAAATGCGGGCACGGATCGCGAAGACGCCGGGTTCGTTGCCCCACCCGATCCTGCACGAAAGCAGAGCGGCTATGACGCCACCGGAGTACCTCCAGTACTCGCTGCCCGGTGAACGTGCCGCTCCGTTCCAGGCATCCGTTTGGCCTGCGGCTGCGAGTCGTGAGTGTCGGGAAAATACCTGAGTCATGTTAGAGGCAATGACTTAGGATACGAAGCTACACCAAGCACAATAAAGTAAGTAGCATTCATTGACTGGCTATCATCCTCATGATGTAGAACTAATCCGGCTAGTCCCAACCGTATCCACAACGCCTGCGCGTCGGTTCCTTCGTGAGTTACGCGATTCTCAAACAATTTACCGAGTTGTAACCATTTTGTTGCATTGCGCTAAATCCATTGTGTTAGCTTGCTAGAGACCTCGAAATGCTAGAAGCGCTGCGGCAGGGCCAGAGGGCGTATTGTGTCTCGCGGGCGTGCCGGCAGCCAAGATTTCTAAGGAGTTGGAAACAGACTGATGCCGATGAGGATTTTTGTAACTCTTTTACTCTTTTGCTCGAGCCTGAGCGCACAGGTGGCCATCGTAAACGGCGCAAGCTTTCGTGGCGATCAACCGGTGAGTGCCGGTTCCTGGGTTGCCGCCTTTGGGATGTTTTCCGGTGTTGCGACGACAACCGCTCCGAGCTTTCCCCTCCCCAAGTCTCTTGGTGGGGTCAAGGTGACTGTAGATGGCGTGGACGCTGCTTTGTATGACGTCCGGTCTACCCAGGTGACGTTTCTGATTCCCTACGCCACCACTCCAGGCTATCACCCCGTTCAGATTACAACTCCTTCCGCGACGCTCAGCGGTTCGGTGCGAGTGATGTCAACCGCTCCGGGTCTCTTCACAAAAGATACGCAGAATCCTCCCAAGGGCGCCATTCGCAACCAGGACGGGTTTACCGAAAACACTTCGTCCACGCCGGCTAGACGCGGCGAGGTTGTTTCGATCTATGCGACCGGCCCGGGTCCACTCAGCCGGCAGCCTGACGATGGAACAGCCCCGGGGGCGAGCCCCCTGGCGAATACGCGCTCCACGCCGCAGGTATTCATCGGAGGCGTGGCGGCTCAGGTCCAGTTCAGTGGTCTCAATCCGGACGCCCCCGGCCTGTGGCAGATCAACGCTTACGTCCCCGAGCAGTCCTTCGTCACAGGCCGGGTCCCGGTTCGCATTTACATGGACGGCGTCGATTCCAATGAGGTAGTCCTGTTTGTTCAGTAAATACCTCCGTCCGCTGCTCGCGTTTCTGTTGGTCCCCGCCGCGTCGGCTCAAGTGACCAAGGGAAGCATAGGCGGCTCCGTTCTGGATAGCCAGACCGGGCGTCCTGTAGCGGGAGTCGCGATTGCGATTGACGGACAGACTAGCGACCGCATGGTCACCGATGCCGACGGAAGATTCGTCATCAATCTATCGCCGGGAACCTACACCATTCACTTCAAGGCGCCCAGGTATGCCCCGGTCGACTTAACCGAAGTGGTGGTAAAGGCCGGCGAGGTGACGGAGGCTAGCACGGTTCTATCGAACCTGTCCGTTTCCACCACCGTGGATGTAGTCGAAAAAGTCGGCGCCGTGGAAGCCTCTGCTGAGGCGATGCTCAATGAGCGCAAGCTTTCGCCGGTCGTGAGCGACACGATCAGCCGGCAGGAACTCGCCGCCAGCACATCTTCCGATGCAGCCGGCGCGCTGCAGAAGGTGACCGGAGTGAGTGTCGTCGGAAGCGGATTCGTATATGTCCGCGGCTTGGGCGAGCGGTACAGTGCCACGCAACTGAACGGGGCCTTGATTCCCACGACGGAGCCGGAGAAAAGGGTGGTGCCGTTGGATCTGTTCCCCGCGGGGCTGATCGAGAACATCAAAATCGCAAAGACATACTCACCTGACTTGCCGGCGGAGTTTGCCGGCGGCCTTGTCCAGATGCAGACCATAGAATTCCCGGCGCAGAAGGTATTCAACCTCACGATCAAAAGCGGCTTCAATACGGCGACCACCTTTAACCGGTTTCTCACTTACCCTTCGGGAGGGAGCGATTTCTTTGGATATGGAGCCGGCGCGCGCGGAATACCGTCGATCATCCCGCGCGACGCGCAAATCGTGCAGGGCCAGTTTTCCCGCCAGCAATTGCAGGACTTCGGTAGATCCTTCTCGGACAATTGGGAACCCGCCGCGGTGAATTCCGAGCGTCCCGCCTTCGATTGGTCCGCGGCCGGAGGAGGTACCTTCGGCCGTTTTGGCATCGTCGGCGCAGTTAGTTTCTCCAACCGGCCCCAGTTACAAAGCGAATTAGAGCGATACCTGCGGCAGGGCGTCGGTGAGCCGATCATCTTTACCGAATATCCGGACTTCCGCGAGTATGCGGAAAACGCCCGGCTCGGCGCAATTTTCAACGTGGCCGTTCGCCTCACGCCAAATCACAAAATCATCTTTCGCAATACCTTGACCCATGATGCCGAAAAGACGGTTCGCGAATTCGCCGGATATGACGGCGGCGTGGGCTCGTACTTGTCGTCGCAGCGGCTGCGCTATATCGAACGGTCGCTGGTCTCTACCGGTGTGGAGGGAGATCACTCGTTTCCAGGCTGGCGGAACAGCCTGATCCACTGGCAATTCACGTATTCCGATTCGAGCCGCGCCGAGCCCGATCTGCGGGAAGTGATTCGCAATCTGCTGCCCGATGGAAGATATATCTTCGCGGCGTCCGGCTCGTCCGGAGTCCGTTTCTTCTCGGACTTGCAGGACCGCATTTACGAGCCGCAGGCGGACTATAGCATCCCGTTCTTCAAAGGCGGTGTATCGGGTCTCTTCAAGGTCGGAGTGCGCGCGACGGTCCGGCGAAGGGATTTTGAGGCTCGCCGGTTTCTCTTCTCGCCCCAGCAACTCACCACGCTGAACCTGTTTCTCCCCAGCAACCAGTTATTTGCTGCATCGAATATCCGCCCGGATGGCTTTCAGATTACCGAATTCACGCGCGGAACCGATACGTATGCCGCGGAGATGAATATCTTCGCGGGGTACGCCATGGTCGATCTCAGTCTGGGCCCGCGTTGGCGTATCGAAGGAGGGATTCGAATCGAAGACGCCCAACAGACGGTCATCACGGTGGACAACCGCGTCGCAAATGCCATCCCGGTACGGGCCGCCCTGCAGAACCGGGATCCCGCGCCGGCGGTCAATGTCATCTATGCGCTTACCAGGAGACAGAACGTCCGCTTGTCCTACAGCCGGACGCTTTCGCGCCCCGACTTCCGGGAGCTCTCGCCCTTCGATTTCAATAATGTCCTCGGGGGGTTCATCACCCAGGGCAATCCCGATCTGCAGCGCGCGGCGATCAATAACTACGATGCCCGGTGGGAGTGGTTTCCCGGCGGCAACCAGCTTGTCGCTGCCAGCTTTTTTGCGAAGACTTTCACCAATCCCATTGAGCAGACCATCGTGCCCTCCAACGATCTGCGCCAGACCTTTGTGAATGCCAAGGGGGCTCGAAACATCGGCATTGAGCTGGAGCTTCGCCGCTCGCTAGGGGCATTCAAGCCAAAACTGAAAGAGTTCGCCGTCGGCGCCAATTTTACGTTTGTCGATTCCAACATAGAGATCCGGCCGGAGGACGCTACCATCATTACCTCGCAATCACGGCCTCTCTTGGGACAGTCGCGCTTCCTCGCCAATGCGGTTCTGCAATGGACGCGGCCGAAGTGGCGCAGTGACGCGAAGTTTTTCGCCAACTACGCCTCCCGGCGGATTTCCGATGTCGGAACCTTTCGATTGCCGGATATCTATCAGGAAGGCAATACATACCTCGACTTTGTCTACCAGTACTCATTCGACGAGAAAGGGAAATGGAGCATTCGTTTCGAGGGGGAGAACCTGGGCGACAACGATTTTCGCTGGACACAAGGCACGATCCTCCAGCGGGCCTATCGCCTGGGCAGGACGTTTCAAATCGGTTTTAGCTACTCATTTTTCTGATCGGAAGTAACAGACAGGAGACATTTATGCGCGTTCCGTCGTTTCTGATATGGTCCTGGGCTGCAGTCGCAGTCGCAGGCGCTCAAAATTTCACCGCAGTCGGCAAAGCTGTCGTAGGGCGCTATGCCGCGTCTTCCCGCTCCGTGGCATATAACGGTCCGCAACCCAAACTGTCCATGTGGGTCTGGAGCGACAAGTATACCTACCAGGCGGGCCAGTCCCTGACCTTGAAGTGGACCGTCAAGTCCAATGGCGACCTGTACCCTTATACGGTCCTTGTCTACCGGCAGAACAATCAAACCGGCAAAAAGGCTTATCTCCCGGGGGGCGGCGAGACCCCCACGGATATTAACGGAAATACCGCCGACCAAGGGTTTCAGCCCATGCAGATCGCCGATGCCACGAAGGCCGTCCTGATCGGCGGCGGAGGCAAGTTCCCGGCTCTGACCATCCCGGACGAGCCCGGCATGCACACCATTGTCGTCCAGCTTCGGGACTATGCCGGCTCGCAGGTTCTCAAAAGCTCTTACATGAAGATCGGCGTGGTGAAAGGAACTACGACGATCTCGAGCGATATCACCGCCGATCAAACCCTGACCAATGACACCGAGTGGCATCTGAAAGGGGTGATCTATGTCAAGAGCGGCGCCACGTTGACCATTGAGCCGGGGACCTTCGTAATCGGGGAACCGGGCTCCACGCCGCCATCGGCCCTGGTGGTCACCACCAACGGCAAAATTACAGCCAGCGGCACCAAATCCCGTCCGATCATCATGACCAGTTCGCTGCCTTTCGGCCAGCGCGCGCGCGGCGATTGGGGTGGACTGGTCCTGCTGGGAAAGGCTCCGATCAACGTTGGGGGCAGCATCCCGGGCGGCTCCGGTATTTGCCCGCCGGAAGGCTGCAAGAATGCGCCCGGAACCTTTTATGTAGAAGGACTGGTGGGGAATCCGGACAGCGTCTATGGAGGCACCGATCCCAATCATAACTGCGGGACTCTGCGGTATGTGCGCGTCGAGTTCGCCGGAAGCATTCTTTCGCCGAATAACGAGCTGAACTCGTTCACCTGGGCCGGTTGCGGCAAGCAGACCATTGCGGAGCACCTTCAGGCGATCTACGGCAAGGACGACTCGTTCGAGTGGTTTGGCGGTACCATGGACGCGAAGTGGCTGGTCGGTGGCCTGAGCGCCGATGATTTCACGGACTTTCAGCTCGGCTATACCGGCCGCGTGCAGTTCGGCCTGATGTACCAGAGCCCGGATTCGCCCGGCAATCGCGGCATCGAAGGCGATAACAGCGAGTATGATCAGGCTGCGACACCGGCTTCAAACCCCACCTTCTACAACATTACCTACGTCGGAAGCGGGAACCCCGGCTTTGACGAGTCCAATTCGCCGGGTCTCTTTCTGCGCCGGGCGACCCACGGGTCGTTTAATAACCTGGTTGTCTCGCATTTCTACAGCCCGTGCCTGGATCTGGACGATGCCAATACGCAGGCCCAGGGCGACGCCGGCAATTTGACGATGAATGGCGTCCTGTGCTGGGGTAACAACCTCGGAGTCCAGGGTGCGAATACGTTGGAGGGACAGATTGTCTCCTCCGGCCTGAGTGCCTCTGCATATAACCTGGCATATGCCCAGGGCCAAAAAGGTAACGGCGCTGCCAAGAACGTGACCATCGCGGATCCCTTGTTCGCGCGGCCGTTCGAATACAGCGACCCCGACTGGAGCGGTTTGTTCTCCAGTCCGATATTCCGCGCCGGCTGGGTGCAGCCTCCCGATGACGGGTTCTTCGATCAGTCCGCACAATTCCTCGGTGGAATGGGCGATGAAAACTGGACCGACGAATGGACCTTCTGGGTGACCGAACCCGATCTGCAGTAGCTCGCAGCGGAGCGTTACAACTGGCGGAGCGCCGGGCACACAAGAGCTCGGCGCTCCGGCTTTGTATACAGAGGAAGGCGCTGGTCCTACTTCACCCGGTGCAGATGCCCTTCCCCGGAGGGCGGGGAGGCCAGCAGACCGGCCAGGCGGTTGTGCAGCGCTTCGTACATCTCTTCCACCTGCTGGTAGTCTTCCGTGAGGGATTCCTGACCTGCGCGATGTGCCACTTCAAAGGTATACCGCACCTGGCGCAGCGCGGCCACAACCAGCTTCAGTTCTTCTTCATTTAGCTCCACACGGATTGTACGCGCCACTTTCCCAGTATACCCGTTCGCCTGCGAGCCCTCGCGGCCATGGACGCCGGGGCCCCGGAAAGGTTAGCATAAATACTTATGGCGCAGCGGGATACCATGTTTGCTCCCCCGGCTGCCGAACTTTCTCAGTTGCTCCAAAGGCTGGCCGAACTCGAAGCGGCTCTGCAACTGGCAATTCGCGGCAAGCCGGAGGTGGTGAAACTCTCGCTGGTTTGCCTCCTCGCCCGCGGGCATCTGCTGATCGAAGATGTCCCCGGCGTCGGCAAAACCACGCTGGCTCAGGCCCTTGCGCGCGCCGTGGCTTGCCGCTTCCAGCGTCTCCAGTTCACCAGCGACATGCTGCCCAGCGATGTCCTCGGCGTGACCATCTATAACGCGCACTCCGAGTCTTTCGAGTTCAAGGCCGGACCCATCTTCAGCAATATCCTCCTGGCCGATGAGATCAACCGGACCACGCCCAAAACGCAGTCCGCTCTGCTGGAGGCCATGAACGAAACGCAGGTCACCATCGACGGCAACAGCCAGGCTCTGCCGCGCCCGTTCATGGTGATCGCCACCCAGAATCCGGTGGAGCACCACGGCACCTATCCGCTTCCGGAATCCCAGCTCGATCGCTTCCTGATGCGGCTCCGCATCGGCTATCCCGACGCCCGCAGCGAGCGCGAGATCCTGCGCAACTCCGAAGGCTCGCTGGAAGAGCGCATCTCTGCGGTTCTCAGCGCCGAAGAGGTTCTGCAGGTCCAATCCGCCGTGCATCGTGTCACGGTGGAAGAATCCGTGGTCGACTACATGCTGGCCATTGTCGAGAAGACCCGCGCGCACGAAGGCCTTTCTCTGGGAGTTAGCCCGCGCGGGTCTCAGGCGCTGTTCCGGGCCGTGCAGGCTCTGTCGCTGCTGGAAGGCCGCGAGTATGCGATCCCCGACGATGTCAAGCGTTTGGCAGTCCCCATCTTCGCCCATCGCGTCGTGATCAACGGCCGCACCGCGCTTACGCAGCGCCGCTCGGAACTGGGCGATCGCATCATCGAAGAGATCCTCAGCCAGGTGGACGTGCCCCTCTAGTTCCGTTAATTCGATATGAAGACTGCTATCATCGGCCTGCCTATGACAGGCAAAACCTCCTTGTTCACGATCCTGACCGGCGTGACGCAAGAAACCCGCATCGGCTCCACCGCCGCGCGAACCGGCGTGACCAAAGTGCCCGATGCGCGGCTGGAAGAACTGGCCAGGCTCTTTGAGCCTCCCAAGGTCACCTACGCTACGGTCGAGTACGTGGATATGCCTTCCATCTCCAAGGAGTCGCTGCGCGACCCCGCCTACCTCGCCAGCCTGCGCGTGGTGGACGCCTTCGCTCACGTCCTGCGCCTCTTCGCCGACGAGACCGTGCCTCACGAGAAAGGCTCCGTCGACCCTCTGCGGGATCTGGAAGATGTCGAAATGGAGTTGATTCTCAGCGACCTGGTGGTCGTGGAAAAGCGCCTCGAACGTCTGGACAAGGATCGCAAGAAGATCAAGAGCCCGGACCTCGATCGCGAATTCGAGCTGTTGGAGAAGTGCAAGGCGCTGCTGGAGGCCAATACTCCCCTGCGCCAGCTCGAGCTCGACGCCGAAGACGACAAGCGCATCCGCGGCTTTCAGTTTCTCTCGCAGAAGCCCGTGCTCTACGTCTTGAATCTCGGCGAGGACGACGCCTCCCGCCTGCACCAGCGCGAAGAGGAGTACCGCAATGGACCGCTGGCCGGGCGCCGCCACACCGCCGTCACCGCGATCTGCGGCAAAATCGAGGCGGAGCTTGCCGAACTGCCGCGAGACGAGCAAAAGGATTATCTGAGCAGCTATGGCCTCTCGGAATCCGGATTGGAACGCCTCATCTCGGCGACGTATGCTCTGCTGGGCCTCATGTCGTTCCTCACCGCCGGAGAAACCGAAGTCCGCGCCTGGACCATTCCGGTCCACAGCACAGCCGTCAAGGCCGCCGGAGCCATCCACTCGGATTTCGAAAAGAAATTCATTCGCGCCGAAGTGGTCAACTGGAAATCGCTCATCGATCTGGGCGGCTATCCCGGCGTGCGCGAAAAGGGTCTTTTACGCCTCGAAGGAAAGGACTACATTGTCAAAGATGGAGATGTCCTGGTCATACGTCACGGATAAAGAAAGCCATGCCTAAGTTCTCTCGCCGGAAGTTGTTCGCGCTGGCGGCCGTGGCCGCGCAGGCCGCCCGCGCCCAGAGTCGGCCCTACGCGGGCCGCAGCCTGGTGGTGATCACCGCCCACGCCGACGATTTCACCATCTTCGCCGGAGGAACCCTCGCCAGGCTCATCGACGAGGGCTATACCGGGCACCTCATCCGGATCACCAACGACGAAAAGGATTCCTACGATCTCGATGCCGGCGAGACCAGTCATCGCAACACGGTCGAAATGCACGAGGCCGCCAAGATCATCGGCATCACCGACATCCATTCGCTCGATTTCCGCAATGACGAAATGGACGCCATTTCGGAGAGCGAAGTGCGGGCGCGCCTCATCCTGCTCTTCCGCAAGCTCAAGCCGTGGACGATCTTTACCTTCGACCCCTCCGCGAAGTACGAGGAAAATCCCGATCACAAGAAGACCGCGCGCGCCGCGGAAGACGCCGCCTGGACTTCGCAGGGCCACCTCTTTCTCCAGGAGCACTTCACGCTCGGTCTGGAGCGCTGGGCCGTCCTGGACCGTTATTATTGGGCGCGTTCCCCCGAAAACCAGGATGTAAATAAGGTGGTGGACATCACTTCAACCATCGACCGCAAGATCCGCGCGGTCCAGGCTCACAAAACAATGATGCGTCACACCGCTTACTCGCTGAAAGAAAAACTGGCGGAAGCGCATCTCCGCCTGCCGCTTCTCGACACCATCAACGAGGAGACGGTGAACCGCTTGGTGGATATACACACGCGCGAAACCGCGGCGGCCGTCGGAGCCAGGCATGGGATGAAGTATGCCGAGTTCTTCCATTACATTCCGATCGCCGGAGAGAACGGCTATGTCATGAAAAACGCGGTGCCGCTGAACTAGCGCGGATGTATCAAACCGCCCCATCCCGCAGGGGACGGTCAAATCTTCGGCAACTCAGAGGGGTTCAATAGTTCTAATGCCTTCATTCACCCTGCGTTTGTCAGCCCTGCTGCTCCTGCTGATCCCGGTTTCGGCAGAGGCGCGGCGCTATGCTTTGATTCTGGAGGACCCGCCTGCCGCGCGAGCAGTCGCATCGCGTGCCGGCCTCTACTCCACCTCCGGATTGGACCGGCGCGCGCGCATCTCGCAGGCGCAGGCATCGCTGCGCGGCACCCTGCGGTCCCGGCGGCTGGCGATCACGGGCTCGGTTCAGGTTTTGTTGAACGCTGTCTTCGTGGAGGCCTCCGCTGACCGGGAAGCCGAACTGCGCTCGCTGCCGGGAGTGCGGCGCGTGATCTTCCTGCCGCGCATCCGGCCCCTGCTCGATCGCGCTGTCAGCCTGGTCAATGCCCCGGGCGCCTGGAACGCACTGGGAGGGGTCCAGAACGCCGGAAACGGCATCAAAATCGGCATCATCGATACCGGTATCGACGTGACCCACCCGGCTTTTCAGGATGACGGGCTGCCCGTGCCCTCCGGCTTTCCCATCTGCCAGGGATCGGACTGCGCGTATACCAATCACAAGGTCATCGTCGCCCGGAGTTATGTAGCCCAGTTGGCAGCCGGCAGTCCTCCCGGTCCGCAGCAGTCGCACCCCGACGATCTCTCCCCGGCCGATCGCAGCGGCCATGGAACCGCGGTCGCCATGGTAGCGGCCGGCGAAACCAGCACGGGGCCGGCTGCCACTATCACCGGAATGGCGCCAAAAGCCTATTTGGGGAATTACAAGGTCTTCGGTTCGCCCGGAGTCAATGGATTTTCATCCGGCGACGTGATCATGATGGCCCTGGAGCAGGCGCTTTTGGATGGCATGGATATCGCCGTCCTGTCGCTCGGCGGCCCTGCGTTTTCGGGTCCGCTGGATACCGGCGCGGCTTGCGGAGGGAACCCCGGCGAGGTCTGCGACCCCGAGGCCCAAGCGGTCGAAAACGCAATTCAGGCCGGAATGATGGTGGTCGTCGCTGCCGGTAACTCGGGCGACGGCGGCCAGCGGGGGATCGCTCGCAGCAGTATCGGCTCGCCGGGTACCGCGCCCTCGGCCCTCACCGTAGGCGCCTCTTCGAACTCACACGCAGTCGTCAACAGCGTCCAGGTTCCCGGCTCCGATGTGCCGGCCAATCTTCGGAACTTTGCCGCGGTGTTCGGCGACGGCGCACTGCCGGCATCGCCGTTCACGGCTCCCGCCCGGGACGTGACCCAGCTTGGCGACGATGGCTTGGCTTGCAATGCGCTCCAGGCTGGCTCCCTCTCCGGTTCCATCGCCCTCATCCAGCGGGGTACCTGCACCTTCCTCGTCAAGGTGCAGAACGCCCTCGCCGCGGGCGCGACCGGTGTGGTGATCTATCAGCAGAATGGCGTAGACGCTTTGCTCGCGCCCGGCGGCCTGGGCGGCATCTCCATTCCGGTTCTGATGGTCGGTTACACCGATGGCGCAGCACTCAAGACCTTTCTGGACGCCAACCCCGGGCATTCCGTCACGTTAAATCCCGGGCTGGCCGAGATCGATGTCAGCAACGGCAACCAGGTGGCGTCCTTTTCTGCGCGCGGCCCGGTCATCGGATCGGGCGCGCTCAAGCCGGATCTGCTGGCGGTCGGCACGAATCTCTACATGGCTGCCGACCGTACCGACCCCAATGCCGATCTTTATGATCCCTCAGGCTTTACGGTGGCCAGCGGCACCAGCTTTTCCGCGCCCATGGCCGCCGGCGGCGTCGCCCTCGTCAAACAGGCCCATCCTTCCTACACGCCGGGTCAGTTGAAATCCGCCGTGGTAAACAACGCCACGCAGGATATCTCCGAATCCGACGGTACCAACCCCAGCCTGATCTCCATGGGCGCCGGTAAGCTGAACGCCGGAGCGGCGGTCACCAATACGGTAACCATTGAACCGGCCACGCTTTCCTTTGGCCTGATTACCTCTGCGTCCACCTTTCCGGCCACCCAGCAGCTCAAGATCACCAATACCGGCTCGGCGGGGCTCTCTCTCACTCTGGCTGTCACCCCTCGCAGCGGCGCCGCTCAGATCTCGCTCGATACGGCCAGCTTCTCGCTGCCAGCGGGGCAGTCCCGAACCGTGACCGCCACGCTTTCCGGAACGCGGCCGGGAACGGGTTCCTATGAAGGCTTCCTGACGGTGCAAGGCGCTCCGTCCCCTCTGGTGGTCCCTTACTATTACGTCGTCGGTGATGGCGTGGCCTACGACATCTTCTCTCTGTTCGGAGACGGCTTCGACGGCACCGTCGGGCAGGAGCATCCCGATGGCGGCATCGCCTTCAAAGTAGTGGACCGCTACGGCGTGGGTGTCCCGAACCTTCCGGTCACCTTCCGGGCGATCCAGGGCGGCGGCCGGTTCTCCGCGACTTACCCGCGTACCGATAGCAACGGAATTGCCTATGCCGATGCCTTTCTCGGGCCGACCACGGGCGCGCAGCAATTCTCCGGAGAGGTAGCCGGGCTGGCCGTCAGTTTCTCCGGGATTGCGCGCCTGCAGCCCACCATCAGCACCAACGGCGTGGTGAACGCAGCCAGTTTCCAGGTAGGGCAGGGCATCGCGCCCGGTTCTTACATCTCGATCTTCGGATCGGGCTTGAGCGACATCACGGATCTGGAAACCACCACCACGCTGCCGCTCTCGCTTGCCCAGGTAAGCGTCTCTTTCGACGTTCCCTCCGCTGGCCTGAGCCTGCCCGGCCGGATCTATTACGTCAGTCCCGGCCAGGTGAACGTCCAGGTCCCCTGGGGCCTCGGTGGGCAGACGTCCGTGCAGATGAAGGTGAATGTCGGAGAAAGTGTTGGAAAGCTCTACACGGTGCCTCTGTCGGATTATGCGCCAGGGGTCTTTGAATACAACGAGAGCGCGAATACCCGCCTGGCGGCGGCGCTGGACGCCGGTAATCGCCTGATCGGCTCGGCCAATCCGGCTGTACGCGGCCAA
Organism: uncultured Solibacteraceae bacterium; assembly: GCA_964568355.1. Taxonomy (GTDB): domain Bacteria; phylum Acidobacteriota; class Terriglobia; order Bryobacterales; family Bryobacteraceae; genus JAJPJX01. Next base: position 4,561 of record CAZMRK010000006.1, on the reverse strand, counting down.
ACCATCCAGGTTTTTGCCAACGGCCTGGGGCCTGTGGACCATACACCAGCGGATGGTGCTCCTGCGCCCTCGGACCCGCTGGCGCGAACCCAAGCCCCGCCTACGGTGACGATTGGAGGGCAGGCGGCCGAGGTGAGCTTCAGCGGCCTGGCCCCCGGCTTTGCCGGCCTTTATCAGTTGAACGTGGTGATTCCCGCCGGTCTGTCCGCCGGGACCCAGACCATGACGGTCACCGTTAATGGGTTGACCTCGAAGACGGTCAACCTTCCGGTTCAATAAAAAGCCCGGGCTTCGTGTCGGAAAACCGAAACGGTAGTTTCGGTTTTTTCGAGCACGATCCAATGGAATGAAACACTTGCGAGGAGGAGACCGAAACGGCCGTTTCGGTTTTCTTTACGGAACCACGACCGGTTTGGGGAAGCCGACGTACTGCACCTCCTCTTCCAGGGTGAGGCCGAAGCGCTTCTGGACCAGGCCTTTGAGCTTTTCAATGAGGGCGGTGAGGTCGCGGGCGGTCCCCTCCCCGGCGTTATAGAGGAGGTTGGCGTGGTAGTTGGCGACGTGAATGTCGCCGATGGACATGCCTTTGGCTCCCACCTGCTCCAGGAACCAAGCCGCGGGAATCTTGCCTTCCCGCACCACCTTGGGCGGTACCTGCGCGGCCAGCGCGGGCGACAGGTCCGCCAGCAGCAGATTCTTGAAGATGCTGCCGGCGCATTTCATGGTCACCGGGAACTTCTCATTCCGCACGTTGAGGATATCGCCGGCAATTTTCCGAATCTCGCCGGCATCGGCAGGCTGGAGCAGCAGGGTGGTGGAGAAGATGATCCAGTGTTTGTGGCTTTTGAAGATGCTTTCCCGGTAGCGGAACTGGCAGGCGGCCTGATCGAAAACGCGGACCTGGGTTCCGTCAAAAAAGCAGACGCTCTCTACGCACTCGGAGATGGAGTGGCCATAGGCCCCGGCATTGCCGTAGACCGCCGCGCCCACCGAACCAGGAATGCCCGAAAGTGTTTCGAGGCCCTTCAGGCCCCGGTCGATCGTGAAATCCACGAGCGATTGGAGGTCCGCGCCCGCATCCGCGGTGACTTTCCGGTCCTCCGCGGACAGACGCTCGGCGACAAAGCGCAGCACGATGCCGCGAAATCCACTATCCGCCACGATCAGGTTCGTGCCGCCGCCGATCACCATGACCTCGCTTCCGCTGGCACGGGCGACCTCCTGCGCGCGGATGAATGCCTCGACATCGCCGGTTTCGGCATAAATATCGGCGGGGCCGCCGATTCCGAAGCGGGTATAGCGGGCAAGCGGCGCGCCGGGCAAAACAGTTAAATTGGGAATTTCGGCGAGACGCGCGGCCGTCTCTTCCGTGTTGGGCATTGATTCAATTATAGAGGAGGGTCGAAATGCAATCGGTATTCCGCGGGTTCCCACCCGAGGCCGTGAGCTTCTTTCGCGGACTGGAAAAGAATAACAAGCGGGAATGGTTTCAACCGCGGAAACACATTTTTGATGAAAAGATAAAGGCGCCCATGGTGGAACTCATCACCACCATGACTCGCGAGATGGTGGAATTTGCACCAGACTATATCACCGATCCGGACAAGGCCATCTACCGGATCTATCGCGACACGCGCTTCAGTAAGGACAAAACGCCTTACAAGACACATATCGCGGCTTCTTTCGCGCGGCGGGGGATGCAGAAACATGGCGGCGCCGGCTTCTACTTCAGCATTTCTCACAAGGAGATTGAAGTCGGCGGAGGAATCTACATGCCTCCGCCCGAAGTGCTGCTGTCGGTGCGGCGGCACATCGGGGAGCGGCACGAGGAACTGCGCCAGCTCACGGCGAACCGCGCTCTGCGCCGCCTGCTGGGAGAGATGCAGGGCGAACAGCTCTCGCGAGTGCCGAAAGGGTTTCTGCCGGATCATCCGGCGGCCGACCTCCTGCGCTACAAACAGTTTCTGCTGTATATCGTGCTCGAGCCCGATATGGTCACCACGCCGCGGCTCTATTCCGAGCTCATGAAGCGCTTTCGCGCGATGGCTCCGTTTCTGGAGTTTCTCAACCACCCGCTGGTAGCAGCGAAGAAAAAATCTGCATTATTCCCGTATCAGCGCTGGTAGCTTTGTAGGTACCTGGTTAAATTTTTGTAAGAGGTGTATACATCGTGCCCCGGACTACGTAAATAAAGATAGAGAGCAGAAGAACGCTCCACACGGCGGGGGCGCCAGGAGGGGGATATGTTACACCTCAAGCAGAGGCTGGATCCGACCAGGACCGGAGCACAGGCCCGAATGCTGGAAAAGGGGCTGCGTTCGCGAATCGTTGGCCAGGAGGAAGCCATCCAACAAGTAGTGGAGGCCTACCAGCAGTTTCTGGCAGGCATGAACGCGCCAGGAAGGCCGATCGCGAATTTTTTGTTTCTCGGCCCGACCGGAACGGGAAAAACGCGCATGGTGGAATCGCTGGCGGAGAGCCTGTTGGGCAACCCGCGCGCGATGATCAAGGTGGATTGCGCGGAATTTCAGCACAGCCACGAAATCGCCAAGCTGATCGGTTCGCCCCCCGGATACCTGGGTCACAAGGAGACGAGGCCCTTCCTCAGCCAGGAGGCTCTGAATCGCTATCACAGCGAACAGGTGAAGCTCAGCATTGTGCTCTTCGACGAGATCGAGAAAGCCAGCGATGCTCTGTGGAACCTGCTGCTGGGCATTCTGGATAAGGCCGTCCTCACGCTGGGCGACAATACGCGGGTGGACTTCTCGCGCGCCATGATCTTCCTGACCAGTAACCTGGGCGCCGCGGAGATGAGCGCGATCCTGCAACCGCGCCTGGGCTTCGCAGCGGGCGAAATCGAACGGGTGCGGCGCTCCGGCGGCCAGGACAACGGCCTGGAAGGCAAGGTCTCGCGAGCCGGCGTAGAAGCGGCCCGGCGGAAGTTTACGCCGGAGTTTCTGAACCGTATCGACAAGACCGTGGTCTTCCGCCCCCTGGGCGAGGAGGAGTTGCGGCAGATCCTGGACCTGGAATTAGGCGCCGTAAAGCAGCGCATTCTGGAATCCGCGGTCCCCTTTGTATGCTCCGTCAGTCCCTCGGCAAAGGAGTTCCTGCTGCGGGACGGAACCGATCCGAAGTATGGCGCGCGGCATCTGAAGCGTAGCGTGGAGCGTCTGCTGGTGCATCCGCTTTCGAACCTGATCGCTACCGAGCAGGTGCGCAGCGGCGATTGGGTGCGGGCGGACTATGACGTGGACGAGGGGAGAATCACGTTCATGAAGGAAGCCGAGGCAGTGCCGGAAGCTGCCTGGTCCCAACTTACCGATAACTCGGTAGAGGTTCCGGAAATCACTCTGGCGGCCGTCGCCACGGCTCCAAAAGTGCCTGCCGCCGCCCCCGCGGTGCAAGCGCGGGGTAAGGCCACGAAATAGCAACGAAGACCCTGCCGGGGACGGGCCGTCCAGCCCGTCCCTTTTTTTATGCGTGCCAAACGCGCCGCTGGAGTGCCATTATGATAATCAGGTAGCTTTATGGCGGTTTCGAGAAGGCACTTTTTTTTGGGCACGCTCCTGGCTGGGGCGGTGCCGTCCGGAGGCTTCGGCAGCACGCCTTCGCTAGGGCGGTTAGGGTACAAATCGCCTAATGAGAAGCTGAACATCGCGGCAGTCGGCGCCGGAGGCAAGGGCGCCAGCGACATCGCCGGATGTTCGGGCGAGAATATTGTGGCGATGGCGGATCCGGATGCCAAACGCGCCGCGAAGACGTTCACCGCATATCCCAAGCCGGCCAAGTACAAAGATTTCCGCCGGATGTTCGACGCCGAGTCGAAGAACATCGACGCCGTGCTGGTTTCCTGCCCGGACCACATGCACGCCAGCGCCGCCATGTGGGCCATGGAACGGGGCAAGCATGTCTACTGCCAGAAGCCTCTGACGCGCACCGTGTGGGAAGCGCAGCAATTGACGCGCGCCGCGGAAAAGTACGGTGTCGCCACGCAGATGGGAAATCAGGGTTACTCGCAGCCAGGCGCGCGGGAAGCGTGCGAGATTGTCTGGCACGGCGATATCGGCAATGTGACCGAGGTCCACGCCTGGACCAACCGCCCCGATCCCTATTGGCCCCAGGGCCCCGATGTCGTTCCCAAGGAGGCTGCCGTCCCGGATACGCTCGATTGGGATGCCTGGCTCGGCGGCTCGGAGATGCGGCCTTACAGCCGTGTCTACGTGCCCCACAACTGGCGCGCGTTCCCGGATTTCGGCTGCGGCGCTATCGGCGACATGGCCTGCCACATCCTGGGAACGCCCAATATGGCGATGCGGCTCACCGCGCCCACCAGCGTCGAGTGCATCAAGCTCGAAGGTAAAGCCCAGTATACTTTCCCCTATCGCACGGCCATCCGGTTCGATTTTCCCCGGCGCGGGGCGTTCCCGGAACTAAAGCTATTCTGGTATGACCGGGTCACGGCGCAGCCGAAACTCCCCGGAGTCCCCGAAGGCGAGCTTCTCGGCGACGACGATCTCAACGGCAGCCTGTTCATCGGCGATCAGGGCATGCTGACAAC
>CAZMRK010000005.1:0-8750 GCA_964568355.1 uncultured Solibacteraceae bacterium | reverse complement strand
TGCTCAGGCGCGTAACGCCGCGCGCTTTGGCGCGAGCCAGGGCAATCTTTTCCACGTCCGGCCGCGCGGGCATGAACTGCGCGGTCACCACCCGCCCCACCATCTTCTTTCCCGGGTGCAGTACCTGGAAGCCATCGGCGTCCTGGTTGCGAAATCCCTTTCCCGGCAGGACGCCAAAGATCTCCTCGGCAGACAAGCCGCGGGCGCGTTCGATCAGCTCTTCGGGAATCTTGGGACGGCCGTCCGGAAATCGGTCGAAGGGATTTTCGGCCGTATAGTCCAGCAGGTCCTGCTTCGTGAACTGAAACAGTTGGCCCCGGGCCGCGGAAGGGACGAGCAAGGTCGGGATGCACGCGCCAAGCACGAGGGCGCCCAGGCATCTTCCGGTCAGTAGCGTTTCCATGATGTATCTATTGAATCAGAAAGCGGCCGGACCGGCGTGACGATTTGGGACAAATTGTCCCAAGGCAGATCTGCAAGTTATTGATTATAAAAAAGTAAAAAAAGTCCCGCGGGCATTTTGTCCCAAATGCGCCCGAACGCCCGCTCTTTTTCCGCAACCTCCCGGAGCATCAGACCTGATAGGATGACCGACGAAGCCATGCAAAGACGAGACCTGCTTCGCACCTGTGCGGCCGCTCCGCTCGTGCTGGCCGCCCGCCGTCCGGCTGCCGCTGCTCCGGCTCGCTATGAGCCCACCTGGGAATCGATCGACCGCCGTCCTTCGCCCGCCTGGTATGCCGATGCCAAGTTCGGCATCTTCATCCACTGGGGTGTGTACTCGGTGCCCGCGTACGCGCCGGTTCAAGTCAAGGGCGAAACGCCATATGCCGAGTGGTATTGGCATTCGCTCACCAACGGCAGGAAGGCCAACCGGTCATCCGGCGATGGGGCGCATACCTGGCAGTTTCATCAGCGCGTCTATGGCGCGGAGTTCCCCTATGAGAACTTTGCGCCGCTATTTAAGGCCGAGTTATTCGATCCGGACCACTGGGCGGACATATTTATGCGCGCCGGCGCCCGCTATGTGGCATTAACCTCGAAACATCACGAAGGCTTTTGCCTGTGGCGCAGCGCCGAGGCCAATCGCGCCTGGGGCCGCCCCTGGAACAGCGTGGACGTCGGCGCCAGGCGCGATCTGGTCCTGGATCTCAGCGAAGCCGGGCGCCGGCGCGGGCTGCACATGGGCATCTACTATTCGCTTTACGAGTGGTACAACCCGCTCTGGCTCAGCGATCGCAAACGCTACGTCGCCGAGCACCTGTTCCCCCAGTTTCAGGATGTGGTGAAGCACGTCCGGCCGAGCATCATCTTTTCCGACGGCGAGTGGGATATGCCCAGCTCGGAATGGCGCAGCCCGGAGTTGCTGGCGTGGCTCTTGAACGAATCGCCCGTGCGCGACGAGGTGGTGATCAACGACCGCTGGGGCAAGGACTGCCGCCACAAACACGGCGGCTACTACACTACCGAATACACTTCGGGGATGCAGCAAAGCCAGCACGCCTGGGAGGAAAGCCGCGGCATGGGGTTTTCCTATGGCTACAACCGCGCGGAGCGGCTGGCCGACTATCACACCGACCGCCAGTTGCTGCTTATGCTGATCGATATTGTGAGCCGCGGCGGAAACCTGCTGCTGGATATCGGTCCGGGCGGCGACGGGACGATTCCGGTGGTCATGGAAGAACGCCTGATCCAGATGGGGCAATGGCTGCGTCCCAACGGAGAGGCGATCTACGGCACCAAAGCGTGGAAGCATTCGCGCCAGTGGAGTTCGGGCACCGTTCCGAAGCTGGAGGAAAAGGAGTTCCGCGCCGAATACGACATTACCAAGCTGGTGGATACGCCTCCCGGCGGGTTTGCCCGCGTGGATGCCTTTTTCACCGCGAAGAAGGACACGCTTTACGCCATTCTGCCGCGCCGTCCGGGTAAAGAGATCGTGCTGCAGGACATCGACGCGCCCGGCGGCGTAAAGGCGACGCTGCTCGAAACCGGGCAGGCGCTGGAGGCGGTGCAGCAGGGCAGGGAACTGCGGGTCCGGATTCCGGAGGCACTGGCTGCGGCCCTGCCGCCGCGCCCCTGTTACACGTTGAAGCTGGCCGGAAGGATCGCCGGCACCTAGGCCGCTATTTCCTAAGCGCGGCGCGTGGAGGCGAAGATCTCCTTCATGCGGCGGGCGGCCAGTTTTTCGTCCCCCGGGTCGTTCATGAAGACGGTAAAGACCAACTGGTGGCCTTTATCGCGGAGCACGGCGATCCGGGGCTCGCCCTCGAGGAGCTTTTGCTCGCACTCGCGGCCGGTCAGGCCCATGGCCTTTTCATCCCAATCGACGACCAGGCGGTGGACCTTGCGCGTACGGTCGTGGGGAGCGAAAGAGAGCCGGAGGCCGGGGATTTTGGCGAGCTCACGCTGGAGATACTCGGCCTGGGCCTGGCACTCCCGGTCGATCGCCTCGAAATCCAGCCTGGCGTATTTTTCCGCCGAGAGCCACAGGCCGATGATTTCTTCGCGGCCCACTTTCATCGGCCGTCCCTGGGCATCGGAGTGCGGATTCATGTTGAGGCGAGCGGCGGCGACCAGGTCCTGGCGGCCGGCCAGAATGCCGGAACATTGCGGGCCGCGCATATGCTTGCCGCCGCTCACGCAGATCAGGTCGGTGCCGAGCGCGGCGAGTTTGCGGATGTTTTCCCAGGGCGGCAGCATGTTGGCGGCATCCACCATCACCGGCACGCCGGCTTTATGGGCGATCTCCAGGCAGTCCGGAAGCTGGACCGGTGTTTCGTAGGCCCAGTCGCCCGAAGAACCCCCCAGGTAATACATCAGCGCGGTCCGCTCACTTAGCGCGTTCTGAAGCTGCTCGCGGGTCTCCACTTCGACAATTTTGACGCCGGACATGCGCACGGCGTGATCGTAGACGTTGCGGTGGACCTTCTGGATGACGGCCTCGGTCTTCATCCCCTCCAGGTCCGGCAACTGGCGGACCTTTTTCGCATCGGGGCCGGTGAGGCAGGCGCAGGTGCCTACGGCCATGGCTCCGGCAGTGCCGGTGGTGACCATGGCGGCGGGTGTGCCGATCAGGGCGGCCAGGCGGGCTCCCACCTTGTCCTGCAGTTCTTCCAGGTCGACATAGTGCCGCGAAGCTTCAGTCATCGCCTGATGGATTTCGGGCCAGACCTTGGAGGCGCCGATGACCGTGTGCGTGCCGCGGAAATTGATCACCGGGCGGATGCCCAGCTCGTCATAGACGCCTTTGCCCGGATTGTGCCGGGGTTTTTCGGGACGGGCGAAAAGAGGCGTGGCGGCGGCGCTCTGAAGCAGGCTCCTGCGGGTTGTCTTCATGATGGGGGTATTATACGTCGAAGGCTGCTACCATAAGGTCGGAATGTGCCTCGCCGTACCTGGGAAGATCCTGGAGCTGCGAGAGAGCGCGGGCATCCGGATGGCCACCGTGGATTTCGCCGGAATCCGGCGGGAGGCCTGTATGGAGTACGTGCCGGAGGCTGAGGTGGGCGACTACGTGATGGTTCATGTGGGCTTCGCCATCAGCCGCGTGGATGCCGAGGAGGCGGCGCGCACGCTCGATCTATTGCGCCGGATGGGAGAAGCCGCCGACGGCCAGCCGCAGGGCGGGGGAGGTCCGGGTGAAGTACCTTGACGAATACCGCGACCCGGCGCTGGCGGAAAAGCTGATCGGCCAACTGCAGCGCACCGTCACGCGTCCGGCGGTGCTGATGGAAGTCTGCGGAGGCCAGACCCACTCTATCGTCAAATATGGGCTGGACGAGCTACTGCCGGCACCGATCGAGCTGGTGCATGGCCCTGGCTGTCCGGTTTGCGTGACTCCGCTCGAAATGCTGGATCGCGCTCACGCCATCGCGCGGCGGCCGGAGGTGATGTTCTGCTCCTTCGGCGATATGCTGCGCGTGCCCGGTTCGCGCGGCGACCTGTTCCAGGTCCAGGCGGAGGGCGGGGACGTGCGCGTGGTTTATTCGCCGCTGGATTGCCTGAAGCTGGCGCGGGCCAATCCGGAAAAGCAGGTGGTATTTTTCGCCGTGGGCTTCGAAACCACGGCCCCGGCCAACGCCATGGCCGTATGGCAGGCGCGCTCCCAGGGGTTGACGAATTTCTCGATGCTGGTCTCACAGGTACTGGTGCCGCCGGCGATCGAGGGCATTCTGGAATCGCCCGGCAACCGGGTGCAGGCGTTCCTGGGGCCGGGGCATGTCTGCGCGGTGATGGGCTGGCAGGAGTACGCGCCGCTGGCCGCCCGCTACCACGTGCCGATTGTGATCACGGGGTTCGAGCCCCTGGACCTGCTGGAAGGCATCCTGCTGGCGGTGCGCCAGCTAGAACAGGGCAGGGCGGAGGTGGAAAACCAGTACGCGCGCGCGGTGACGGCGGAGGGCAACCAGCCGGCGCGGGAGAGGATCGGGCGCGTCTTCGAAGTGTGCGACCGCGCCTGGCGCGGCATCGGCAGGATACCCCGGAGCGGGTTGCGGCTGCGGGAGGAATTCCGCGCCTACGACGCGGAGCAGCGCTTCGCGGTAGACGGCATCCAGCCGCAAGAGCCGGCGGAGTGCATCAGCGGCCTGGTGCTGCGGGGTGTAAAGAAGCCGCGCGACTGCCCGGCCTTCGGCACCTCGTGCACCCCCGAGACGCCGCTGGGCGCCACTATGGTCTCGGCTGAGGGCGCCTGCGCGGCCTACTACCACTTCGGACGCCACCTGGTGCGGCATGGCTAAGGAATTCACGCTCTCCTGCCCGCTGCCGATCGCGGATCGCAAGACTGTGGTTCTGGGGCACGGCAGCGGCGGCAAGCTGAGCGCCCAGTTGATTCGCGAGATCTTCCTCAAGGATTTCGACAATCCTCTATTGCGCAAGCTCGACGACCAGGCGGTATTCCCGGTGAGCGCGGGGCGCCTGGCCTTTACGACGGACTCGTTCGTGGTGACGCCGCTGTTTTTCCCGGGCGGGGATATCGGCGCGCTGGCGGTGAACGGGACAGTGAACGATCTGGCGATGAGCGGCGCCCGGCCGCTCTATCTGTCCGCCGCGTTCATTCTGGAGGAGGGGCTGCCGCTGGAGGAGTTGGGGCGCGTAACGGCGTCGATGGCGCGGGCCGCCGAGGCTGCCGGCGCGGTCATTGTTACCGGCGACACCAAGGTGGTGCACCGGGGCGCGGCCGACCGGTTGTTCGTGACGACGGCGGGCGTCGGCGTAGTGCCGGGAGGAGTCGCGATTTCGGCATCGAACATCCGCCCGGGGGACCGCGTGCTGCTCAGCGGCACGATCGGCGATCACGGAATGGCGGTAATGTCGCAGCGGGAGGGCCTGGAGTTCGAAGGCGCTATCGTTTCGGATACGGCGCCGCTCCACCGCCTGGTGGAGGCGATGATCGCCGCGGGTGAAATTCATGCCCTGCGCGATCCTACGCGTGGCGGCCTGGGCACGTCGCTGTGCGAGATGGCATCGGCATCGCGAGTGGGTGTAGAGATTGAAGGCCGCGCCATCCCCGTACGTGACGAGGTGCGGGCCGCTTGCGAGCTGTTGGGGCTCGACCCGCTATTTGTGGCAAACGAAGGCAAACTGGTCGCGTTCGTTCGCGCGGACGACGCCGAGGCAGTGCTGGCGGCGATGCGACGCCGGCCGGAGGGCCGGGACGCTGCGATCATCGGCACGGCGGTGGAAGCTCACGCCGGCATGGTGCTGCTGCGGACCGAGATCGGGGGGACGCGGGTGGTGGATCTGCCGTTCGGCGAACAGTTGCCGCGGATCTGCTGAGCTAGCCTCGCCAAGGTCTCGCGCACCGTCGTGGCGTCTCGCGTAGGAACGGCGCTGTTGCAGGCCGAGATCGCCGCGGCTTCCGGTGGCGCCGGTTCAAACCGGCGCGCCGGCTGAAGCCCGCCCCACCGGGACCGGGGTCCCTCATTCTACTCATGGTCCGCAATAGATTGGTTCCGCAACCGGCGCTATCATAAGCGGTGCGCGAGGGCGGATGTGCCGTTCCGCTTGCAGCGCCTAGATATATGCAGAACGAGTACAGGGGTGGTCTGACCCGGCGCACTCTGATCCAGGGTGTCGCTGCGGCTCTGCCGGCCTGGCAGATGGTTCGCGGCGAGGGGAATGACGCGCTGTTTCGCGCGTTTCAGCAACCGCCGGCCGGGGCGCGGCCGTTCGTCCGCTGGTGGTGGAACGGCGACAAGCTGACGGAAAAAGAAATCCTTCGCGAACTGGACCTGCTCCATGCCGCCGGGATCGGCGGCGTGGAAGTCAACCCGATTCGCTTTCCCAATCCCGACGATCCGCTGGGCATTCCCGAGATCGAATGGCTGAGCAAGCCTTGGATCGAAATGCTGCAGACTGCCGTTCGGGGCGCACGCGAGCGCGGCATGATCGTGGACAGCATTGTCGGGTCCGGATGGCCTTTCGGCGGGCAGTTCCTTACGCGCGAACAGCAGACCCACATTCTGGCTCTCGGTACGCGACCCCTCAGCGGGTCCGGCGCGGTGCGGATTCCGGAGAGCGATCTGCTGGCCGATGCGGAACTGACGCTGCATTCCAAGTGGAAGTCCATCGACAAGCGCATTCTGTATCTGCGCCTGGTACCGCGACGGATGGAACCATTCGCTCCCGGCACCGATGTCACCGCGCAGCTTCGCGGCGGAGTGCTCTCGCTGGACGTTCCGGCGGGCGAGCATGTCCTCTACATCCTGGCGCAGCAGCGAGGATTCCAGGCGGTGATCAACGGGGCGCCCGGCGCGGACGGCCCGGTACTCAATCATTTCGACCGGCCGGCGGTGGGGCGTTACCTGGAACGAATGTCGAGCGCAATCGAGCCCGTCATGGGTCCGCTCGGGAAGTCGTTCCGCGCGATGTTCTGCGACAGCCTGGAGCTGGAGGGAGCGAACTGGTGCGCCGATATGCTGCCGGTATTCGAAGCGCGGCGCGGCTATTCGCTGCTGCCGTATTTGCCCTTCGTGCTGTTCAAGACCGGAGAGATGGGCAACCCCACGGCGAACCAGAATCAGGCCGAACTGGGCGACGCGGCGCGCGAAGTGGTGGAGCGGGTCCGCTACGATTTCCTCACCCTGCAGATCGAACTCTTTTCGGAACGATTCACCCGGACGTACCGCGAGTGGTGCACCCGGCATGGGGTAAAGTCGCGGGTGCAGGCCTATGGCCCGGCGTATCATCCGCTCGAGAGCAGCAGGGAGGTCGATATTCCCGAATGCGAGACCTGGATGAACGCGCAGATGGGAACCAAGGAGCATCGCGCCCCGACGGGGATCAATAAGTTCGTTGCTTCGGCGGCGCGATTTTCCGGGAAGCGGCTGGTGAGCTGCGAAGAAGTGACGAATACCTCCATGGTGTTCAACGCCACGCTTGCCAGCCTGAAGAATTGCGCCGACCAGAGCAACCTCTCCGGGGTCACGCATTCCATCTTTCACGGTTTCAACTACAGCCCGGCCGAGGCGCCGTTTCCCGGGTGGGTCCGCTACGGCACGTTCTTCAATGAGCGCAATCCGTGGTGGCCGTTCGTGCGGCGCTTTACCGACTACAAGGCGCGGCTTTCGGCCTTGCTCCAAAACTGCGATCCGCGGGCCGAGGTGGCCGTGCTGCACCCGTTCGCCGATCTGTGGATGGCGCACGGCATGCAGCGCGAGCCGTTTCCGGTGCTTCGGATGCCGCCCTACCAGTATCAGCTCTGGGAAGCGATCCACCAGAATGGCAGCGGATGCGACTACATTGACGAGAAGCTGCTCCAGGAGTCGAAGTGCGTGGCCGGGCGGCTGGCGGTGCGCGGGCGCAGCTATGGCGCGCTGATCGTCATGGAGGCGCGGACCATCGAGCCGGATACGGCACGAGCGCTGGAGCGTCTGGCTGCCGGCGGCGGACGCATCCTCTTTCTGCGCCACGCTCCGTCGCGCTCGCCGCGGTTCCAGAACCGCCAGGCGAACGATGCGGAAGTACAAGCCGCATCCGAGCGCATTCTGCGGGACCATGGCCAGCGGTGCGCGGTGGTCGAACCGCCCGGCGACGATATTCTGGCGTGGTACGGACGCCTTCAGCAGCGCTTCGGAATCCAGCCCTACCTGCGCATCGCCCAGCCGGACATCAACCTCAGCCAGATCGCGCTGCGATCCGGCGGCCGTGAGATTTTCTTCTTCGCGAATTCCGATCCGGAGCGCGAGATCGAGACGGAAATCGAATTTGCCACGGGCAGCAAAACGCCCTGGCAGTGGGACCCGGAGACCGGCGAACGCAGGCCATACGCGTTCGATGGGCGCAAGGATCGCCTCAACGTGCGCGTCGAGCCCTGTGGTTCGCTGCTGCTGGTTTTCGAGCCGGATATGGATCAGCCCGCGCAGCGGTCCCCGCAGCCCTCGGAATCCGGCGCCGTGCCGATCTCCGGGCCGTGGCAACTGGAACTGCGCCACGTGGACGGAAGCCGCAGCCAGCGCACCCTGCGCGTCTTGATCGATTTCCGGGATGACGAATCGCTGCGCTCCTTTGCCGGCACCGCGATCTACCGAACCACCTTTCCCGGGTCCGGCGCCGGCGGGCAGGCGTTCCTGGATTTGGGGCCGGTAAACGGGATCTCCAACGCGACACTCAACGGGCGAAGTCTGGGCCTGAAGTGGTACGGCTGCCATCGATACTCGATCGGCGCCGCATTGGCCGCCGGAGAGAACCGCCTGGAAGTGCAAATCATCACGGTACTCGGAAATTACATGAAGTCGCTCACCGGCAAT
>CAZMRK010000004.1:0-7189 GCA_964568355.1 uncultured Solibacteraceae bacterium | reverse complement strand
GCGGCGAACCCCGGGAACGGCTCCTTGTAGCCGGCAGCGACCACAGCGGGATCCAGGATGTTCTTCGTCAGCAGGGAGCCGAGGGAGAGATAGGTGGTCGGAAGCTGGTTCAGGTACACGCCGGAATTGAGGCCGCGACCGCGATTACCGACATAAGCGGTCTCGAACAGCCAGTTCTTAAACTCGTGCTGAATCGTGAGGCTCCAGTTGTAAACGCGTGGGGCCTTCCCGAAGTTCGGGCCAAGGCGCCAGATGTTCGTGTTGAAGTTATCGTAGCTGGGATCGAGGAACGGAGGATTCTTGAAACCAGCCGGCGGCTGAACGCCCCCCTGATCCCAATTGAACGCCTGATTCACACCATCGGAGGTTTGGGAGAAGCTGCCGTTGAAGCCGTCCGTGCAGCCGCAGCCACCGTTACCCAGGGTCTCATAGTATATGCCGAAGCCCCCGCGCAGCACGGTCCTGTCCGTCAGGCGATAGGCAAATCCGGCGCGCGGACCGATATCGGTGTAGTCGGTGGGATAGGGGCGCTTCTGGCCGGTGCGGCCCGCGCCAACCCCCATAAATGACAGCGCGCCGGGCAGATTGTTTGCCGCCGGGTTCGGTTTGCTGATGTCCAGGGTCATATAGTTGCCATTGACGTCATGCCAACCGATGGGGACTTCGTAGCGAACGCCGTAATCGAGCGTGAAGCGCGGAGTGACACGCCAGGTGTCCTGCCAGAAACCGGCCTGGTAACCGTAGCGAATCTGCGCGCCATTGACCGGCTGGGCGGTGGCGGTAGCCTGATCCACATTGCCGAGCAGGAAACTGGCAAAGGCATTGCCCGTGGTGGTAAGGGCGGTGGGAAGAGCGGTCTGGGCCCGGGAGAAATAGTAAAAGCCATTCGTGCCCGCCCAGTCGTTCGAGGTCGTCCGCAGCCGCCGGATGTCCCAACCCATCTTCATTTCGTGCCGCCCATGAGTCCAGGTGAACTGCTGGGAAACGTGTGTAGTCCAATTCCACTGACCGCCGGCGTTGACCTTGCCCTGGTTCATGCCGAAGGTGGTGTTGTTGCTCAAGCCCCCGGTCGACGGGAAGTCCGTTTCGAAATTGATGACCGGAGTGGCATCGGCCTTGCCGGAGAGAGGCAAGCCGATCTTCGAGGCAAAACCGTTCTGCAAGGGGTTGTTCCACATCTGCTGCTGGCGCGTAAACCCAAAGGTGGTATGGAGCAGCATCGTCGGCCGGATCACCAGATCATGATTGACGCGGTAGTTGTCCGGCTGCTGGTACGAATCCAGACCGTTGCTCAGCGGTCCGGGCCAGTACTGGATGTTGCTGGTGAGCTGGTTTTCGTGAGAAAGCCAGAAGGACACCCGGTTGTTGGCTGTGATGGCATGCTCCAGTTTGAGCGTCCAGATATAGTCATCCACCTGTGTCGGTGAAATAAACTGATAATTGCCCTGTGTTCCAGCACCAGTAGGATTGGGAATATATGGCAAGATATTGCCGCTGATCTTGCTCCATCGGCTCTGCGGGATGATGTTACCAGCAAACGGCTGCCGCGTACTTACGCCATTTGCCAGCGCCGTGGTTGCCGGGTCATAAATAGTAGCTACTTCCGAAAAATTGCCCTGCTTCATTAATGGCGTGGGAACAGTCTCGCTGCCGTTAACGGCAATGGAGGCGGGCTGGACGATCTTGGCATAAGTAAAATAGAAGAAACTCTTATTACGGCCATCGTAGATCTTGGGAATCCAGACAGGACCGCCAGCCGCGCCACCCTCCTCGTTGAAACGCTCTTTGGGGCGATAGCCACGGGGGTTTGCCTGATTGGAATTGACACTCCATCCGGCGGCATCGAAGATATCCCGTTTGAGGTTGAGGAATACCGAGCCATGGAGCGAATTGTTGCCGGACTTGGTGACAAACGTCTCCAGGCCGCCACCCAGCCGTCCATACTCGGCATTGAACGTAGCGGTGATCAGCTTAAACTCACCGAAGGCTTCATATCCGGGAAAGTTGAAAACCACTCCGCCGGACTCCGGGATGGTAAGGCTGGCGCCGTCGATCTCGACTTCCTTAGCGCGGCCGATGGAGCCATTGATGCTGGTTTCGCCCCAGCTATTGACTCCCGGCATATAACCGACGAAGCTCTCCGCGTTGCGCAGCGTGCCGTTCCAGAGGGGCAGGTTCGACAACAATTGCGGACTGACGTTCTGACCGCGCATAGGACCCGTAGTCTCGAGTAATGGTACTTCGCCGGTTACCTGAACCGTCTGCTGAACATCTCCGACTTCCAGTTCCACATCGATGGTTGCCCGCAGCGCCACGCGCACCTCGATGGCGGAGCGCACGCTTTTCTTAAACCCCTGGCGTTCGACGGTAATGGTATAGACGCCGACCGGAAGAGTCGGCAGCACGTAAAGGCCGGCGTCGGTGGATGCGGTGCGGAAAACCAGGCCGCTGGCAGTTTCGGCAGCCTCAATCCGGGCGTCCGGAACGGCCGCCCCATTGGGGTCGGTGACCGTGCCGGAGATGGAGCCTGTCCCGGACTGTCCGTATAAGACGCTGGTGATGGCAACTAACAGGGCCATCACAGAACTTGTTCGTCGATTCATGGCAAACATCCTTCCCAGTAGATCTGAGCATTCGGGCGACGCGAGCCACATTACGCATCACGCACCCTGAAACAAAATTGAAGGGAGTATAACACCTTATGCTATCGATGTCGACAGAAAAAACATTCTGTAACACGACCCAGATAGACGTGAGTTAGGCAGGAGCCAGTAAAAACTGCCTTCGCCCGGGATGCCAGACCCAGTAAGTAGTGGCTTCCCGCAAGAATCGGCAGCGCGCTCAGACAGCCGGAAACGAGCAGTCCCAGACGACAGAGTCCCACCCACACGTTTTTTTAAACCTTTCCCAGAAACAAATTTCTGCGAGTATACCATAGAACCCGGCCGCACATGCCAGGCCCGAGCGGAAGGAAACATACCTTGCATCCTCCGTATCTAGCTGCCATAATCCCTTTCGACGAGGATGTCTGACCTTGACTCCTGAAGTACCTGCTTTGCCCGAACCGGCAGTTTCGCACCTGAGCGAGCCCGCGCGTCTCGCGGGAGTGCTCACCGACCCCAAAACGGCCTTTCGGGACATTGTGACCGGGCCGCGGTGGTGGGTGCCAATGATATTGGTGATCCTCCTGGCGCTGGTGTTCAACGTGACCTTTTCCAGGCGAGTCGGTTGGGACCGCTTTATGGAGCAGACTTTTGACAGCAATCCGCGGACGCAAAACATGCCCGCGGACCAGCGCGCCCGGGCTGTTGAGCAGGCCGTCCGGATCGTCTCGATCACCTCATATGCCGGGGCGATTGTGGGAACGCCTGTCATGGTGGCCGTCGAAGCCGGCGTACTCCTGCTGATCTTCAACTTCTTCCTGGGCGCCCACCTCCGATTCAAGCAGGTATTCGGCGTCACCAGCTATGCGCTGCTGCCGATGCTGGTTTCAACCGTGCTGGCCCTGGTGGTGATGTTGCTGAAGAATCCCGACGATTTCAACCTGCGGAACCCGCTGGCCTTCAATGTTGGGGCGTTTCTGGATCCGCAGAGTACGGCCAAGTGGCTGGTGAGCCTGGGAACCTCGCTGGATTTATTTTCGATCTGGGTGGTGATCCTGCTGGCAATCGGACTCGCCGCGGCAGCGCCGCGCCTGTCTTTCAGCAAGGCGCTGACCGGCGTGATGACGCCGTGGCTCGTCCTCGTTGTACTGAAAAGCGCCTGGGCCGGCGCGTTCGGCTAGAGTCACACTTCGCCCCTAGCCGGCGGCGAACGGCACTCCGGAACAGGAAACCCGCGAACCCGCAGCTACTCGGTCTTGGAGTAGTAGTAGGTGTATTTGCTGTAGAGCTCCGAGGCGCGCGCTCCGTTGGCCACGATTCCCAAGACGTTGTTTTCGCACAGGGATTGCATGGCGCGAGCCACGTTGTCGAAGGTCGTTGATCCGATCTTGACCACCAGAATGGTGCCGTCGGCCATGGTGGAGAGCAGATTGGCGTCCGCCGAGAACAGCAGCGGCGGGCTATCGAAAATAGCCCATTCAAAGACCCGAGGAAGCTGCTCAAACAGCAGGCGGGCATTGCGGCTGTTCAGCAGCTCCAGCGGGTTCTTTACCGCATTGCCCGCGGGCAGCAGGTACAAATTCATGCCTGCGACTTTACGCAGAGCCGAAGTCAGGGGGATCTGCCCTTGCAGGAATTCGGTGAGGCCCGGACCGCGGTCGATCTGGAAGAGATTGTGCACCAGGGGGCGGCGCAGGTCGAAATCGGCGAGCAGTACCAGGCGATCCGGCAAGTGGGATTCCGCCAGCGCGAGGTTGACGGCGGAGAAAGTCTTGCCTTCGGCCGGCGATGCGCTGGTGACCACGATATTGTGCAGCGGTTGCAGCGTTTGCAGATGGTTTAGCCGGGTCCGAAGAGTGCGGAACTCTTCGGCAGGCGTTTCATGGGTGCGCGTCAGATCCAGCAGGTGCGACTCCGGGGCGGGTTGGAAGCTGACTTCCGGCACGTCCCGCAGCATCTCCGCGTCAATGATGATGGGGTCGTCTTCCAGTACCGGCGCCAGGGATGCCGCTGAAGCCCCGTTATTGCCGGCGGCGAGAGGCCGCGGCTCCATGCTGAACCCTCCGGACTGCTCTGCGCGCCGTAATGCGTCATGTACTCGGCTCATCTTGTCTCCACGGGCAGACGTGACTCAATGGTCCGCTGCCTCATTCCTCAAGCTAACTCCGTCCAAAGTAGTAGTAATACATGGAACCACTCATCGCGATGGTTCCGATGATCACCGCGCTTGACCAGGCCAGCCAGAACAGCCTGCGCTTGCGGCGAACCAGCAGGGCATTTTCCAGCAGCGGAATGCTGCTGAGCACGGGGAGATTGGTGTAAGCCCGGACATCTTTGAGATTCTTCAGCGACGTGTCCTTCATCTCCTTAAACCCTGCCATAAACAGACCAAACAACACGCCGGAGCCAATCCCGATGCCGGCGATCAGCAAGCGATTCGGCTCGCTGGGCTGCTCCGGGAGGGAGGCCGGGTCCAGGACCTCGAGATTCTCGCCCGCCTTGCGTTCTTCCAGGTTGGTAGCGGTCGCCGATTCATCGCGTTTCTTGGCCAGATCGTCGTAATTCTGCTTGGCGATGTTGTATTCGCGCATCAGAGCGGCGTAGCGCTGCTCGTTCACCGGTCCCGCCTCGATTCGGTTCTGGTATTGCACGATGGCTTCACTCAACTTACCCTGCTGCTTCATACGCTCCTGGATATCCAGGTTCTTGCCATGAATCTGGGCCTCTACGTTGGCAATGGCCGATCTGGTTTCCTGCAAGGACCGGGCGACCTGCGGGTTCACGGGCTTGCGCGCATCCGACGGCTTGGCGGTCTCCGCCTGCTGCTTTTCCAGGGAGTCGCGTTGTTTTTTCAGCATCTCCAGGCGAGCCTTCAGGCTGCGCACGTCGGGATAGTCTTCCTTGTAGGTTTGCCGGGCCGCGGAAAGCGCGGTTTCCGTATCGAGGATGCTGCGGTCCAACTGGATCAGCCGCTCATTGGAAACCGCCGATGGAGCCGTGGAGTCATCGACGCCGGCGCGAATGAAGTGCTCCTGATTGCGCAGATTCTGGAGCTGGGTTTCCAACATCATCTTTTCCTGGCCGTTGCGGTTGATCATCTCGGTAACCGTGGCCAGTTGCATCTGCAGCGAATTGAGCGTCTGCATGTTCGCCTGCATCTGCTCCGGAAGCCGTCCGGCATTCTCGCGCTTGTAGGCGGTGATATCGGCGTCGCGCTGGTCCAGCTCCGTCTTGGCGGTCTTCATCTCGTCCTCGAGAAAGTTGCTGGTCAGCTTGGCCTGTCGGCGCTGGACCTGGGAGTTCTGCTCCATGAACTTGGTGACCAGCTCCCGCACCACCGCCTGCGCCTTATAGCGCTCCGGATAGGCAAACGAAACCTGGAACGCAGAGGCCATCACCCGGGTGCCTCCCTGGCCGGGCGTGGTGGGCACGTCCAGGATCGTGATCTTGATGTCCTTGCGCATGTTCTCCACCACGTCCTCCATGGGCGTGCGCAGGCGTTCTTTGCGGTAGAGATCCATGGAAGGCCGCTGGATCAGCTCGGAAAGGCTGGTCCGGCTCAGAATCTCCTGCTGCATGGCGGTGAGTCTCTGAGCGATTTGGGTGTTGATATTGCTGGGCACCAGCCGTTCGGGAATCTGCTGCGGCGTGATGCGCAGAGTGGCGCTCGAAACGTAGGTATCGGGCCAGAAAAAGGCCACCACCACCGCAACCACGAGGCCGGCGAACATCGGGCCAATGATCCAAGACCGATACCGCCGGAGCATTTCGATGTAGTCTTCTACGTCCGGTGGTCTCCTCGAAACACTGACAAATCCTTGCGTCGGTACCATAGTTCTGTAGTCCTTGCAACCTCGATTCGATGAATACCGGCGGGACCTCAGGGAACGATAATCTGATCGCCCGCGTGGAGTTGAATATTCTGCTCCAGATGCTTACCCTGGGTTACTTCTTTGTAATTGAATTTAAACACCTGAGATCCACGCATCACGCGGATCTTCTTGGTATTGGCAAAGTCGCGGAATCCGCCCGCGTTCACCAGCGCTTCCAGCACCGTGGTGGGCACCGTCAAGGTATAGGCGCCCGGTTTCTGAACCTCGCCCTGGATAAAATAGCGCTTGCTGTTGACCTGAAGAACGCCCACCGTGACTTCCGGGCGGTTCATAAATTTCGTGAGACTTTTACCAATATCCGCCGCCAAGGCCTCCGGAGTAAGGCCGGCCGCTGCTGTTTCGCCGATAAGGGGGAGAGAGATCTTGCCATCGGGGCGGACCGAAAGCTGACCGGAGAGTTCCGGCTCGCGCCATACACGGATCATCAGCACGTCTTCCGCGCCAATGACGTATCCGGCTGGGTTCACGTGAGCGGGA
Organism: uncultured Solibacteraceae bacterium; assembly: GCA_964568355.1. Classification (GTDB taxonomy): domain Bacteria; phylum Acidobacteriota; class Terriglobia; order Bryobacterales; family Bryobacteraceae; genus JAJPJX01. The sequence goes on along the minus strand of CAZMRK010000004.1, from coordinate 216 downwards.
TTGTCATTCGCCAGCTTCTTGGGTTCCGCCGCGCTCTGGCTATCGGTGGCCGAGTTTTTGGTGGCCGGCTTCGACTCCTCAGGAGGCGGATCGGCCTTTTGTGCCGCGACGGTAAACGGCAAAACGAGTGTCGCCAGTCCAAGAAAGAAGAAAAAGCACTTTCCCATTTTGACCTTTCCGGTGCTGCGAATCGCCGGAGAGTGGAGGTGATGTTTT
>CAZMRK010000003.1:0-3256 GCA_964568355.1 uncultured Solibacteraceae bacterium | reverse complement strand
ATGATGGACCGGCGCTACGAACTTCATGAAAAGAACAGGTAAGACCGAAATGCGTTCGCTACACACTTTGCCATTGTCCTGCGACCTGGCGATCACCGGCGGTGGTGTTGCCGGGACCTGCGCAGCTATTGCCGCGGCCCGTGCCGGTTGCCGGGTTGTGCTGATTCAGGATCGCCCGGTATTGGGCGGTAACGCCTCCAGCGAGGTGCGCCTCTGGATGCTCGGCGCCACGTCCCACATGGGGAATAACAATCGTTGGGCTCGCGAGGGCGGCCTGGTAGACGAAATCCTGGTGGAGAATCTGCACCGCAATCCGGAAGGGAATCCCCTCATCCTTGATACGATCCTTCTGGAAAAGGTCGTGGCGGAACCGAACATCACGCTGCTGTTGAATACGGCGGTGAGCGAAGTGGCGAAATCCGACCCGGACACCATTTCACGCATCAGCGCTTTCTGCTCGCAGAATGAAACGCGCTATGAGGTTGAGGCGCCGCTGTTCTGCGATGCCTCGGGAGACGGCATTGTCGCCTTCCTCGCCGGCGGCGCCTTTCGAATGGGCGCTGAATCCCGCGACGAGTTCGGGGAGGGCTTCGCGCCGCCCGAGGCGTGCCACGAACTGCTCGGCCATTCGCTCTATTTCTACTCGAAGGACGCCGGTCATCCGGTGCGCTTTTTTCCTCCGTCCTTCGCGCTGAAAGACATTACACAGATTCCGCGATATCGCGACATCCGCGCCTCCGATTCCGGCTGCCGGTTCTGGTGGTTCGAATGGGGCGGCCGGGTGGATACGGTCCACGAGACCGAGGCGATCAAGTGGGAGTTGTGGAAGGTGGCTTACGGCGCCTGGGACTACATCAAGAACTCCGGCCGCTTTCCCGAGGCGGAAAATCTCACGTTGGAATGGTTCGGCACCATTCCAGGGAAGCGGGAGAGCCGGCGCTTTGAAGGCGACTATATCCTCAACCAGCAGGACATCGTACACCAACGCATGCACCGTGACGCAGTCGCCTATGGCGGCTGGGCGATGGACCTGCATCCGGCCGACGGTGTTTATAGCGAACTCGCACCGTGTATCCAGTGGCACTCCAAGGGCGTATACCAGATCCCCTACCGCTGCTATTACAGCAGCAACGTCCGCAATCTTTTCCTGGCGGGCCGGATCATCAGTGCCTCGCACGTGGCTTTCGGCTCCACGCGCGTGATGGCCACTTGCGGCCAGGGAGGCGAGGCTGTGGGTGTAGCAGCGGCGTTGTGCCGGCAGGAAAACCTGCTGCCTCGGGACCTGCTCCAGGAGGGGCGCGTGGAGCGCCTCCAGCGGGCGCTGCTGCGCGTGGGCCACTACATTCCCGGTGTGGCACTGGAGGATCCTGAAGATCTCGCCGGCCGTGCGGAAATCTCGGCCAGTTCCCGCCTGCTGCTTTCGCGGCTGGCGGCCGGCGGCGGTTCGGTAGCGCTCGAGACCTCGCGGGGCATGCTGCTGCCGGTTCCGGCGGGGCCGCTGCCCGCAGTCACGTTTCTGGCCGACATTGCGGAGCGCACCACGCTCCCGCTGGAGGTTCGGCGCAGTTCGGTTCCCGGCGGTTTCACTCCGGATGTCACGCTATATCAGGCGGCAGTGAATCTGGAACCGGGTTCCGGACGCTGTGTGCGCATAGCGCCGGATTGCGCAGTCGAGGAGCCGTGTTATGTCCTTTATCTTCTCCATTCCAATGCCGCGGTCCAGGTTCGCACCTCGGAGACACGCGTCACCGGCATCTTGAGCCTGTCGCAGTCCGTGAATAAGGCGGTCGCAAAGGGCGCGCGGCAGGAACCGCCGGCCGACAGCGGCATCGATTCGTTCGAGTTCTGGCTTCCGTCGCGGCGCCCCGGGGGTCACAATTTCGCCATTACGATCCAGCCACCGCTGGATCTGTTCGGTCCTTCCAACCTGGCCAACGGCATCGCGCGGCCAACCATTCAACCCAATGCCTGGGTCGCCTCGCTGGATGATCCAAACCCCTTTGTGACGCTACGCTGGCCCACGCCACAACGCATCGGCCGCATCGAACTTGGTTTTGACACGGATTTCGACCATCCCATGGAATCCGTGCTGATGGGGCATCCCGAGCGCGACATTCCGTTCTGCGTGCGGCGCTACCGCATTCTGGACAGGGCTCGTGTCCTGTTTGCGTGCGATGAGAATCATCAGACCCGCAACACCGTGCTCCTGCCCGAGCCGGTAGAGACCACCGAGATCCGTATTGAAATCCTGGAGACTCACGGCGCGCCGGCAGCGCTTTTCGAGGTGCGGTGTTATGAGGCCTGACCCGGCAATTTCTATTCTGTTCCTGGCGTTCTCATGCTGGGCTGCGGCGTCCGCCGCCGATCCGGTATCTCTCACTGCCGGTGAGACCACGTTGACGATCACGCGGGATCCCGTCCGTATCGGCATTAGCCGGGCCAACGCACCGGCTGCGAACGCTCATGCACAATCGGGAATCCTGCTCGGAGATCCGGAGAACCTGGAGCCGGCTTCGATCACCTCCGAAACATTCGACTCCGCCGGGCAGCACGTGTTCCACCTGCGCACGCCTTCCGGCCGTACGGCGCGTCTGACCGTTTCCCTGAGCAGCCGCCAGGCCGACTTCCTTGTGCGGCCCACTGAGCCCCAGGCCGTGCTGCTGCGCTTCGCACCCGCGCAGCCGGGCTTCGGACTCGGCGACCACGCCGCCACAGGCCGCAAGGGCTTCGATACGGATATCACCGGCTACCGCAACGATCGTTTCCTGACCGGCCAGGGTCTGTCGCGCATCGGCTCGAACTTTTCGATTTATCCCAAGCAGGGCTTTGCGTTTCTGGTATGGGAGCCCGGCGTCAAAATGATCCGCAGCACGGCGGAGGAGGTCGCGCAGGGGTCGCGCCAGGTGGAGAGCGAAGTCCGCTTTACCGTGTTTCTGGGCACTCCCCGCGAGATCTATCGTCAGTTCCTGGAGTCGCGCAACCTCTACGGCTATCCGGTGCTGAAGCCGAAGTACGAGTTTTTTGGCGTAGGCTGGGAGGCATTCGGCGCTCTGGCCTGGGATACCAACCACAAGACGGTGGCGGAGAATGTGGACCGGTATCTCGCAGACGGCTATCCGCTGGCCTGGATGGTGGTGGGTTCCGGATTCTGGCCGCGTGCGGAGAAGCGTTTCCATGAAACCACGAGCTTCGGTCTTTACGACAAAGAATCCTACCCGGATCCCGCCGCCTTCATTGCCCGCTTTCATGCCAAAGG
>CAZMRK010000002.1:0-6552 GCA_964568355.1 uncultured Solibacteraceae bacterium | reverse complement strand
ACCTGGACGGCGGTCGCCGTACTGCTGCTGCTGTTCCTGGTCTATCTGGTGCGCCGGACCCTGTTCGTCTTCGTGCTGGCGTTGCTGTTCGCCTACATGCTCTCGCCGGTGGTGGACCGGCTGAACCGGTTCTTGCCCGGCGCCCGTACCCGCACGCCCGCGCTGGCGGTGGCATATTTGATCCTGATCGGCGCCCTGGTAGGCGCAGGCATCCTGGTGGGCACACGGGCGGTGGACGAGGCCAACGCGCTATCCCGGCAATTCCCTGCCCTGGTGTCGCGATGGGAACAGCTCAGCAATGGTCCCGGAAACAATTCCCTGGAAGCCCAGATCGTGCGAAAGATCAAGGAGCAGATCGCGCAGCGCTCGAACGAACTGCTGGCGTCCTTGCCTCGGGCCGGGTTGAAATTTCTGAGCGTGGCGAGCGACGCGGTCTATGTGATCGTGATCCCCATTCTGGGCTTTTTCTTTCTGAAAGACGGCGCCGAGATCCGGGAGTATTTCCGCGGGCTGGTGAACTCCAGCCGCCAGCGCGCGATGCTGGATGATCTATTTGCGGACGTCCACCTGCTGCTGGCGCACTATATGCGGGCGGTCATTACCCTGGCTCTATGCACGATGATCTGCTACAGCGTGGCGCTCTCGATTATGGGACTGCAATATGCCATTCTGCTGGGCGCTGTCGCCGGACTGCTGGAGTTCATCCCTATGATCGGACCGCTGTGCGGAATGGTGATCTCGCTGGTGGTCGGCGGATTCGGGGGATCTTCCATCGTGGCGATGATCATTTTCCTTTTGGTCTACCGGTTGTTCCTGGATTACGTGCTCTCGCCCTACGTGATGGGCTCCGGCGTGGAGCTGCACCCCCTGGCGGTGCTGTTCGGCGTATTCGCCGGAGCGGAGGTGGCCGGTATTGCGGGAGCGTTTCTTTCGGTCCCCATCCTGGCGCTGCTGCGGGTGCTCTACCGCTGGATTCGCAAAGTGCGACCGCCTGAGCCCTCCCCGGCTACGATCCCATGAGACGGCTGCTCTGGCTGTTCGCCTTCCTCCCTCCGCTTTGGGGTCACATGATGAGCATGAGCTCCGGGGACCTCTCGGTTCGGGGCCAGCGGGCGCACTACGAACTGCGCATGCCCATCTACGAGATCCCGCACGTGAAAGATCCCGCCCAGACTCTGCTGGAGCAGATCCATTTTTCGAGCGGCGGCAAGGCGGCGCGCCTGGTCGATAAAACCTGCCGCGCCGATGAAGGAGCGGCCAGCTACGTCTGTACGGCGGACTATGAGTTCCCGGAGCCGGTGGACCGGATCGAGGTGGAATGCACCTATTATTCCGTGACGGTGCCCAACCACGTCCACCTGCTGCGCGCGGAAAAAGATGGCAAGCGCGACCAGGGGCTTTTCGATTTTTCCTTCACCAAATCGGAACTGCGCTTCAATCCGCCTACGGCGGCGGAAATTGCGGTACGGGAACTGGGGGCCGGCTTCTCGCGAGCGCTGGGCGGCCTGGTGCAGATTCTGTTTCTGGCGAGCCTGGTGCTGGCCGCTCGCAGCCGCCGGGAATTGTTGGCGTTGACCGGCATGTTTTTAGTCGGGCAATTAGCGGCCGTGCTGGGAGTGCCTCATACCGGATGGCAGCCGGCCGCGCGCTTTGTGGAAGCAGCGGCGGCGTTGACAATTGCCTATCTGGCTGTGGAAATCCTGCTATTGCCGGAAGCCGGTTGGCGCTGGCTCATCGTGGGCATTCTGGGCGGATTTCACGGGCTCTATCTGCTGCTATTCCTGCAGACGGCCGAGTACCGGCCCGGCTACGTGCTGGCCGGAGCGTTTCTGGCGGAACTGCTGGCGATCGCGCTGCTGGCCCTGGTATTCTCCCGAATCGGCAGAATCGCGCGGGCACTCCGCCCGGTGCAGGTATCGGCGTCCCTGCTGCTGGTGGTGGGGATGGTCTGGTTCTTCCTGCGGCTGAAAAGCTAACGATCCGGAGCGGAAAACCGAAACGGCCGTTTCGGTCTCACCTCCGCAAGTGCTTCATTCCATTGAGGCGTGCTCGAAAAAACCGAAACTACCGTTTCGGTTTTCCGACACGAGGCAGTGGGGCGGTTTCTACCGCGACTAAGCCACGCGCGGGGCGAGGAGGCCCAGACCAGGACGGTCTGGCAGCACCAGCTTTCCCTGACGCACGGTTACGCCGGTGTAGGGATCGTTGGCGATCAGTAGATTTCCGTCCAGGTCGGCATAGTCTACCAGAGGCGAGAGATGGGCCGCGGCAGTTACCGAGACCGAACTGGAGATCATGCAGCCCAGCATGGTTTTCATGCCCAGGGAGCGGGCGATCTGGAGCATCCGGTAGCCTTCCAGAATGCCGCCGGCCTTGTCCAGTTTCACGTTCACTCCATCGAAGGAATTGGCCAGTTTCGGGATATCGGCGGCGTGCAGGCAGGCTTCGTCGGCAATGATTGGAATGTGCACGCGGCTGCGCACCCAGCGGGTCTCTTCGATCATGGGCGCGGGCAGGGGCTGTTCGACGAACTCGACGCCTTGCTTCTCCAGCCAGTTGATCTTGCGGACGGCCTCCTCTTTGTCCTTCCAGCCCTCGTTGGCATCCACGCGGAGGGGCTTTTTCGTCACCGAGCGAACCGCTTCGATGGTAGCCTCGTCGGTCGACAGCCCTACCTTGATCTTGAGGACCGGATACTCGGCGGCCTCGCGGACCTTCTGGCGCGTGATTTCCGGAGTATCAATGCCGATCGAGAAGGTGGTGACCGGCGCATCGGCGGGATCGAAGCCGAAATAGCGGTAGAGCGGCACACCCAGCTTCTGGCCGACCCAATCCATGAGAGCGATGTCCATGGCCGCCTTGGCGGCATACTGCCCTTCGATTTTGCGAAAAATCTGCGAGAGGATCTTCGAGAATTGCCACGGGTCGGCGGAGACCAGTTGATCCTTGACGGAGTCGACGGCGCGGCGGGCGGACTCGGCGTCTTCGTGATAGCGCACGATGGGAGCGCCTTCGCCGCGGCCGGTGATGCCGCCGGACGAAAACTGTACGTAGATGTTGTCGCGATAGTCGCTGGAGGACATCACCGTGGTCCAGGTGTGCTTGAGCTTCAGCCGGACCACTTTGCTGTCCACCGCCAAAGCAGCAGCGGCGGCTCCGGATGCCACAAAGGGCAGCGCGGCGGGCGCGGCGAGGAATTGCCGGCGATTCATTTCCATCTCCTGGCTGCCATCCAGGTTCCCATTAACATAAGCGCGATACCTTATTGTGACATTTTCCACGGGCGATTTCGCCGGTGGCACGTGGTACGCTATTGGCCGATGAAGCGCAGAGATTTCGTGACCGCTACCGCCACGGGAACGCTGCTCGCCAGCGGGCGCGTCCTGGGGGCCAACGACCGAATCCGCATCGGGCTGATCGGTACCGGGGGACGCTGCATGTATCTGGCGTCTCTGCTGAAGGCCCTGCCGGGAACCGAGTTAGTCGCGGCATGCGATGTGTATGAGCCGCGCCGGATGGCAGCGGTGGAGAAAATGGGCGCGCCGTGCACTGCCGTGAGCGACTATCGGGCGGTGCTCGACAATCGCGAGGTGGATGCCGTCGTGGTGGGCGCTCCGGACCACTGGCACACTCCGATGACCCTGGACGCGGTGGCAGCCGGCAAGGACGTCTATTGCGAAAAGCCGGTGACGCACACGGTAGCCGAAGGGGCCAAACTGATCGCCGGAGTGGAGAAATCCGGGCGCGTCGTGGCCACCGGAACGCAGCAGCGGAGCTGGGACCATTTCATTCTGGCCAAAGAGCTGCTGGATTCCGGGCGGCTGGGTGAGATCACGCTGGCGCAGTGCTACTGGTATCAGAACTACCTGGGCCCGCGCCCGCCGAGACCGGTCCATCCGGCGGATCGCATCGACCCGGCCAAACTCGACTGGAAGCGCTGGCTCGGTTCGGCGCCGGAGCAACCGTTCAGCGAGACGAAGTACCGCCGCTGGCGCTTCTTCTGGGATTTTGGCGGCGGCATCTTCACGGACCTGATGACCCACTGGATCGACGTGATCATGTGGTTTATGCAGAGCCCGGTGCTCCAGTCGGTGCAAGCGTCCGGAGCCACGCACGCGCTGCGCGACCTGGAGTGTCCCGACACGGTGAACTGCTGCATCCAATTTCCCAACAACTACACGGCGGTTTACTACGGCACGATGAACGGGTCGCTCGAAGGCGGAGGCATCGTCTTCCGCGGCAGCCAGGGCACCATGAAACTGACGCGGGACGGAGTTTGGGTCTACCGCGAGGGTAAGATCCCCGCCGAAGGGACCAACATGCCGGAGCCCGACGTAGTGGTGCGGAGCACCGGCGACGGCACCCGCGCCAACCTGCAAAACTGGCTGGATTCGATCCGCAGCCGCAAGACGCCGAATGCCAATATCCGGGTGGCCGTGGAGGCCGCCAACGTCTCGCACCTGACCAACCAGGCCATGCGCGAGCGGCGATTCGTCACTGCGTAGGCGGCGAATCAGCGTCGCTGCAAGCGGGTCTGATCGGGCGTATACTCGCCCAACTGTCGGCGGATGGCCTCGAAGGCGATCGGGGCCATGAGGCGGTAGCCTTTGGCGTTGGGATGGAGTCCGTCATCGGCGAGGTCCGCGGGCAAAAAACCATCCTTATCGACCATGGCGGTGTAGTAGTCCGCGTATCCCAGGTTGCGCTTGGCACAGAACTGCTTGATCCACTGGTTCAAAGCGATGATGGTGGCCGGCGGGCGCTGGCGGCTGCGCTCGTACTGTGGATTCTGGTCCTTGTGATAGTCGCTGATGGGGAGGACGGAGGCGATCACTACCTTGATTTTGTGAAATTCCGCCAGGTCCGCAATCATGGTCAGATTGTTTTCGATCGTCTCGATGGGAACGCCGCGGGCGATATCGTTCGTGCCGGCCAGCACGATCATCCCCTTGGGGTCGAGATTGACAACGTCCGACTGCATGCGTCCCAGCATTTCGCCGGTGATCTGGCCGCTGATGCCGCGATTGATGTAGTCGCGGTCCGGGAAGTATTCGTTGAGCCGCCAGCCATCGGTGATGGAATCGCCCAGGAAGATCACGCGAGACTTCTCGGGAGCGGGATGGCCGGCGGAGCGGTTGGCTTCGGCGTAGCGGTGCAGGTTATCTCGATCTGGATTGCGCACCTGGCGCTCCTTGAGTTCGAGCAGACCGCGAAAGTGGGAATCGAGGCGGTCGGCATCTTCGCGCAGTTCGACAAATTGCTTACGGGCTTCTTCGGGAAGCGGAGTGGGTTTAGGCACGGTCTCGGCGATCACCAGGTAGGCGCGCAGGCTGGTGATCAGAACATGAACCTGCGCGGCATTCTGCGGCACATCATAGAGCGTGGCCAGAGCCTTCCGCGCGTTTTCCACAGTGGGTGCGACGGCGCGATCGAGGCCCGGCACGGCCAGCGGAAGCGCGCCCATCCGGTCCGCGATACGGCGATACAACTGGAGTGCTTCGCCCGTGGGAAGCAGCGGAGCCGATTGCGTGTAGGCGGCCGGGGCCAGGACAACCGCCAGACAGAGAGAGGCGATGGTTCTCATCGTTCTTCTTTCTCCAGAAGCAAAGTGATGGTACCAATGGCAAACGGGAGGCGCACCCGGATCTGCACCGGAATTTTGCGAGCGTCATCGGTCATCCAGATAAAGAGGCGGCCGCTCCGGTGGTAGAGGACATTATTGAAAAGATACGCCTCGTAGCGGATGGTTTTGAAGGTGCCGCGGGGTGTTTTGACATCTTCGCGCTGCTGCGCTTCCACGCGGGCCATCACGCTCTTCTTGCCGTCGCTAACCGGAATCTGAGTGCTCTGCCCCGGCTCCAGATGCAGGGTCCGCAGAAAATAAAGCCCGCCGACGACGTCATGCACACACGGCGGGGTATCGATCTCGCTGGAATCGACAACGGAGTTCTTGAGGCGGTCCCGCTCGACCCGGCTGGCTTTGCGGCGCTGCGCATCAAACGTGACGTTGGTTTCGCGGTTGCGGCGGCCCTCCTGCGCGGTCATATGGGTGTTGGAGGTGCAAAGGTCCGGACGCAGAAAAGCGGAATAATCATCGAGAACTCCATAGAACTTGGAGATGAGGCCGGCCGATTCTAGGTGCAGGCGCGCCTGCCAACCGGCGTGGGGATTGTCCGGTTCTCCGCTCCAGGTGAGGCGGGCGTTGCCGGCCGTGATGAGACGCCACTCGATGCTGTATTGCAGAGACTCGTGCGCCGGCAGGTTCACCGTTGCGATCGCAAAACCTTTTGATCCGGGCGAGAGCGCCAGGAGCATCAGCAGGCATACCAGCAGCAAGGCACGTGGGCGCACCAGGCAATGAAGCATGAAACGCCAGTGTCGCAGATCGGGAAAAGCCAAGTCAAAACGGCGTGTGCGAGACATTCCGCCGCCCTTCCGGCGGGCTTCCGGGCGGAGTTCTGCTTGCGGCCGGCTGCGCCCGGGGCATTCTGGGATAACATATTCGGCATGTTCAGACGCATTTGCGTGGCCCTGCTTTGTCTTTCGGCGGCG
>CAZMRK010000001.1:0-2713 GCA_964568355.1 uncultured Solibacteraceae bacterium | reverse complement strand
CCTGCGAGCCTTGCCCCATGTGCCTGGGCGCGATCTACTGGGCTCGTCCCGAGCGGGTCTACTTCGCCTGTGAGAGCCGCGACGCAGCCGAGGCGGGATTCGACGATTCTTTCATCTACAGCCAGATCGCCCTGCCTCGCGCCGAGCGTGGGATTCCGATGTCCCCCCTGCTGCGGGAGGAGGCCCGGCGCGTTTTCGCCGAATGGGCGCGGATCCCCGACAAGCACAGGTACTAGAGGATGAACACTTCCCTGAGCAGCGAAGCCACCAGCCGGATCTTTGCCCGCTTGCAGGCGGCGGACGAGGCATTTTCCCGGGCCTGGCCGGGGCCTGCGGAGCGGCGCCAGCCGGTCCACACCGTTTACGGCGGAGCTCACTTGTTCAAAGCGGAGACCTGCCGGAAACTGGGCGATTTGGCGCGGCGCTCGCTCGCCACCTATGCGCCGGACGGCGAGACGCTGGCTCGTATCTTCGAAATCGAGAACCGGTCTCTGGCCGAGACCGTCCGCCTCCGCATCGAAGAAAAACTCGTTCGCGAACCGGTGGAGGACTTCCGGATCGATTTCGAAGACGGCTATGGCCACCGGACCGATCGCGAGGAGGACAGCCACGCCGAATCCGCCGCCAGGGAAGTGGCGCGTGGGCTCGCTGCCGATACGCTGCCTCCGTTTCTCGGCATTCGCATCAAACCGCTCAGCTCCGACCTGCGTTCGCGAGCCGTGCGCACGCTCGATCTGTTTCTGACGACGCTCGCTGCCGAGACCGGCGGCACGCTGCCCCCCCATTTCGTCATTACCCTGCCCAAGGTCACCATGCCGGAAAGTGTCGCCGCGCTGGCCGATGTGCTGGACCTGCTGGAGCCACGCCTCGGTCTGCCTGCCGGCGCGCTCAAAATCGAGTTCATGGTGGAGATGCCCCAGTTGATCGCCGACCGGGAAGGCCGCTGCCCCCTGCGCCACGTGGTGGATCAGGCGCGGGGCCGCGCGGTGGCGGCTCACGTAGGCGCTTACGATTACCTGGCGAGCTGCGGTGTAACGGCGGAGGTACAGCACTTGCAGCACCCCGTTTGCGATCACCTGCGCCGTATCCTCCAGGTTGCCCTGGCGGGCTCGGGTATTTTCCTCTCGGACGGTGCTACCAATATCCTGCCGATTCCGCGCCACGCGCGGCCGGAGACCGCCGGGCATCTGGCCGAGAACCGCGCCATCGTGGAGCGGGCGTGGAAATTGCATTACCGAAATGTGCGGCACGCCCTCGCCAGCGGCTTCTATCAGGGTTGGGATCTGCATCCGGCCCAGCTTCCCGCGCGTTACGCCGCGCTCCATGTCTTTTTCCTGGAGCATCTGGAGAACTCTTCCCGGCGGCTTCGCAATTTCGTGGAGCAGGCCGCGCAAGCCACTCGCGTTGGTGAGATTTTTGACGATGCCGCCACGGGCCAGGGGCTGCTGAATACCTTTCTCCGGGCCATGCAGTGCGGCGCCATTCCCGAATCGGAAGCCTCGCCTCTCACCGGCCTGACCTTGGAAGAGCTGCGCTCTCTCTCGTTCGTCCGCATCATTCGCGACCGTATCGCGCAGACGCCGAAGTAGGGTGCAATGCCAGACTTTCCGTTGGCTTCGGAATCAGGAATGAATCGTATCTTTGTAAGTTTTCTCTAGTGCTTTGACCGCGAAGTCCGCTCCCTGAAGGTCGCGGTTCAGTGGCGGAACGGAACCGCGCGCGCCGGCAAGCGGACGAACCGAATCACCCCGCCGTAGCACTAACTTTTACTTGCATAGGCTGCGCCCCGGTGATACTATCTCCCACACTGTGAAACACGGGGATGTTGTTTCACTAAGGAGGGGCCAGGATGCCCATCACACGCCGTCCGGGTAGCGGCTTTGTATTCTCGTTCTCTGTTCTGCTCTGTCTGTCGTCCGCGTTTGCACAATCCGAACGCGGCACCATCACCGGGACTGTTCAAGATGCCTCCGGCGCCGTCGTTCCCGGTGCCCGGGTTACCATCCTCAACACCGACACCAATTTTTCCTCGCAGACCATGACGACCGAATCGGGAGACTATACCGCGGTCAGCCTGCCTGTCGGTCGGTACTCGGTGCGGGTCGAAAAGGAAGGCTTCCGCGTCGCCCTGCGATCCAACGTCACGCTCAATGCCGCCTCCACAATCCGCGTCGACGTGGCGCTTGAGGTCGGCACCTCCCAGCAGACCGTTGAAATCAGTGCCGAGGTGCCGCAGTTGCAGACCTCCGATGCCAAGACCAGCGTTACGATTATTAACAAGCTGGTGGACGAGCTGCCGCTGGTCGTTAGTGGAGCGCTGCGCAGCCCCTTCGACCTGGCGCAGTTGACGCCCGAGGCCAAGAACTACGGCGACCAGGGCTTCTCGATCGGCGGCGGCCAGGCATCCAGCTTTGGCATTACGCTCGACGGCGTGTCGGCTGCTACTACGCGTGCGCTGCAAACGTCCTGGATCGCCTATAACTCGCCCTCCGTCGAAGCGATCACGGAATTCACCGTGGATACGAACGGTTTCAAGGCGGAGTTCGGCCACGCTGCCGGAGGCATCATGACGTTTTCCTCGAAATCCGGCACCAATGAGTTTCACGGTACCGTCTATGAGTTCCTGCGCAACAACGATCTCGATGCGCGCAATTTTTTCGAAAAGGAGCACGGTATTTACAAGCAAAATGATTTCGGCGTAAGCGCCGGTGGG